>ONAI01000023.1 GCA_900315755.1 uncultured Ruminococcus sp.
AGGGTGTAAGTACCGTCTGTGAGAGTAACTGTTGAAGGCTTGTCACCGGACTTCCATTCGAGGTATTCGCCGCTGTCCTTGACGATCTGATCGGAGGAAGCTGTTTCGAGTACGCCCTTTGTGAAGTTTATAGTCTTGTTATCCTTATCAACGCCGGTAAGTCTGAGTGTAGCACCCGGAACTTCATCGCCGGTGTCTAAGTCGCGCTTGTCGATGCTTACCTTTGCAGGTGGAATCTTAGCATCGAGCATTGTTAAGTCATTTGAATCTGATTCAATCTCGTCAATCGAAACTACCTTACCGTTTTCAACTGTAAATTTGATGTTGGTTGCGGTCTGATAGCCGTCCGGAGGTGTTACTTCTTCAAGGGTGTATGTACCGTCTGTGAGAGTAACTGTTGAAGGCTTGTCACCGGACTTCCATTCGAGGTATTCGCCGCTGTCCTTTATCACCTGGTCAGAGGAAGCAGTTTCGAGTACGCCCTTAGTAAATTCGATTGCCTTGTTGTCCTTATCAACGCCGGTAAGTCTGAGTGTAGCACCAGGAACTTCGTCGCCGGTGTCGAGATCGCGCTTGTCGATATTTACTATGGCAAGAGTTGTGGTAGTAGTTGTAGTAGTTGTTGTAGTAGTTGTTGTTGTCGTTGATGATGTTGTTTCAGGAAGCTTATCATTGATTACCTGAATTATAGGATTAAGGCTGGTAGTACCATTTCCGTTATAGGATACTGAGTAGCCATCCGGAACATTTTTTTCATAAATGTAGTAGTATGTAACGAAGTTGTCGCTGTTGAATCTCTGGAGTTCAGGCCATTTGTAATTCCAGCTGTTATCTTCGTTAAGCACCTGAGTGTCGATGAGTTCAACATGAGGAACTGAATGCTTCGGCTGAACTGCTGAAAAGTCGTCTATCTGGATGACAGCGCCATCCGACACTCTGAACGAGAAGATGTCGTTTTGTGTGCTTGTGTTTGTTATGTAGTTGTAGGTTTCTGAAACAAATCTGTACTCGCCTTCATCAAGATTTGAAGAGAGCATACGTCCGGATGAACCTTCAATATTAGTTATGCTTATATAAGGATTATCGTTTGAACCCTTAGTTCTCTGAAGAACGTGATCCGGACTTGGATAAGCAACGCCTTTTTCGTAATCGTTCGCATCAATGAATTTGAACATTGTATCCGGCGGTATATTATTCCAGTCCAGCTTGGATTCATAAGCATTTATGAGAGCAGCACTTTCAACAGCAAATCTGCTTTCCTCAGCCTGCTTGTTGCTTTCCCATTCTTTTTTAGCCTGTTCTGCGAGTTCGGGAAGTTCTTCCGTGTTAATATCAGCCTTGATAGCACGGTAGAGTTCGATCTCAACGGAATCATCGGAATGATCCTTATCATCTTTCCATATCTTTTGGGCTGTTACTGATGTTTTGCTGGTATCGCTCATAGGTTCAAGGAAGAATGCCATATGAGTTTCACGTTCGGTCGTTACTGTATCGCCGATGAAGGTACCGTTTGAAGCATAGAGGTGCAGATCGGTATCAGGAGCAATTACAGAAGCGAGGATATTCTGGTTAAGATCGCCGTACTTGGTATTGTAGGTTACCTTTGAAGGGGCGAATGATGCAGCGGAGTGACCTTCGAGGTTGATATTGAGTATGAGATATTGGTCTTCAGCGTAGGTAAAGCCGCTTACGGGATTACCCTTGTAATCGTTGAATTCCTGTTTTACGGCGTTGATGTTATTGATCTCGATCTCACCGAATTCAATGCTTTCGCCTGTTTTAGGGTTGATTTCAGCGTTAGGCTGAATGAAATCATCAATACTGAGATTATAGATGTTTTCTCCTGAATCGTTAAGATTGATAGTAAGCTTGTGGTAGTATTCACTGTCGTGCTGGAATTCAAAATCGACGTTAGTGTCCTTTGCTGCAAATTCAGCGGATTTGGTCTTATATTCCTGCTTTATGGCATCGAAATCCATAAAGGTGTCTGAGAAATGCGCGAAATAGGAATCAACATTGTAAGGCTCTTTTCTTATTTCGTTCTGAACGCCGAAGTTGAAGCTTTCAGCGCCGGAATCCTTAGAACCTTTATAGATGATCATATTTGCAGCATCCGTAGGGTATTTCAGTTTTTTGCCGGTTGAAGAATAAAGCTCATAATCTGCCGGCATAACGAGATCCGGCAGCATATTCATTATGAATTCATTCTTCTGGTTGTGTGTTTCAAGCTCATCTGAAACAACGTTTACAAGTCTGCCGACGTACTGGTTCGGAGATGGTCCGACACCGTTTTCGCCGATAATGAGATGTGGAGTTGCAACGTTACCGTTGACGTGGTTATTATCTGTGAAGCTGTCGAAAGCGACAACGTGGAAATCTCCGGCAACGCCGAGAGGATTTCCTCTGTACCATATTGATTCCTCATAGGGGACTTTCATATTGGGCAGACCGTCCGAACCGATGTCGTCGGCACCCGCGCGCATGGAAAGTCCGGGCATGAAGCTTGTAACAGCCATTACAGCCGCCGAAGCAGAGCCCAGGAATCGTTTTCCCCATGATTTTTTCTCCATGATAATAAATTCCCTTCCTTAAATTTTCGTTGATGTTGTGAATAAGCGTCTGAATGAGAGACAATATGTGCATTGCCGTCTCTTTCTATACTTATTAATATTATAGCATATCCACTTGAAAAAATAAAGCGAAAAAATAAAAAAAGTACGTATTCACGTAATTTTTGGAATAATTCATAAATTTGTGGGTATATGATATACATATCGAGCACAATATGAATAGTATATGAACAAATTTGATATAATGCGGAAAAACAAGTACGAATCAGAAAATAAAAAAATACCTTTTGTATATTGTCTGGAAAGTTTTCCAATAATTATTGCAGAGGTGATGACTTTTGAAACATTATTCGCATATTATTCTTCCGGCTGGACTTATCATTTCATTACTTATTTCTAACATCGGCTCATTTATCGGCGATGGCAGAAGACTTGACAAGCTGCGTGGGAGTGTGTTAAGATTGCATATAATAGCAAATTCCGACACAGAAGAGGATCAGCGGCTGAAGCTGACCGTCCGCGATGCACTTCTTGCCCGCAGTGATGAGCTGTTCGCAGATGCTTCTGACCTTTCGGAAGCTGAATCGGCTGTTCAGAAGAAGCTTCCCGAAATAGAGAGAATAGCCGCCGAAACGCTGCGTTCGCAGGGGTGTTCAGACAGTGTAAGGGCGGAGGTGACAGATGTCGTTTTTGATGAGCGTACCTATGGCGATATTACCATGCCTGCCGGCGAATACCGGGCTCTGCGTATCACGATAGGGGAAGCAAGGGGACATAACTGGTGGTGCGTAATGTATCCGCCCTTGTGTATACCGGCTGCCTGCACAGTCGTGGACGACAAAGAGAAGGAAGAGGAATTTTTCACAGACCGCGAGCTCGATGTCCTGCGAAAACCTGCAAAATACCGTGTCAGATTCGCTCTTTGGGATAAAATAAAAAGCGTATTCGATTGAATAGTTGTGCATATCGCCAAAATTACGAGCCGCTATTGACAAACTTGGAAATATGTTGTAATATATTAAGGTAAACAAAGCAGAACTATGCGTTCTCACCGTAAGGCTTCGCTTAAACGGTCAATATGAAATGGTTCCGGAACGGACAGTCCCGGCTGCTGTTAGTGTATTGGTGAGTGCATATGTTATCTGCACTCATTTTTGTTTTTATTTTATTAGTTGGAGGTGCTTGACGATTAGCAAACAGGAACTGCAGATCAACGAAGAGATAAGAGACAAGGAAGTTCTCGTAATCGACGCTGACGGAAACAAACTCGGCGTATTATCCGCCAAAGAGGCTCAGCAGATCGCTTTTGATCAGGAACTTGACCTCGTTAAGATCGCTCCGCAGGCAACACCGCCCGTATGCCGCATAATGGACTATGGAAAGTATTGCTTCGAGCAGGCAAAACGTGAGAAAGAAGCAAGAAAAAATCAGAAGGTCGTTTCTATTAAGGAGATCAGAATGTTCTCAATGATAGATACCCACGATTTTGAAACTAAAGTCAATCAGGCTGTTAAATTCCTGCAAAGCGGCGATAAGCTAAAGGTCTCAGTAAGATTCCGCAAAAGAGCAATCGCCCATCCGGAACTCGGCAACGAGCTGCTGGATCGATTCAAAGAAGCAGTTTCGGCTGTCGGCACTGTTGAAAAGCCAGCCAAAATGGAAGGACGCAGCATAGTTATGTTCGTTTCACCTAAGGCTGCCAAGTAAGGAGGATCATAAAATGGCAAAGGTTAAGGTTAAAACTCACTCAGGCGCTAAGAAGCGTTTTAAGATTACAGGAAGCGGTAAGGTTAAATACCAGCACACCAACAAGAGACACAGACTTACTCAGAAGGATACAAAGCGTAAGAGAATCGCTCGTAACGCAGGTGTTGCTGACTGCACAAATGCACCTACAATCAAGAAGCTCGTTCCTTATCTTTAATCTGTTGGCGGTTTCCGCCTGAACATCAACCGTAATTTTTATTCTGGAGGTATAAGACTATGGCACGTATTAAAGGTGCAATGATGACTCGTAAGAGAAGAAATAAGACTTTAAAGCTTGCTAAGGGATATTTCGGCGCAAAGAGCAAGCACTTCAAGATGGCTAAGCAGGCTGTAATGAAGTCAGGCAACTATGCTTACATCGGAAGAAAGCAGAAGAAGAGACAGTTCAGACAGCTCTGGATCACAAGAATTTCAGCTGCTGCTAAGCTCAATGGTCTCAACTATTCTACATTTATGAACGGCTGCAAGAAGGCTGGCATCACTCTTAACAGAAAGATGCTCTCCGAGATCGCAATCAACGATGCTGCTGGTTTCACAGCAATCGCTGAGAAGGCTAAGGCTGCTCTTTAATTCTGAATCAAAAAACACGCTCCTTAATATTAAAGAGCGTGTTTTCTTGTAAAAACGACAGGCTGAGCCTGTCTTTGAATTGACCTCTCGACGGGGGTGATTAATATATTGGATAATATCATAACTTCAAAGGATAATCCTGTCATCAAGCTGTATCAGAAGCTTTCTTCATCAAAAAAAGAAAGGTTTGAGTACGGCTTATTCGTGTTGGAAGGCCTGCGTATAGTCGAGGACGCTCTGCGCGAGGACAGCGGCCTTGAACATATTATCATTACTAAGCAGGCTTATGAGAAGTTTGGGGATACGTTTTTTCAGGCTGATTTGAGAAATACACGGACTACCGTAATTTCAAATGAACTTGGAAACAAAATAGCTTCAACCGAAAAAACTCAGGGCGTGTTTGCGATATGCCGCATCCCTGTTGAACGCAGGATGACTTTTAAGGAAAACGGCAGATATGTCGTGCTTTTCGGGCTTCAGGATCCGGGAAATGTAGGCATGGTGATACGTACCGCTGATGCTCTCGGTATGGACGGTATCATCCTCTCCGGAAGCTGCGATCTTTACAGTCCTAAAGTAATACGCTCAACTATGGGCTCGGTATTCAGGACTGATATTATGATCGAAAATGACTCGGAGAATCTTTTTGCTCTGCTTGAACAAAACAGCGTTCAGACCTCTGCTGCGGTCATCGACAGCGATGCAGTTCCGGTTACCGAATGTGTATTCACCGGAAAACAGGCGGTTTTCATCGGAAATGAGGGGAACGGTCTGCCGCATGAGATAGCTGAGAAGTGCAGCAGACGCATTATTATACCTATGAACGGCAGCATAAATTCGCTCAATGCCGCAATGGCTGCCGGAATACTCATGTGGGAACTCAGAAAGTAGAGCATATGCTCGTGTTTAAGGGATGGTTTAAGTGAACGACACAAAATACTGGCTCTGGCTTTCGATGGTCTTCGGAGTTGGAAGCAGACGTATCTGGGAGGCTATGAACCTCTATCAGACTGCCGATGAGGCTTATCATGACCTCACCGGTGATACCTGTTATCTCAGACTGAGAGACTACGAACGGGATAATATCAGAAATACAGACATTTCAAACGCTGAAAAACTGCTTGAAGTATGTAAAGATAAAGGAATAGGCGTTATAAGCTACGGGAGCAGTATGTATCCGCCTCAGCTCAGGCATATTGCCAATCCGCCGGCTGTATTGTATTATAAGGGCAGCATCGGATGCGTCAGCGGAAAGAGAACGGTAACTGCCATCGGAACGCGAAATGCTTCGGATTATTCTCTCAGGACTGCAAGATATATATGCGGAGAGCTTGCCCGTAACGGTGTTACGATCATAAGCGGGTTCGCCGTTGGCACTGACATAACCGCACAGCTTGCGGCTGCTGATCTGGGCAGACCTTCTGCCTGTGTGCTTGGCTGCGGAGTCGATGTGGATTATCCGCGTGTTAATTTCCCTTACAGGGATCATATACTTGAAACAGGCGGCGTTTTTATTTCTGAATATCCGCCCGGAACTCCGCCTCATTCACAGCATTTTCCGTTCAGGAACAGGATACTTGCTGCGCTCGGAAGAGTTACGATAGTTTTCGAGGCTTCGCTGAAGAGCGGTTCACTTATAACGGCGAATCTGTCGCTGGATCAGGGCAGAGAGTTATTCTGTCTGCCGCCGGCTGATATAATGAGCGAAAGCTATTCGGGAAACTGTCATCTTTTGCAAACCGGCGCTTCGCCGCTGATAGAGCCGCAGGATGTTCTTGACTGTTTCAGGATCGGCGGAAGCATCGACAGCGAGATACGTACAGAATCTGCCGGTATTATGAGCAAATTCGGATTTGTTCCTGATGATGAGGATAAGCAGAGAGTGCGGCGCGAGATGCTTGCAAGAGCGAACGTCTCGGAAGGGTTCGGAGATACTTCCGGAGTTGTCGTTACACCAGTCAGGAGGAGAAAAGAGCTGTCTGCACCTGAAAAGAAAGTTCCTGATCTGACAGGACTTACCGAAACGCAGAAGAGTATCGCAGAACTTCTGATGGAGGGCGCAGTTCACGCTGACGTGATCGCACAGAAGCTTGATATGGATGCGGGCGAGCTTATGACTGAACTCACAGAACTTGAAATACTTGGGATAATAGATTCGCTTCCGGGAAAAATGTTTGAAATTAGCAGATAAGGAGACAGGCTGATGTCTGATTTAGTAATAGTAGAGTCGCCGGCAAAGGCGAAAACAATACAGAAATACCTCGGCTCTGGTTATGAGGTAATAGCTTCGATGGGACACATCAGAGACTTGCCTAAGTCAAAAATGGGTGTTGACAAGGATAATGACTTTGCTCCTCAGTACACAGATATGAAGGGCAAAGAGGATGTTATCAAGGAACTGAAAAAACGTGCAAAAAAATGCGGAAAAGTTTATCTCGCTACCGACCCTGACCGCGAGGGAGAGGCTATTTCATGGCATATAGCACAGATGCTGAAACTTGATAAACAGGCGTTAAAAACGGTATGAGCAATCCTCACCGCATCGACGTTGACCTTGTGAACGCTCAGCAGGCAAGACGTATCCTCGACAGACTTGTGGGCTACGAGCTTAGTCCGTTTCTTTGGAAGAAGGTAAAAAGAGGTCTTTCCGCCGGAAGAGTGCAGTCCGTTGCTGTAAGACTTATCGTGGACAGAGAAAACGAGATACGCAGCTTCGTACCGAAGGAATACTGGTCTATCGACGCTAAATTCACTGCACCTTCATCAAGAAAGGTATTCGAGGCTTCACTCGTTGCAGTTGACGGCAAAAAGCTTGAGATACCGGATCAGGCGGCTTCAGACGGTCTTCTTGCAAGACTTGAAAATGCTGAATACATCGTAAAAACAGTGAAGAAGCGCGTTACTAAGAAGCAGCCTGCACCGCCGTTCATAACCTCAACTCTTCAGCAGGAAGCTTCACGTAAGCTCGGCTTCAGTGCAAAGCGTACTATGAAGGCTGCACAGGAGCTCTATGAAGGTGTGGATGTTACAGGAGTAGGCGCAGTAGGTCTTATCACTTACATGAGAACTGACAGTCTGCGTATATCCGAAGAGGCTAAGGCTGCTGCCGCACAGTATATCGGTACTGTTTACGGCAAGGAATATCTCCCTGCCGAACCGAGAACATATAAATCAAAGAACAACGCTCAGGATGCCCACGAAGCGATACGTCCTTCAACTCCGGAACTCTCTCCGGAGCGTGTCAAGGAGAGCCTGACATCCGATCAGTATAAACTCTATAAGCTTGTATGGGAGCGCTTCATAGCAAGTCAGATGGCTAACGCTCTGCTCGATACGGTCTCAGCGGACATCGAAGCGAACGGCTGTACATTCAGGGCTACCGGCTATTCAGTTAAGTTCGACGGATTCATGACGCTCTACGTTGAATCGGCTGATTCGGCTGAGGAAAACAAGAAAATGCTTCCCGAACTCAAAGCTGATGATAAGCTCAAGCTGAAATCTATCGACGGAAATCAGCATTTCACACAGCCGCCTCCGCGTTTTACAGAGGCTTCACTTATCAAGGCTCTTGAAGAAAACGGCATCGGCAGACCAAGTACCTATGCTCCGACTATTACCACTATCACAGCACGCCGCTACGTTGAGCATGAGGGAAAGGCTTTGAAGCCGACCAATCTCGGTGAGGTCATCACCGATCTTATGAAGGATCACTTCAAGAAGATCGTTGACGCGAAATTTACTGCGGAAATGGAAAATAACCTCGATGAAGTCGAGCACGGCAACAAGGACTGGGTAAGCACTCTTCATGAGTTCTACGATGACTTTTCAAAAACGCTCAAAAAAGCTGAGGAGGCTATGGACGGCAAGCGCGTTAAAGTTCCGGATGAGGAAACAGACGTTGTCTGCGAGAACTGCGGCAGGAAAATGGTCATCAAGTACAGCAAGTACGGTAAATTCCTTGCCTGCCCGGGATTCCCGGATTGCCGCAACACAAAGAAGATCGTTACTGAGACTGACGGCAGCTGTCCGAGATGCGGAAGAAAGATGCTTCTGAAAAAGTCAAAGAAGGGCAGAAGCTTCTATGGATGCGAGGGCTACCCGGAATGTAATTTCATGACATGGAACGTTCCTACTAAGGAGATTTGTCCGGATTGCGGAAAATCGCTCTTCATGAAGGGCGGAAAATCAGGCAGACTTGTTTGTGAGAACGAGGGCTGCGGCTATGAAAGAGAGTTGAAGAAATGACAGCTTCCGTAAATGTTATCGGAGCAGGTCTTGCAGGCTGCGAGGCTGCATGGCATCTCGCACAGGAAGGCATAAATGTAAGACTCTTTGAGATGAAGCCGGAGAGGTATACTCCTGCACATAAATACAGCGGATTCGCTGAACTTGTATGCTCGAATTCACTTAAAGCAGCAAGACTTGAATCTGCTGCCGGACTTCTTAAATATGAAATGGAAATGCTTGGTTCGCTGACAGTTCCGTGCGCTAAGGCAAACTCCGTTGAAGCAGGCGGCGCACTTGCCGTCGACAGGGAAAAATTCTCAGATGCAGTTACTGAAAAGATACGCTCTCATCCGCTTATAGAGATCGTGGAAGGTGAAGTCAGAGAGATACCTGAGGGTATGACTGTTATCGCTACCGGACCTCTTACATCAGGCGCTCTTGCAGATGAGATAAAGAAGCTTTGCGGCGAAGGTCTCAGCTTCTACGATGCCGCTGCACCGATAGTTACATTTGAAAGTCTTGATAAGGAAAAGGTGTTTTTTGCCTCGCGCTACGACAGAGGTGATGCTGATTATATAAACTGTCCGATGAACAAGGAGGAGTACCTCGCATTCCACAATGAACTCATCAATGCCGAGAAGGTACAGCTGAAGGACTTTGAAACACATCCGTTCAGCGTT
This sequence comes from uncultured Ruminococcus sp., assembly GCA_900315755.1. Taxonomy (GTDB): domain Bacteria; phylum Bacillota; class Clostridia; order Oscillospirales; family Ruminococcaceae; genus Ruminococcus. The sequence goes on from ONAI01000023.1 coordinate 9,815, forward strand.
TACGAGGGGTGTATGCCGATCGAGGAGCTTGCCCGCCGCGGTGTTGACACTATGAGATTCGGTCCGATGAAGCCGGTAGGCATAGACGATCCGCGCACAGGCAGAAGACCTTACGCTGTCGTTCAGCTGAGACGCGAAAACCGTGAGGGAACTATGTTCAACCTCGTAGGATTCCAGACAAACTTGAAATTCGGCGAACAGAAGAGAGTATTCTCAATGATCCCCGGACTTGAAAACGCGGAATTCATGCGGTTCGGCGTTATGCACAGGAATACCTTCATAAACAGTCCGCAGCTGCTCAACAGCGACTTCTCAATGAGGGAGAACGGTGATATTTTCTTCGCCGGACAGATGACCGGCGTTGAGGGGTATATGGAATCGGCTGCAAGCGGTCTTATTGCAGGTATAGCGCTTGCAAGAAAGATAAAGGGACTTGAACCTCTAAGACTTCCGGCTTATACTATGACAGGCGCTCTGTCTGCATATATCAGTGATCCGTTCAATGCAGGAAGCTTCCAGCCAATGGGAGCAAATATGGGGATACTTCCGGACATAGGCATAAGGATCAGGGATAAAAAGGAACGTTATGGCGCTTACGCTCAGCGCGCCGTAGATTCGCTGAAAAATGAACTCGAAAGGATTAACTATGGCGAAGATAATTGTTGACGCTTTCGGTGGAGACAATGCTCCTCTGGAAGTAATCAAGGGCTGTTCAAGAGCAGTCAAGGAACTCGGAGTTGAGATCATACTCACAGGAAGTTCAAAGAAGATAAAGAAGTGTGCAGCTGATAATGCAGTAAGTCTCAGCGGCATGAAGATAGTTCACACAGATGATGTTTTTGATATTCATGATGAACCGAGAGATATAATGCGTTCCGGAAAGAATACATCTCTTGCACTCGGTCTGAGCCTTCTTGCAGAAGGCAAGGGAGACGCATTCGTATGTGCCGGAAGTACAGGGGCGCTCGTTATGGGTTCGGCATTTATCGTCAAGCGTATCAAAGGCATTAAACGTGTAGCTCCTTCGCCGCTGCTTCCTGCTGAAAAAGGCAGCTTCATGCTTCTGGATGCAGGCGCGAATGTTGAGTGCCGTCCGGAAATGCTGCTCCAGTTCGCAGTAATGGGAAGCGCTTACATGGAAAAGGTAATGGGAGTAAAGCGCCCGAAGGTAGCACTTCTCAACATCGGTGCAGAGGAGACGAAGGGCAGAGATCTTGAGCTTGAAGCTTATAAGCTGCTCAGTGAATCTGATTTGAATTTTGTCGGAAACATCGAGGCAAGGGATCTCCCGAAGGGCGAGGTGAATATTGTCGTAACAGACGGATTCACAGGCAATGTTGCACTGAAGCTATATGAGGGCATGGGCTCATTCATTTCAAAGAAGATGAAGTGGCTTTACTCAGGAAAAGGAAAGATCGGTGCATTGTTCTCGCTTAGAAAGATCAAGGAATTCCGCAAGCAAATGGACTATAAGGAAGTCGGAGGCTCAGTGCTTCTCGGCGTAAGAAAGCCGGTAATAAAGGCTCATGGAAGTTCAGATGCAACAGCATTTTTCAATGCGGTAAGACAGGCAAAAAAATGTGCTGAAAGAAACTATATCGGCGAGATCGAGAAATACGTGTCAAAGCACTCGGTCTCTTCGGAGGAATAATAATGGAGAATAATGAAAAATTAGAGGATATTATCGGCTATAAATTCAAAGATCCGCAGCTGCTTCATCAGGCGCTTTCACATTCCTCTTACGCGAATGAGAAAAAGCAGCTTTCCGGCAGCAATGAAAGACTTGAATTTCTCGGCGACAGCGTTCTTTCAATAGTAGTATCGGATTACCTTTACAAGAATATGAACGTTGCTGAGGGTGAACTTACAAAGATGAGAGCATCGCTCGTGTGCGAGAAATCACTGCATATTTTTGCTCAGGAAATACATCTCGGAGATTTTCTTCTCCTCGGAAAAGGTGAGGAGAATACCGGCGGCAGAGAACGTCCGTCAATACTTGCAGACGCTTTTGAAGCTGTGATCGCTGCTATATACCTCGATGGAGGCATGGAACCTGCAGCAAAACACATCATGCGTTTTATGCCGGATGACCTCAACCATGTCGGTAAGCCTGCATTCAGCGATTTCAAGACCGTTCTTCAGGAGATAGTCCAGAAAAATCCTGAGGAAAAGGTGGAATACGTGCTTATCGGTGAGGAAGGACCGGATCACAACAAGCGCTTTGTAGTTGAGGTTTGTCTAAACGGTCAGGTAATAGGAAAGGGCAAGGGCAGAAGCAAGAAGGAAGCTGAGCAGCTTGCCGCTAAGGAAGCGCTCCAGCTTATGGGATATGAAGCACAGTAACATTTCGATATTCATACCGCATATCGGATGTCCGCACAGATGCAGCTTCTGCGATCAGAATACAATAAGCGGTGCTGTACACCTTCCGGACGGCGATGAGGTAAGGGAGATATGCCGTAAGGCACTGAGTGAGGTAAAGTCTCCGGAAAATACCGAAATAGCGTTTTTCGGCGGCAGCTTTACTGCTATTCCGCGCGATTATATGCTTGAGCTTCTTGAAGCCGCAGGTGAGTTCATCGGAGACGGAAAATTCAAGGGGATACGCTGTTCAACACGTCCGGACTGCATAGATATTGAGGTGCTTGAGCTTCTGAAAAGTCACGGCGTTACAGCTATCGAACTCGGGGCACAGTCACTTGATGACGAGGTGCTTGAAGCAAATGAGCGCGGACATTCCGCACAGCAGGTCGTGGATGCCTGTATGCTGATAAGGGCATTCGGCTTTGAGCTTGGCTTGCAGATGATGATAGGTCTTTACAGGAGCACTCCGGAAAAGGAGTGGGAAACTGTTACGAAGATAGTGGAGCTTCAACCGGATACTGTCAGGATATATCCGGTCGTGGTACTGAAGAATACCCGTCTTGGAGAACTCCTCAAAAACGGAGAGTACGTGCCGTTCAGCTTTGAAAAGGCTGTTGACATAGCCTCGGCAGCGATAGTGATGTTCGAGGGCAGCGGCGTAAGAGTTATAAAGTGCGGTCTTCATGCAAGCGAATTCGTTGAGAAGGATATGATCGGCGGATTTTATCATCCGGCATTCCGTGAGATCTGCGAAAGCATGATATACCGCAGAAATATCGCTCAGGAGCTGAGTGCTGCCGGAATTTCCGGCGGAGAGGTCACGATCACTGTGAGGACATCCTGCATAAGCAAGGCTCTCGGACACAGAAAGTCCAACTTTGAATACTTCAAGGAGCGCGGCATTATCATTAAAGCAGCCGGGGACGATGAAGTCCCGATATACAAATGTGAACTGAGGTGAATAGATGTATCTGAAATCACTTGAAATACAGGGATTCAAGTCCTTTCCGGACAAGATAAGCCTGACATTCGACAAAGGTCTTACAGCAGTAGTAGGTCCGAACGGCAGCGGAAAAAGTAATATCGGCGATTCGGTTCGCTGGGTACTCGGCGAGCAGTCCACAAAGACTCTCAGAGGCAATAAAATGGAGGACGTTATTTTTTCCGGTACTGTTGCCAGAAAGCCAATGGGATTTGCTGCTGTTACACTGAATATCGACAATTCCGATAAAACTCTCGCTGATATGGGCGAAGAGATCGCCGTAACGCGAAAGCTTTACCGCAGCGGCGACAGTGAATATATGATAAACGGCAGGCAATGCCGTCTTAAAGATATAAATGAACTCTTTATGGATACAGGTCTCGGAAGAGACGGCTATTCTATCATCGGTCAGGGACGTATCGCTGAGATAGTCGGAGCGAAGAGCAATGAACGCCGTGATATTTTCGAGGAGGCTGCCGGTATCTCTAAATTCAGGTACAAGAAGGTCGAGGCAGAGAGAAAACTCAGTGCGGCTCAGGAAAATCTTCTCCGTCTTTCAGACATCCTTGCTGAACTCGAAGGACGTGTAGGACCGCTGAAAATACAGTCTCAGAAGGCTGAAAAGTTCATAAAGCTTGCAGCTGAACAGAAGCAGCTTGAAATATCGGTCTGGGTACACCGCCTCGACGAACTGAAAGCTAAACTCGATGGCATCGACGAGAAGATACTCGTCAGCCGCAGCGAATATGAGAACATCGAAAACGACATCCAGCGCGAAGAGCAGAAGATACAGGATGGCTACCGGAAAATGCAGGAAAGCACGATCCGCTCCGATGAACTCCGCCGGAAAATGCTCGAAGAGGAGCAGGCAGCATCCGATATGAAGTCCGGCATCGCTGTTTTTGAAAACGACATAAAGCACTGCCGCGAGGCTATCGAAGCGGCGCAGAAGAGTATCGACAGTTCCGGTTCTGCACACGAGGAGCTTATCATACAGCGTGAGGACGCTGAAAAGGAGCTTGAAAGACTTGCCGCAGAGAGAGCGGCTCTTGAAGCAGAGTTAAGAGAAGCCGAAGCAAGTTTTGCGAAGGCTGAACAGGACAGCACTCAGCTTGGCGACAGCGTTGATAAAGCCGGCAGCGAGATAAACAACCTCTACATTAAGCAGAGCGAATACAGATTTGCGATAGAATCATCGAAAGCCTCAATAGAGGAGGAAAAGCACCGTCTTGAAGAACTGCGGGAGAACAGCAGAAGCTTCGGGAATGAACTTGCAGTCCATACTCAGAACATCGAAAGATCAAAGGAAGAGCAGGCGAAGAACTCCGAAAGGACTAACGAACTGCGGAATCGTCTGAGCGGACTTGAACGACTTTATACGTCAAGGCGTGAGGGCTTTGAAAGAGCAAAGGAAGACTTCGAGAGAGCACTCTACGAACTCAAGGACAAACAGCAGCGCCGAAAGATACTCACAGATCTTGAGAATAATATGGAAGGCTTTGCAGGAAGCGTAAAGCAGATACTGAAAGCCTCAAAGCAGGGAAGAATAGGCGGCGTTTTCGGCACTGTCGCTCAGAATATCGGCGTTGAACAGAAGTATGCAGTCGCAGTTGAGACTGCTCTTGGCGGCGCTATGCAAAATATCATAGTCGAGAACGAGGACATCGCCAAAAGGTGTATCCGATTCCTGAAAGAGCAGAAGGGCGGACGCGCTACGTTCCTGCCTATAACCTCTGTCAAGGGCAGGGAACTCAATGAGCAGGGACTTGAAAACTGCGAGGGTTATGTCGCCAACGCGAACAGGATAGTCACATACGATGAGAGGTTCAGCGGTATCATAGCTTCACTTCTCGGACGTATCGTCATTGCCGAGGACATCGACACCGCTACTCTTATCGCCAAGAAATACGGCTATAAATTCAAGATAGTCACACTCGACGGACAGGTCATCAATGCCGGCGGTTCATTCACCGGAGGCTCAGCACAGAAGTCCGGCGGTATCATCACAAGAAAGAATGAGATAGACAGTCTTGATTCGGAGATCACCGCTCTTGAACAAAAGCGCGATCAGCTGAGGATAAACGCTGAGAAGCTTCGTGCGGAATCCGAGAAGCTGCGTTTCGATACCGAAGCCGCAAAAGAAGAACTTGCAAAGTGCGAAGCGGACGGAGTACGCATCAAGGCAGAGCTTTCAACGCTCACATCACTCATAGATCAGCTCAGCACACAGTCTGAGAATTCCGAAAAGCTCATAGTATCCGCTGAGCAGAAGATCACTTCGGAACAGGAAAGCATAACGGCTTCCGAAAAGGCTCTCACAGAGACCGATGAGCGTATCGCAAAGGCTGAGGAAGAGCTTGCACAGGGACAGGATACACGCGAAAAACTCAGAAAACAGCGTGAGGAACTCTCCGAGAAGCTTTCACAGCTGAAAATACGCGGCATGGAACTTGCAAAGGATGTTCAGGCACAGCAGCTTGAGATAGGACGTATAGAGCAGAGCATGGAAGAGCTCAAAGCAGGCAGCCGCCGTTTTGAGGAAGAGATAGCGCGTCAGAACAGAGTTGTAGCCGAGAAGCAGCAGAGCATAGACGAACTCAGGGCAAAGCTTGCAGGGCTCAGCGATAATACGAGCACTTATCTTGAGCAGATAAAGCGCTATCAGGAAATGCATACCGAACAGAACCGGCTTGTCAAGGAGCTTCAGAACGGACTCAAAGAAATCAATGAGGCAAAAGAGAAGCGCTCCGGCGAGCTTACAAGGCTCGAAGACCGCAGAGAAGCCGTTTGCAGGGATTCTGACCACATTATCAATCAGCTGCGTGAGGTCTATGAACTCAACCGCTCAGAGGCGATAGAGCTTGCTGATAAGCTTGAGGATATAAACGAGGCACAGAAAAAACTCAACGACATCAAAAAGGACATCCGTGCGCTCGGAAATGTCAATGTTGAGGCTATCGAGGAGTATAAGGAAGTATCAGAGCGATATGAATTCATGTCTGCACAGATAGCTGATATACAGCGTTCAAAGTCTGAACTTGAAAAGATAATCGGCGATCTAACAGAGGAAATGTGCCGGATATTCGCTGAAAGCTTTGAGATAATCAACAACAATTTCAAGGAGATATTCGTCGAACTCTTCGGCGGCGGAAAAGCTGCACTGATATTGACGGATCCGGAAAATGTTCTTGAATCCGGTATCGAGATCAGCGTTGCACCGCCCGGAAAGGTCATCAAGAATCTAATATCGCTTTCGGGAGGCGAGCAGTCATTCGTTGCGATAGCGATATATTTTGCGATACTCCGCCTCAGACCGGCACCGTTCTGTATACTCGATGAGATAGATGCGGCACTTGATGAGGTAAACGTAAGAAAATACGCGCAGTACCTGAAAAACTTCACCGATACTACGCAGTTTGTACTCGTTACACACAGAAGAAGTGCTATGGAGGAGGCTAATGTCCTCTACGGCGTTACTATGCAGGAGGACGGTATCTCCAAACTGCTCAAAATGGAACAGGTCGATTTTCAGGAGGACGTTGCTGATATTCAGTGATGACTTCTCAGGAAAATGTCTGAAATCAACATTCACCAACGATTATTATAACAGCAGCCGGAAACGGCGGATCAGGAGCACTTATGGGAATTATTGCAAAAATAGCAGCTGGACTGCGTAAAACAAGAGACTCTTTCATAAACAGTCTCAGAAGGATAACAAATTCATTCACAAAAATAGACGAGGACCTCTTTGAGGCTCTCGAAGAAGCTATGATAATGAGCGACATCGGCGTTGAGACATCTGAGGAGATCTGCGACCGTCTTCGCAAGAAGATCAAGGAGCGCGGTATAACGGATCCGGCTGAGATAATGGAGCTGATCCACGAGGTCATTGGTGAGATCATGGGCGATGACACAGGTCTTGACCTTTCAGTATCACCGGCAGTTATAATGGTCATCGGCGTAAACGGCGCAGGTAAGACCACAACTATCGGTAAACTCTGTCACCAGTTCAAGAACGAAGGCAAGAAGGTAATTGTAGCAGCTGCTGATACGTTCCGCGCGGCTGCAATCGACCAGCTTCAGGTATGGACTGACCGTGCGGGAGTTGAAATAGTTAAACACGCTGAGGGCTCTGATCCCGGCGCGGTCGTATATGATGCTCTTGAAGCTGCAAAAGCAAGAGGCTGTGATGTCGTTATTATTGACACAGCCGGAAGACTTCATAACAAGAAAAACCTCATGGACGAACTTGCAAAGATAAATCGTATCATTGATTCAAAAGCAGGAGACTGCTCGCGCGAGGTGCTTCTCGTGCTGGATGCGACTACCGGTCAGAATGCCGTAAATCAGGCTAAGCTTTTCAGTGAGACTGCACCTATAAGCGGTATCGTACTTACAAAGCTTGACGGCACTGCAAAGGGCGGTATCGTTATCTCGATCAAGAATGAACTCGGAATACCTGTAAAGCTTATCGGTGTCGGAGAGAAGATCGACGATCTCCAGCCGTTTGACAGCCGTACATTCGTTGAGGCTCTGTTCAGCGACGTTGAAACAGAAGAAGCTGAAGCTGAGGAAGAGACAGAGCTCGTTGACGAGGAATCCGCAGAAGATGCAGAGTATCAGGATGATGAAGCTGTCGGCGAGGCTTATGAGGAAGAGGATTCTGCTGAAGCTGAAAATGAGGAGGCTGAAGAAGCTGTACCTGAGACCGAAGAGACTGAGAACTCAGCACCTGAGATTTACGAGGAGACCACAGCTGAAACAGCAGAGGAAGCAACTGAAACAGAGGACGCTCCTGAGCCTGTTGAAGAGGACGGGGAGCTCATATCTCAGACCGGCTACTCATACAACGAGAACTATATGGATAACTGGCAGGAAGAGCATTCCGACATCTTAGACGGCAGCGATGACGAGGAAAGCGAAGAGAATTCCGAGCCGGATGAGGAAACAGAGGAGGAAGTTCAGGAGGAAACTCAGCCTGAAAAGAAGAAAAAGCGCGGATTCTTCAGCAGACTTTTCGGCAGAAAGAAGTATGAGGAAGAAGAGGAAGAAGAGGAAGAAACAGAGTCCGAAGACGAGGAAAGTGAAGATGAAGAAACTGATAATGGCGACGAATAATGCCAATAAACTTCGCGAGGCGCGGGAGATAGTCGCCCCGCTCGGAATAGAAGTGCTTTCGCTCAGCGACATGGAAATCGAGTGTGATCCGGATGAAAACGGTGCAACATTCGCAGATAATGCTGCAATAAAGGCAAAGGCGGTAAGAGCCGCAGTTATAGAAAAAACAGGCGAGAGTCCGGCAGTATTCGCTGATGACAGCGGTCTGTGCGTGGATGCTCTCGGCGGAAGACCGGGAGTACACTCTGCACGGTATGCTCCAAAGGGAGAAGAATGTGCAAAGCTGCTCGGTGAAATGCAGGATGTTCCGGACGATAAGCGTACAGCAAGATTTGTATGCTCGATAGCTTTCCTTGATACCGATGGACAGATGTTCACAGTCAGCGGAAAGTGCGAGGGAAAGATCGGCTATGAGCAGCGCGGAACAAACGGCTTCGGCTATGATCCGGTATTTATGGTCGGAAACAGAACAATGGCGGAGATGTCCGCGGATGAAAAAAATGAAATAAGCCACAGAGGTGCAGCAATGCGGGAACTGTACCGCTTACTCAAAGAAAGATATGGTGAATGAGATATGCTTACAAGCAAGCAGAGAGCGTACCTGAGAGGTATCGCTTCAACATACGAGACAATTTTTCAAGTCGGCAAGGGCGGCGTGACCGAAGCTATGTGCAAGGACATTGGTGAGGCGCTCCGCAAGAGAGAACTCATAAAGCTCAGAGTTCTTGAAAATTCCGGCTGGACTGCCCGTGAGGCTGCTGATGCTGTCGCTGAGCAGACCGGCGCAGACGTTGTTCAGGTGATAGGAAGCAAGTTCGTACTCTTCAAGCGTAACGAGAAAGAGCCTGTTATCGAGAACATCCCAAAGGCAAAGTGAATATGAAGGTTGTTTTAATAAGTGGTACGAATCACAAGGGCTCGACTTACAGCACAGGACGTATGCTTGCGGAGAAGATCACTTCTCCCGAAAATATCACCGAGTTTTTCCTGCCCCATGATTTTGACGAGTTCTGCTGCAACTGCAAGAATTGCTTTTCTAAGGCAGCGGATAAGTGTCCGCACTATGAAAAGCTGCGTCCGATAACTGAGGCGATAGACAGCTCAGACCTCATTATCCTGACTTCGCCTGTATACGTTTATCACTGCACGGGACAGATGAAGGCTTTCCTTGACCACTACGGCTGGCGCTGGATGGTACACCGCCCTGAGGAGAAGATGTTCGGCAAGCAGGCGGTAGTAGTTGCAACAGCTGCCGGTGCAGGTATGAAGTCCACAATGAAAGATATGGCGGACAGCTGTTTCTTCTGGGGCATACCTAAGACCTACAAACTCGGAAAAGCTGTACATCAGGTGAACTGGAAAGACGTTTCTCCGAAGATAAAGCAGTCTCTCGAAAAGAAAACTGATGCTCTTGCAAAGAAAATAAAGCACAGCCACGGAAAAGTGCGTCCGGGACTGAAAACAAAGGCATTCTTTTCGATAATGAGAATGATCCAGCGCACGGGCTTCAGCCATACCGATCACGATTACTGGGAGGCAAAGGGATGGCTCGGCAAAAAGCGTCCGTGGAAATGATCGGAGGTAACTATGCGTATCGGAATTTACGGCGGAAGCTTTAATCCGGTCCACAATGGACACATTCATCTTGCAAGAGCTGCCGCTGAGGAATTCGGGCTTGAAAAGGTATATCTTGTGCCTTCAAGGATTTCCCCGCACCGTTCAAGTGCGGAGTACGTTTCCGGCGGTGACAGACTTGAAATGCTGCGGCTTGCCTGCAATGGGGACGCTATACTTGAAGTCAGCAGCTATGAACTTGATTCTGACAGGGTGAGCTATACTATCTACACTATCAAATATTTCCGCAGTATTTTCCCTGATGCTGAATTGTTTCTGCTCGTCGGAAGTGATATGCTCATGTGTTTTGAGAAATGGTACAGATTTGATGACATCCTTTCGGAGGTTACATTATGTGTTGTTTCAAGAAATGAGGGAGACCTTCCTCAACTTGAAGAAAAAGCGGATAAACTGCGTGAATTCGGCAATATTTGTATTAGCAAAGCCAAGCCGCTGGAAGTTTCATCAACAGAAATACGAAAAAAAATCGAAAAAAATGAGAATTATGCTTGCTATCTTGATGAAAATGTAGTACAATATATAAGATTGAAGGGATTATATTCTTTACGAGGTGAAAACAAGTTTGCTTTATGACGTAAGTGATAAAAAGAAATACCTTAAAGAAAAGCTTTCAGCAAAAAGATACGCGCATTCGGTCAATGTAGCTGCGGAATGCCGTAAGCTTGCACTGAAATACGGTGAAGATCCTGATAAGGCATATTTTGCCGGACTTCTTCATGATATATGTAAGGAGCTTCCTGATGATGAGCAGAAGGAGCTTGTCATTTCGAGCGGTTTTACATACTGCCGTGAAGAGCTTGAAACAAAATCGCTCTGGCACGCTGTTGCAGGTGCCGGATTCGTAAAAAAGGAATTCGGGATTGAGGATATTGATATACTCAATGCGATAAGATTCCATACAGTAGGCAGGGCAGGGATGTCGAGACTTGAAGAGATAGTTTACCTCGGCGACCTTATATCTGCTGAAAGAGATTACAAGGATGTTGACAGAATGCGGAAGCTTGCTTATTCAAGTCTGAATGATGCAATGCTTGAAGCGTTTGCTTTTTCGATTAGATCGGTCGTGAAAAAAGGCGGGCTTGTTCCGATATGTACGGCTGAAGGGTATAATTTCTATACCCGTCTGCAAAAGAAATAAACATGAATGACAGAAAGAGGATAATAATGAATCAGAATGATATGAATAATGATATTGACATCAATATCCCTAAACAGCCTCGTCCGAAGCCACTCAGAAAGCTTACGAGGATTAATAGCAATCCTTCTCAGAACAATGCACCTGTTCCGCCGCAGTACGATATACCGCAGCAGCAGTATCACGGACTGCATGAAGCTGATCCGGACGATAATCCCTATGAGAGAATGCCGCAGGGCGGTTATCAGAACTGGCAGCAGGAGGTTACAAATACTTCCGGTTATGACGATTATGACGATGATGAATACTATGATGATGAGGATACATCATTCTCATGGAAGGATCTCGTGATAAAGGTACTGTCAGTTGCAGGAAGCCTTGTCATCATCGCTGTTCTCATACTGAATATGCCGATAATCTGGTTCCATGACAAAAGAGACGGCACAAAGAAAAATGTTTCATTGCGCTATTACCTCAAAAATGAGCAGTTCCTCGGATATATCGAGGGTAACATTGATAAGCAGAAGCACGATCCTCAGATAAACACCGAAGTGGTTGAGGTCGATTACGATGACGGTCTTGACCTTCCGCAGAAGATCGAGGGACAGTTCACAGTGCTCTTCCTCGGATTCGATGAAGATGTGTGCAATACCGACATCATGTGGATCATGGAGTTCGACATCCGCGGCGGCAAGATGAATATCCTTCAGATCCCGCGTGATTCGTTCATGCCTTACTACACCTCATCACCTAACGGAAAGGCTAACAGTATATATAACCTCGGAAGAGCAGATGTACAGCCGCCTATCCAGCGAGTAGTTGATGCAGTTGAAGAAAGCTTCGGTATCCCGATAGACGCTTATATCACTACCGTTTGTACAGACATCGTTGATATTGTTGACCTCATCGGCGGTATTCCGATGCACCTTGAAGAACAGATCATGTATGAGGGCGATAAGATCATCCCTGCCGGTGACATTACACTTTCCGGTCAGCAGACAGAGTGGTTCATGCGTTACCGCTACGGCTGGCTCGAAGGCGACATCGGACGTGTCAAGAATCAGAGACGTTTCATGGCTGCTGCTATGAAGAAGCTCATCAGTATTGTAGGCGGCGGAGAGGATAACCTCTATAAGTTCCTGTACGAGATATACAAGAACAAGTGGATCGCAACAGATATGAGTGTCGGCGATCTTACAAAGATTGGTGATTTTGCCGGAACTATTGAGCTTGAAAACGTGTTTGTAAATATGGTGCCCGGTGAAGGCTCATCAATGGATAATCTCTATATCGGTTCGGACGGTAATGGATATTCACTCTATTCTATCCACAAGCAGGAAACTATTGATATGCTGAACAAGTATTACAGACCATATCAGAGAAAGATGCTGCTTTCCGATTCGACTATCGCTGAGCTTTATACCGACCACGCTTATGGAGTATATGATGATACAGGTGCAACGCTCGATAAACTCGAACGTGCAACAGAACCTCCAAGAGATCCTAACAAATAATTAACCGCAAAGGATGTGTATATATGACAGAGCAGGAAAAACTTGAACTTATCGTGAAAACTCTCGATCTTAAGAGGGGAGAAGATATTCAGGCACTGAAGATCTCGGATCTTACTATTCTTGCTGACTATTTCGTTATTGTAAACGGTACGAGCAATACCCATGCACGTACACTCGCTGATGAAGTTGAATTCCAGCTTTCACAGAAAGGCATCGAACCCGAAAGACGTGAGGCTGATACAGGCAACACATGGATAATCCTCGATTACGGCGATATTATAGTACACGTATTCTACAAGGATACAAGAAACTTCTATAAGCTTGAAGGTCTTTGGGCAGACGGTGAACAGATAGACATAAGCCATCTTATTACAAAGGAGTGAGTCTTTCTTTGAAGACCAATAATGAAAACGGAAGAAAGCTTGCACTTGCTGTTGGTATCTATACCATCGTTAAAGCGATCCTGAATATGATACTCGGCGGCGGATTCGGTGATATTATCGTTGGTGTGTTCATTGCCGCAGCCCTGTATACAGGCTTGCAGTATGTGAACTACGTCACAGCAGGTTATCTTGTTTATATCGCACTGATACACCTTCCGGCAAATATCTCACATATCTCGGATAACTGGATCTATCTGATAGAGGGCATCGCAGACGTCGCCTGCGCTGCGCTGATATTTACAAATTCGGATATTAAAGAGCATTTCACAAACAAGTGGGACGAATTACCGGAACTATTCAATAAATGATTCGGAGGAATGATTTGAAATGAGCAGATACGACTTTAAGTCTATCGAGGCTAAATGGCAGAAATACTGGGAAGAACACGAAACCTTCAAAACAGATGTATGGGACTTCAGCAAGCCTAAGTTCTATGCACTCGATATGTTCCCGTACCCTTCTGGAGTAGGTCTCCACGCTGGTCATCCTGAGGGATATACAGCTACCGATATAGTTTCAAGAATGAAGCGTATGCAGGGATATAATGTCCTGCACCCGATGGGCTATGATTCCTTCGGACTTCCTGCTGAGCAGTATGCGGTCAATACAGGAAATCATCCGAACGGCTTCACACAGGAGAATATCAAGACATTCTCGAAGCAGCTGAAAGAGCTTGGCTTTGACTATGACTGGTCAAAAATGATAGCTACTTCTGATCCTGAATTCTACAAGTGGACTCAGTGGATATTCAAGCAGCTCTACAATGACGGCTATGCAAAGTACATAGATATGCCTGTAAACTGGTGCGAGGAGCTCGGTACTGTGCTTTCAAACGATGAGGTCATCGACGGCAAGTCTGAACGCGGCGGTTTCCCGGTAGTACGTAAGAATATGAAGCAGTGGGTGATCGACCAGCCTGCCTTTGCAGAGAAGCTTCTCGAAGGTCTTGATGAGATCGACTGGCCAGAGTCCACAAAGGCTATCCAGCGCAACTGGATAGGCAAGTCTACCGGTGTTGAGGTAGAATTTGACATTGTCGGCGGCGGAAAGTTCTCTATCTTTACTACCTGCATCGAAACTATCTACGGTATCACATTTATGGTGCTCGCTCCGGACGGTGCTGTAACAGAGAGCCTTCTCGACAGAGTTCAGAACCGTGAAGAGGTAGAGGCTTATATTGCTGAAACAAAGAAAAAGAACGATATGGATCGTACTGAACTCAACAAGACAAAGTCTGGCTGTGAACTCAAGGGTGTGACCTGCATAAATCCTGTAAACGGCAAGGAAGTGCGTATGTTCATCGGCGACTTTGTACTTGCAAGCTACGGAACAGGTGCTGTTATGGCAGTCCCGAGCCACGATCAGCGTGACTTCGAGTATGCAGTCGCTCATAATATCGACATGATACAGGTAATCGACGGCAAGGACAGTCACATTGACGTTTCTGAGGCTGCAATGGAAAAGACCGAGTACCTCGGCAAGGGTTATAAGCTCATCAACTCCGAGGAGTTCACAGGTATGACAGTTGAGGAAGCGAAGGAAGCTATCACTGTAAAGCTTGAAAAAATGGGCAGAGCAAAGCGGACTGTAAACTACCACTTCCGTGAGTGGATCTTCGCACGTCAGCGTTACTGGGGCGAGCCTGTTCCGGTAGTTCACGGCGAGGACGGTGCTATCCATGCACTTGATGATTCAGAGCTTCCGCTCATACTTCCTGAGCTTGACGATTACAAGGGTAAGAACGGCAAAGCGCCGCTCGAAAATGCAACAGAGTGGAAAAAGTATGACCATAATGGCATAAAGGGTACTCGTGAGACTTCAACAATGCCCGGAAGTGCCGGTTCAAGCTGGTATTATTTCAGATATATAGATCCGCACAACGACAAGCAGTTCGCAGATCCTGAGCTTCTCAAGCACTGGATGCCTGTTGACCTCTATATCGGCGGACCTGAACACGCAGTAGGTCACCTTATTTATTCACGTATCTGGAACAGATACCTCTATGATAAAGGACTTGCACCTACAAAGGAACCATTCAAGAAGCTCGTTCATCAGGGAATGATCCTCGGCGAGAATGGTATCAAAATGGGTAAACGCTTCCCAGAATTCGTAGTAAATCCGTCCGACATTGTAAGAGATTATGGCGCTGATACACTTCGTCTTTATGAGATGTTCATGGGACCTCTTGAGGTGAGCAAGCCGTGGAGCAAAAATGGTGTTGAAGGAGCAAAGAGATTCGTACAGAGAGTGTGGAACTTCTTCACTGAGACCGAGAATCTCACAGACGACAATGATGGTTCACTCACAAAGGTATACCACAAGACAGTCAAGAAGGTAACTGATGACTTCGAGAAGCTGGCATTCAATACTGCTATCAGCCAGATGATGATATTCGTCAATGAGGTTTACAAGGTAGGAAAGTGCCCGAAGGAATACGCTGAGGGACTTATCAAGATGATGTCCTGTATCACACCTCATGTTGGCGAAGAGATATGGAGCATTTTCGGACACAATGAAACTATCGCATTCGAGCCGTGGCCTTCGTACGATGAATCACAGCTTGTTGAGGACACCGTTGAGGTGGTTGTACAGGTAAACGGCAAGCTCAGAGCAAAACTCAGTGTAGCAATAGATGCCGATAAGGATTCTGTCATAGCTCAGGCACTTGCTGATGAAAAGGTGAAGGAATTCACTGACGGTAAAAATATTATCAAACAGATATATGTACCAAATAAACTTGTTAATATTGTTGCAAAATAACGAATTTTCAAACAGCCAAAAAAAGACTTGACATTGTGGTTAACTTGTGATAAAATATTATTATATTATTGCAATTAGAATATCTGCTGTATTCAGGTTGTAAGCTGACTGACACTCTTTTGAGTGATTAGTATAGACGTCCGGAGGATGCTTCGGGCAACCTCTGAATAAGGGAGGGAAAGAAGTGGCAGAAGTTCGTGTTGGCAAAAACGAGTCTTTAGATACAGCTCTTAAGAGATTTAAGAGATCTTGTGCAAAGGATGGCGTCATTGCTGAGGTTCGTAAGAGAGAACACTATGAGAAGCCTTCGGTAAAGCGTAAGAAGAAGTCTGAGGCAGCTCGTAAGCGTAAGTATTGATCTTACGATGACAATTTATGTTGATAAAAGCGGGCCTGCGGGTTCGCTTTTTCATTTGTTGAACGGAGTTGACAGTAACCTTGAGTTTAAGACATAAACTTACAAAAACCGGCGTGGATTTTGCCTTCAGAAGAGTAACGAGCATATCTCCGAAATTCCTTGCGGCGCATGGTATTCGCGGACTTATCCTTGATGTGGATAATACTCTTGCTGTTCACGATGATCCTATCCCTGCGAAGGGGGTTGCAGAGTGGACGGAGAATATGAAAAAGCACGGTGTACGCCTTGTTATAGCCTCGAATAACCACGGAGAACGTGTTATCAGCTTTGCTGAGAGACTTGGCATAGAATGTCTCTGCGACTGCGGTAAGCCGCTTCGCAGAGGGTATACGAAAGCACTTGCACTAATGGAGCTTCAGCCGGATGAGACTGCTGCTGTCGGCGACCAGCTCTTCACTGATATATGGGGCGCAAATTTTTCGGGACTTACGTCCATATACGTGAAACCGATAAAACCGGAAGGCAGAAAGCACCGCTTTATAAGATTCAAAAGGTTACTCGAAAGGCCGTTTCTGCCAAAGAGATTTTTAGATGATAGAAAGGCATTGAACTTATGATTAAGAAAATACTTGTTATACACGGTCCGAATCTCAATCTTCTCGGTGAGCGTGAACCGGGAGTCTATGGAAATATGACCATAGATACTCTCAACGATAATATCATTGAACGCGCAAAAGAACAGGGGATGCAGTGTGAGATATTCCAGTCCAATCATGAGGGTGCGATAATTGACAAGCTTCACGCTGCAAGGACATCTTTTGATGGTGTTATCCTCAATGCAGGCGCATATACACATTACAGCTACGCTATCAGAGACGCTATTGCTGCAATAAAGATACCTGTAATTGAAGTACATATCAGCAACGTCTTTGCAAGAGACGCATTCCGTGCGAATTCCGTTATTTCTGAGGTTTGCCGCGGTACGATCTGCGGATTCGGTGCTATAAGCTACTACCTTGCAGTACAGGCACTTGCCGAGCTCTGAGGGGGCGCACGTTTTGACAAGACTTGAAAGAATATTTGAGCATTATACCGGCGCTGACTGCATTCTCATAACGTCTGATGTCAACCGCAGGTATTTTACAGGAATGAAGTCATCGGCAGGCGTTGTTGCGGCTTTCAGGGATAAGGCGTATCTTCTGATAGATTTTCGCTATATCGAGAAGGCTCGCGCGACTGTGAAGGATGCTGAGGTCATTGAAATGAAGCGTCTTTATCCTCAGCTGAATGAGCTCCTTAAAAAGCATGGTGCTGAGTCGATAGCAATAGAGTCAGAGACGATGACTGTCAAGGAACTCAATACATACCAGCATTTCCTGAGAGAATATGAGATAGACAGCTCTGATGCGCTCAGCAATGCTATTGCCAATATGCGTATGATAAAGGATGCCGACGAGATAGCGTGTATACGCAGAGCTCAGGAGATCGCGGAGAATGCCTTTGAACAGCTGCTTCCGTTCATTCGGGAAGGCGTGACCGAACGTGAAACTGCTCTTGAACTTAACCGTCTTATGTTTGAGAACGGCGCAGAGGACCTCTCATTTGAGACGATAGTGCTTTCCGGTGCGAATACTTCCATGCCTCACGGAGTTCCTTCCGACAAGAAGATACAGCGCGGCGAATTTGTCCTTATGGACTTCGGTGCAGTATGGAACGGCTATCACAGTGATATGACGAGAACTGTATGTGTCGGCGAGCCAGATGATGATATGCGTAAGGTATACAGTATTGTCCTTGAGGCGCAGAAGGCTGGTATCGAAGCGGCTAAAGCAGGTATCACCGGCGAAGAACTTGATGCTGTGTCGAGAAGCATCATTACTGAGAACGGCTACGGTGAATGCTTCGGACACTCTCTCGGTCACGGAGTCGGACTTGAAATACATGAGAAACCGAACGCCTCTCCGAATTATAAGCTGACCTTGCCGGCAGGTGCGGTAGTAACAGTTGAACCTGGAATATATATTGCAGGCAAATTTGGTGTAAGAATTGAAGATTTTGTCATATTAACCGAAAACGGATGTGAAAATCTGACAAAATGTGCAAAAAATCTTATATCTTTATAATTATCACGTTTTAGGTATTGCAATAAGTCTTGAAATGTGGTAAAATAAAGTATCTTATATTGAAAAAATTACGGAGGTATTTATAATGATTTCAGCAGGAGATTTCAGAAACGGCGTTACTTTTGAACTTGACGGACAGGTTGTTCAGGTTATTGAATTCCAGCACGTTAAGCCAGGTAAGGGCGCTGCTTTTGTAAGAACAAAATACAAGAACGTTATCACAGGTTCAGTTGTTGAAACTTCCTTCAACCCGACAGCTAAGTTCCCGACAGCTTTCGTTGAGAGAAAGGATATGCAGTATAGCTACAACGACGGCGACCTTTACTACTTCATGGATCTTGAGTCTTATGAGCAGGTGCCGATCAGCGCTGACAAGCTTGGCGACAGCTTCAAGTTCGTTAAGGAAGAGATGATCTGTAAGGTTCTCTCATACAAGGGAAGCGTTTTCGGTGTTGAACCGCCAAACTTCGTAGAACTCGTTGTAACTCAGACAGATCCTGGTTTCAAGGGCGATACAGCTACTAACGCAACAAAGCCGGCAACACTTGAAACAGGTGCTGAGATCAAGGTTCCTCTCTTCATCAATGAAGGTGAGAAGATACAGGTCGATACAAGAACCGGCGAGTATATGTCAAGAGCATAATTGCCGATAGTTCAGGATATAGGAGGGCTTATTATGAAGCTTACTGAAAAAATGTCTTATTTACAGGGACTCCTTGACGGTCTTGAGGTGGATAATACTACTAAGGAAGGCAAGGCTCTGCTTCAGATGTCTGAGGTTATGCAGGAACTTGTAATGTATGTTGAGGATCTTCAGTCTCAGGTCGATGAACTCACAGAACTCTGCGACATCCTCGATGAGGATCTCGGTGCAGTAGAGGATGACTTCTACGATGATGAGTGCGATGAGTGCGACGGCGATTGCGATAACTGTGACGACGATGACTGGGACGATGATTACGATTTCGATGATGATGATGATGAACTCTACGAGGTTACTTGTCCAACTTGCGGAGACACGATTCTTCTTGATGAAGGCATGATCGAAGAGGGTTCAATGAATTGTCCGAATTGTAATGAGCTTCTTGAATTTGATTATGATAACCTCACAATTGAGGACTTTGAGGATTCAGAAGATGAAGAAGCTGCTGAAAAAGCAGCGGACAAAAAAGACAATAAGTAATAATTAAGGACGGCTTTAAAGCCGTCCTTTTAATATATATATTACTGCTTCCAGAAAGCGGATATTCCGGTCAGCGTTCATATGTTGCAAGTATTCTCATAGCGACTTCACGGCGTGTCTGGCGCGTATTCATCGCTTGCTTTTCGATATACTTATGTGCCTGAGGCTCGGTAAACTTCAGATACTGCATGAGAGTACACTTAGCGCGGTTTATAAGACGCATTTCGTCGATCTTGGTAAGGAGATCGGCGTTTTCTTTTTTCAGTCCCATCATACGTGTACGTGTAGCTGTGATAAGCTTTACCGAACGGCTGAGAAGCTGTCGGTTTACCGGCTTCGGAACTACACAAACACCGCTGTCGGAAACTTTATCTGCAATATCATCTGCAATGTCATTCCGGCAGATGAGTATTATTCCGGCGGAAGTATTTTCTGTTATCATCACAGCAAGCTCCTGACCGAATTCATCGGAAAGCGGTGAGTTGATTATAACGAGTTCAGGTTCGGTATCGCTGACAACGAGCCTTCGTGCCTCGCTGCCGGATCTTGCAACAGCTATGATGCCGTAGCCCTCGGCGGAGAGTATCTGCTGGAGCATATCGGCGCTTTCTTGTGATGAAGTAACTATCAAAGCTCTGTTCATAGAAGATCAGTCCTCAGACAAATTTAAAGTAGTAGTTCTCCTCGAATTCGTCCTTGTTACGGGCGAGGTTGTACTCCTGTATCTGTTTTTCGAGCTGAGCGAAAATATCGGAGAGTATCTCATCGGGAAGATTTCTGCGGACGAAATCGCTTTGCTGAGCGATTTTGCAGGCTTCCTCAAGAGAGTGGGGGAGAGGTTCAAAATCAGTGGATTTACTATGGTTCATTGTGCTCTCAAGCAGAGAGCAGTCATTGGCACGTATACCTTCGATACCGGCAGCGAGTATGAGACGGAATGTCACATAGGGATTACAGCAGGCATCAGCAGAGCGGAGCTCAATACGCGGAGAAAGTCCGGCAGTACGCGGAATACGTATCAGCTGAGAGCGGTTCTCGAAGCTCCAGTCAACGTATTTTGGGGCATAACCTATGCCAAAGCGCTTATAGGAATTTGTAGTCGGGTTGAGGAAGGCGGTTATTTCGCGTATACGTTCAAGAACACCGGAAATAAAGCACTTTCCTTCGTGAGACATATCCTCGGTAGAGCTGCCGAAGATCTGCTCGCCATTCTTTTTGAGGCTTAGAAGTATGCTCAGAGCACTGCCGTGCTCGTTCGGAAGCGGCTTCGGCATAAATGAAGCAAACAGACCGTTCTGGGCAGCAATAGACTTAACGACAGTCTTATAGTGTACCATGTTGTCAGCAGCGGTAACGGGCTCACTTTCGCGGAAATCGATCTCGTTTTGTGCCGGACCGTGTTTATGGCAGGAACTCTTCGGGTGCATTCCCATTTCTTCGAGTGAAAGACATATTTCACGGCGGGCGTTTTCACACTTGTCAAGCGGTGCGACATCGAGGTAGCCGCCGTTATCATGAGGAGTTTTGGTTGGCTGACCGTGACCATCGAGATCAAACAGGTAGAATTCGCATTTAGTGCCCATTTCGCAGGAATATCCGTCAAGGCGCAGTGAATTTATGTAATTGGTGAGTTCTGTACGCATATCGCCGCGGTAATCAGAGCCGTCGGCATTTCTGAGTGAGCAGAAGAAGCGTACAACTCTGCCTGATTTAGGTCTCCACGGAAGTACGGACAGCGTAGAAATATCAGGAACGAGCAGCATATCTTCACGGCAGCCGCTAATGCTCGAAGCATCAAAAGGGATACCGTATTCAAAAGCGCGTGGGAGTTCGTCCGGCATGATAGCCACGTTTTTCAGGCTTCCGGAAACGTCCGAAAACGTGAGCCTTATGAATTTTACGTCATTCTGCTCAACGAATTTCAGGATCTCTTTAGGGGAAAAGCTCATTTGAGTCACCTCATAAAAAATAGCATTAAGTATCAAATTAATTATACACCAATTTGAAGAAAAAGTAAATAGATACAGAAAAAAAGCCGGACAATTGTCCGGCGTGTATCAGCAGTTACGATTTATTCTGCTCATATTTGGGCATAAGTCTGAGCTTATGGAGATTTGCTTTGTGCAGACGGTCGATCTTTTCTTTTATCTGCGGATGACCGCTGAGGTCGTCAAGTCCGCGGATGTAAGTGTCGAGCATAGCGTATGTGAATCCGAGGTTTTCTTCATCAGTTTTACCGCAGAGACCGTCTGTCGGTACTTTATGTACGAGTTCCTTCGGCAGACCGAGTTCGTCACCGATAGCGAGCACCTCGGTTACTGTAAGATCGGAAAGTGGCGACAGATCACCGGCAGCATCGCCGTATTTTGTTGAATAGCCTACCCAGTCTTCAGAGAGATTACAGGTGTTTATGACACGTCCGCCGCATGAAGCTGCCACGGCATAAAGTGTAGTCATGCGTATTCTTGCCGGAGTGTTTACGATAGCCTGATTTGAAGGCTCAATGTGTTTTTTGAGTTCGTTCATGAATGCAGAAACAGTATCACCGATATTTATAGTATAGTTCTTAATGCCGAGAGTGTCTACAAGCAGACGGCTGTAAGCTATATCAGACTGCTCTCCCTGTGGCATAAGTACACCGATAACTCTGTCCTTGCCGAGTGCTTTAACGCAGACTGCGGCTGCGACGGAACTATCTTTGCCGCCGGATATTCCTATTACGGCTTTTGTGTCCGGAGATGCGGTCTGAGCGAACTGCTCCCTGACCCATTCTATGACCTCTGCTGCAACTTTTTTAGCGTCAAATTCATATGACATGATTTCAGACCTCCTAAATATTATTGCTTGATCCAATATTAAGGATACCACATTGCCGTACTGTTGTCAAGATTAACGGCGGCTCATTTCAGAGCCGCCGCAATGGTTATCTGCGTTTGCCGCAGTTTTTGTCAAAAGATGGATTGCAGGCGTAGAAGTTTTTGGAATCGAGATTATCCTGTGCGATGCGGAGCGCTTCGCCAAATCTCTGGAAGTGTACGATTTCACGCTGCCTAAGGAAGCGGATAGGATCACGTACATCCGGATCGTCTGCAAGACGCAGAATGTTGTCATAGGTCGTGCGCGCTTTTTGTTCAGCAGCCATATTCTCAGTCAGGTCAGTGATTATGTCACCCTTGGACTGGAAATACGTCGCTGTAAACGGCGCTCCGGACGCAGCTACCGGATATATTCCTGTTGTGTGATCTACGAAATAGGTATCGAAACCACTGGACTTAATTTCATCAATTGACAGGTCTTTTGTCAGCTGATACAGTATTGCTGAGATCATTTCAACGTGAGCAAGTTCTTCAGTTCCTATATCAGTAAGCAGACCTTTCACCTCAGCATACGGCATAGCATAACGCTGATTAAGATACCTCAGTGACGCTGCAAGCTCACCGTCAGGACCGCCAAATGTCAGAAAGATATAATCTACAATTTATAAAAAATCTCGATAATGCCTTTAGGCTTAATATAGATGATTCTGCCAACAATACTGCGGAGGGTGATGTTTTTTAGAGTTTCACTTGTCTCGTCACTCTCGAGGATCTCAAGCCCGGCAGTGATTCTGCCGGAGATAGTCTCTTTGATCTGCTCCTCACTTAGCGGAACTGGCTGAGCGACGGAAGAAAGTTCAGCTATGCGCTGCTGAATTGCTTTTTTGTTCTGCTGGTATTCATCAAGAGTGTCGATGCCAGCCATATATGCTTCACGAATTCGTGAGAGTTTCTTTTCCTCGCGCTCGATCAGGGCTGAGATGTCAGGAGTCGAGGCTTGTTGTTTTTGCTCTGCAACGTCTACGGTGAATGTCTTATGTGTAAAATCACTTTTCAGATGCTCGATTACAGATTGATTAATTTTATTCAGTGTTATAGCGTGAGAAACTTTACAGACTCCGCGAGCGTAGTTGTGGCATTGCAGTGATTTCCCAGAGGACATCATAGTAAGGGTAGCACCGCAGCTGTCACAGCGCACTAAGCCTTTGAGCATAAACTCAGCAGGGGCTTGTCGTGCATAGCGTGTGTATCGCTTTTTGATCTCTGAACGCTTGTTCTGGACAGCCTCGAAGATCTCAGGAGTTATGATAGGCTCATGCTTACCGTCGATAATTATCGTGTTATCGGAAGACTCATGGAAGCGGTCATTATTGTCTCTGCCGTTCTTGCTGCGGCGGAGTTTGCCTGTGTAGGTCGGATTTGTGAGTATGTATTCAACGGTCCGGTTCTCGAAGAGGTTGCCTTTTGCAGTTCTCAGCCCCATATCGTTCAGCTTGGAAGCAATCTGACGAGCGCCCAGACCGGAAAGATAGTCGTTGAAGATCATCTGTACTACCGGTGCATTCGCTTTATCAGGAACGAATACACCGTCCTGCACTTTGTAGCCGAACGGCGGCTGTGAAACAACTCCGCCGCGGCTAAACTTCTCGTTCATACCGCGCTTGACCTCCTCAGCCAGATTGAGGCTGTAATACTCGTCCATTGCCTCGATGAGGGCTTCGATGAGGATAGATGTGTTGTCCTCGCCGAGCTGCTCAGAGATAGATACAACGTCGATTCCGCACTGCTTTCGGAGCATTGACTTATAGACGATGCTGTCCTGACGATTTCGGGCAAATCGGCTGAACTTCCAGAGCAGTATGACATCAAAGGGCTTCGGCTTCAGCTTTGCCGTGCCGATCATACGCTGGAATGAAGGTCGCTTGTCTGCCTTGCGTCCGCTTATGCCCTCATCGACGAAGATATACTCATCTGGAAGTATCAGGTCGTGATCCTTTGCATACTTGCGTATGGCTTTCAGCTGAGAATCAGGAGAGTATTCTATCTGATCGTCAGTGGATACTCTGATGTAGGCTGCGGCTGTGTTCATTGTATCAACTCCTTATATTGATTTTTAAGGAAAAGTGTGTTATAATTTTTTAAGATAATCGTAAAGAAAATGATTAATAAACGGGTAAGCCACCTGATAACATTTGTAAAGGGCTGTCAGGTCTTTCTTGTAGGAAAAATTGATAATTATAATTGAATAAGGGCTCGTTTTCAACTACCTTCAACCATTCTTCAGTTGCAGTTATCATACCTTCTATAAAGAGATTGATGTCGATCATCCTTGCTTTTTCAATTAAATCATTGCCGTTAGTGTCTTTATATGTTATATCAACATCGCAGTCCATAAATGCGCAAGTAGTTGTTCCAGGGACAAAGAACGCTATTTTATCGTTTGACCTTAATGTGCTCTTAATATTATGTACCATAGAACAACGGTATAAATAACAAGTTCTTGCATCTATTAAGCACTTATCTTTTGCATAATTATTATACCATTGCTGATAGCGTGTATTTACATCGGCTGGTTGAGAATTATTGGTTGTATCAGGATACAATTGCGCACAAACATCAGGTAATGTAAGGGCACTAATAAGGGCAATCCTATATAATCCTGCATTAAGTGCAGCACGTATTTCATTTAAAAAAGCTTTCATTTTTAAACCTTCTTTCAGGAGTTGATTTTTTATGAAAATACAGATTGATTGTTGTTCAATGGACGATATTAGACACTATGGACTGAAAAATATCACAAGAGAGAATAACAAGGACTATGTTGTTCTTGATTCTTTAGAGGAACTATTTGATCTTGTAAAAATGAGCTATTCATTCAATTCTGAGTTCGGTGGTCTGATCGTGAGTATGATAGGCGATGAATATAAAATTACAGTTAGAGATTTTTATTTAGAATAAGAATTACTCTTCCCTCCTGCACCTTGCAGGGGGGTTTTATTATTTAGCGCCAGCCTTTTTCCTGTTTAACTTTTAAATAGCGTTCAATAGCTTGTTCTTCTTCATCGGTATGCAGAACGCAAAACCCATACTTCTTTGCGGTCTCGGCAAAATCATTTAATTTCTCTTTGCCGCAAGATCGGTAAGAACGAAAAGATTTAAAAGGGAAATCCGGGATAGCTGCTTTCATTTTATAAAAAAGCTTTTTATCATTGTCGAGACAAGGTAATACTGATGCATTATTTTTTCTTCATCGGTTCTATCGTCGATAAATGGGCGATTACTGTATTCGATATAGTTTCCAGCACTAAGATAACGCTCATCTTGGTCTTCTCTGAATAAGAAAATTGGAAGTCCCGTGCAGGAACATTCATATTCTACAAATTTAACAAATCGCTTGTCATTTCCACTTATACTGAAAACTCGCTTTCTTCTCTTGGCACATTCGGGGCAGCACCCATAATGGTCACCTGTCATACATAAGTCATATCCAAGTGAAAGGATTGATTGAATTTTCCTTTTATGAGCCGGTGTGTATAAATCAGTATCAGGCTCTGTGCTGAACAAATCATTTATTTTTTCTTCAAATTGATCTGCCTCATTAAAGCGGCCGTCTTCATAAAGCCAGTTTACTAATCTTATGTAGTCTTTTCTTGTCCATTGAATAATTGAGTGCCTCATTATTTCACAAGCTTTTGTCAGTACAGCGATAGAAAGCTCATTTTTATTGCTATTACGCAGATCAGACGCTTTCATTCTAAGAGCATAGTCAAAATATCCGGTAACGCCTAATGAATATTTTCCAGGAGTGTCAGTTAGAATTTGCCTTTTAAATGTTGGAACGGCAATATTATTTATGCTTGTAATATCTTCAAGATCGTACTCGATCCCGTCAGATATGATGAAACGAGCGTGATAAAATTTATCTCTTTCTTCGTAATAATCATTTAACGCAGGAACTGTTTTATATAAATAGCCATTTTGATAGATCGCTTTTAAATCCTCCATAAAGTCCCCTCCTCAAAGCTTCTTAATTGCAGACTGAGCCATTCAGGTGGCTTATATATGCGCGATCACTCTGGCAACTCAGCTACACCTATCACGCGCCCTTTGCACTCGATCTCTCCGTCCTCCGGGGAGATATTCGGGTACTCCTTATTGCGCGAAATAAGGCAGTCTTTGCCTGCTTCTTTAATAAAGCCCTTGCCGTTCTGGATAAACAGTCCGACCTGCCCCACTGGCACTTCCGAGGCAAGAGCAATATACACGATGTCGCCGTCAAAATAATCCGGCTCCATACTCGCGCCCTTGACCTCAACTGCAAAGTCAGCCATTCGAGCTTCCGGAGTGTCAATAACTTCTATCGAACGCCATTGATCCGGATCATTAAGGTCAAAGCCTGTTCCTGCCGATACCTTGTTTTCACTGAATTTTCGGAAAATAAAGATAGGTTTGTGATGAGCGTTCTCGCAGCGTTCAAATTCAATATCAAGTATGCTGTCAACAGATTTTTTACCGTACTCGTCAAGGGTGCGGTATTTTTTTATATGCTTTATCTCTTGCTGAGAAAAAATGTTTTTCGTGTCTTTAGTGGCAGTACCACTTTTCAACGTGTTTATATATTCGTTTATATCGCACCCAAGGACTTCACACAGTTTCAAGATCATTTCAATAGCAACTCTGTCATTATTTCTATTGATTATGCTGCTGATCGTCGAAGCCGGAACTCCGGATCTGCGTGCCAGCTCGGCTTGGCTGATCTTGTTTGCGTCAATGTATTTTTGTAAAAATTCACCTATTTTCAATAGAAAGCCCCCCTTCCTATCCATAATTATAATTCTTGCGTTCGTAAATGTCAACGAATTTTCGTAGTTATATAATTGTAATCGTGAATATTCGTTAATAATGACAAGATTTAATCGTTATATTTGTACAAACGTACAAATGAACGAAAATTCGTTCAAGGATATTGACAATAAACGAAATATCGTTTATAATAAAAGCAATCCAACGAATTTTCGTTGAGAATTTACAAGGAGATGAGTAAATGTACAACAATCTTGAAAGGGAACTGAAAAAGAAAGGGCTTTCAGTAAATGCGGCAGCGCTTGCTATTGGTATGCCCGAGCCCACATTCAGGGGCAAGCTAACAATCAAGGACAGATCTTTCACATTTGAGGAGGCTGCCCGTATTAAAGTAAACCTTTTCCCCGAACTTGATATTTTTTATCTGTTCAAGCGTGATGAGGATTGAGAAAGGAGCGTGAAAAAATGCAGATCAGAGTCCGTGTTAGCAGGGAGGAATATGAATCAGGCGAGATACTGAAAAAAATTGACCCTCCCGTCATCGAGTTCGTAGGTGAGGACGGTTGGGTCAAAAGAGCAAAGCTGTCAGAGTTTGACAGGCTTCCTCAGTTCAAAGGTTCTAACGCTGAATTTCTTTCGGAGCTGAGAGATAAAGCGGACAGTCTTTCTGATTAGGACATCCGCTTCCGAATACGTCAGCACAGTAATCACAGTCTGCTCCTGATTTTAAGTATCTGTTATCAGTTATGTGCGAATAGTTTACGTCAATAGAGTATTCGCAGTTCTGAACAGGGCAGAAGCCTGTTACTGTTTCTTCAAACATTAGTATCACCTCCTTCCGCTTTTATTATATCAGACAGAGAGGTGAAAAAGCAAGCAACCCGTACAACCCATAGCGCATACAATTAGTCGAAAGGAGATGTTATTATGGCTAAAAAACTTATTGCAGTCAGCTACATATCTATCGGCGGAGCACCGCCCGTGAGGTTTGACAGCCTTACACCTGAGAAGAGGGGAGAGTGCGTTGCAAAGATGTGTGAAAACATTGGCAAGGCTGTAAGCGACCACCTCAGCAATCATCCCGACGAAGCTAAGGCATTTTTAGCCGCACACGAATAAGCCCTCAGGGGCTATGTGGACAAGCCTATGAAAGGAGCTTTTTATGTACAACACAATAATTACCATTGCAGTGCTGCTTGATGCCTACCTGTGGCTCGTCGTCATTGACAAGATTTGGTGCAGGCTGTCGGAGCGCAGCGAGCAAAAGACCAATGAGCGCCGAGAAGCAGGTAGGCGCAAGGCTTATGCCGCAGTCTACAAACGACGCTGTCAGAAGGAGAACCGTGAAAGCCTCTGGAAGGTGGTGAATAAGTAATGCAGATGTCGAACAGAGAGATAGTCAACAACTATAAGGAAGCTAAAGATAGAACACAGCAGGTCAAAATATTAGCGGATCTGAATTGTTGTTCAATAGAACAGATCATCGGAATACTTACAAGCAATGGCATAGATCATCGCTGCTTCAGCGGACTTCGCCGCAAGCTGAACGCTGAGAAAGTGGTCAAAGCTGAGAAGATACCCTACAAAAAGCCGGAGATCATTCCGGGGCCACCGGAGCCGGACAAGCAGCTGACAGTTTCGGATGCAGTGGCAGTGATAAAGGCAGAACTCGCAGAGATCAACCGCCAGCAGTACGAGCTCGATATGAGAAAAGCCGACCTCTATCAGCAGGTCTGGGATATGATGGGAGAGATGTGAATGAAAGCTATAAAAATCAAGGGACGTACCGTTAGTGAAGTCGAGATCGAGAACACTCTCGAAGCTTTGCAGGCTGCCGTTGACGGCTACATCGAAGCAGTGACGCTGATACCTGGCAAAGCCGTGATGATCGTTAACGAGGAAGGGCTGCTGCGAGGTATGGCACCGAATCCCATTGCATCAACTGTCGCCAACACTCAGATAGTTGGTCCTGCGGTAGTCGTGGGAGTTGACGGTGAAGACTTCACGGACATTCCGGAAGACGTTGAGTACTGCATCAGAGCGCCGTTTGCGTGAGGTGATTGCAGTGAAAAGAGGAATAACAGTTGAGTTCGATTATAGCGATGACGGCTACTGGGTAATGAAAAAGCGTGGCTCTCTTACGATAGAAGAGATCGCACAGGCTATCAATGAACACCACGGCGAGGACAGATACTTCTTTATGATCGACACGAATGCGCCCGAAGGCTGGTATGATAATTATAACCTTAACGGCGATTATGAGCCCAAGGGTGACTGCGTAAAGGTTTACAGCTTCGATGCTATGAAGCGGCTCACAGGAGCCATAAAATAAGAAAAAAGCTCCCCGAAGGGAGCAAAACAATAATATACCAACAATAATATACCACAAAGGGAGAGAAAAGTCAATGGTTGAAGTAAAAATAGACAAGAAACGCGGTACAGATATGCTGCTCACTCTGTCAGGAAACACGCACGACATCGTCCAAGAAACAGCTATTATGCTTGTCGAGATATGCAAGGCGATTTCAAACAATACCGATGATCCGTTTGATAAGATCTTTACAGCAATAGTCGGTACTGCGAAGTTAGCACATTTCTTCAAGAGCAAGGAGGAGCAGAATGGACATTGAAGAACTCGGTCTGAGCGTCAGGGCTTACAACGCCGTCAAGCGCTATGGCATCAATACTACCGAGGAGCTTGCTGAGCGTATCGACGAATTCTGTAAGCACGCTCCAAAGTACGGTGAGGAAGCCCGTGAAGCTCTCAGCAAAGTGAGCGCCCCTCAGCCGTCCGGTGTTATAGTCGAGAGTGCAGAGTACACAAGGGCGGTCAGGCTGCACCGCTGCATCTGCGCTAATGCTCAGGCGGCTCAGGAGAGTCTGTACGAGATGTGCAAAGCTCTCAAAGAAATGCGGGACGGAAAGCATTACAAGGAGCTTGGATATGACAATTTTGAGGGTTACTGCAAATCTGAGCTGAGTATGACAGACAGGAATGCAAGGAACTATATCGCTGTTATCGAGAATTTTACCGAAGAAAACCGGAAAACGTTTTCCGGTTTGCAGACTTCAAAGCTATTCCTCCTCGCAAAGCTCGACGAGCAGGAACGTACTGAAATCGCCCAGAATACCGACCTTGAAAGCACTTCCGTCCGTGAGTTGAAAGCTAAGATCGACGACCTGAAAAAGGCTAACGACCGTCTTATGGGAAAGGTCGCGGAAGCTGAGGACAATGCGGCGCTGTCCCGGAAAAGTGAGGAGGCTGCCTGCGGAAAGCTCAGTATCCTCCGCACCGATGCCGAGATGAAGGAGCAGAAAATAGCTCAGCTCACGGCAAAGCTCAACGCTGAGGCTGCAAGGTCTGCGGAGCTTGAAAATCAGGTCGAGGAGCTTGAAAACCGTCCGGTCGATGTGCTGATACATAACAACGATGAGGAGATTGACCGGCTGACAGCTCAGTTCCAGGAAGAGCTTGAAAAGCGAGACAAGGACACTGAGCAGCGTCTTGAACAGCAGCGTGAAAAGTACCTCAAGCAGATGAACGAGGGCATTGCTAAAGCCAGAGAGGAGGCTCAGGCGCCTGACCTTCACGAACTCTGGAGGGCACTTGACAACAGCCTGGACAACGCTATCGAGGCTATTGAGGACTTCTTCGACGACTATGAGGATCACCCGAAGATCAAGGACTTCGCAAGCCGCCTGAAGACCACAATCAGGGATCTCAACACTACGGTCAATAATGTGCTTGCAGGTGAAAAATAAGAAAAGGAGTAATAATATGTCGAGTAAATATGATACAGAACCAAAAGAAAATGTATTTGCAACCTACAAAAATGATACAGTTAAACTGATAGAAAAACTGCCATTATACCAAGATATATGGGTGGTGGAAAATATAGAAACTGAATCATTAAGCCTTGCATATGAAGATGATTTAGAAAATCCATATTATTATGGTGATTGAAAGGAGAATTAATATGTCAGTAAAAATAATCACCCTTGAAGCTGAGAACGTCAAGCGCATCAAAGCAGTATCAATAGAGCCCACAGCAAACGGGCTCACAATCATCGGAGGTAACAACCGCCAGGGCAAGACCTCGGTGCTGGACGCTATCTGCTGGGCTCTTGGCGGAGACCGCTACAAGCCTTCGCAGCCACAGCGTACCGGCTCAGAGCTCCCGCCTCACCTGAAGCTCACTCTGAGCAACGGTCTGGTGGTAGAGCGCTCCGGCAAGAACAGTTCCTTGAAGGTCATTGACCCCAACGGTCGCAAGGGCGGACAGCAGCTCCTGAATGAGTTCGTTGAGCAGTTCGCACTTGACCTGCCGGCGTTCATGGAGATGAGCGACAAGAAGAAGGCTGACGTTCTGCTGCGTATCATCGGTATCGGCGAGCAGCTCTACACTATGGAGCAGAACGAGCAGAAGCTCTACAACCGCCGCACAGAGATAGGACGAATCGCCGACCAGAAGAAAAAATTTGCCCAGGAGATGCCGCTTTACACCGACGTTCCGAAGGAGCCGGTCAGTGCGGCAGACCTAATTGCACAGCAGCAGGACATACTTGCCCGGAACGGTCAGCGTCAGCAGTGGCAGCGTGAGATGCAGAGCATAGACATCGCTGTGAAGAATGCAGAGGCTGAGATACAGCGGACAGAGCAGCATCTTGCTGACCTGCGTTCTCAGCTCGCAGAATGGCAGGAGAAGGCACAGGCAGCTCAGAAGTCGCCGGAGGAGCTGGCAATGGAGTCCACAGAAGAGCTGGAAGCTCAGCTCCGTGAGGTGGAGACTATCAACGCAAAGGTCAGAGCCAACTGTGACCGTGAGAAGGCTGAGCTGGATGCAGACGACTTCCAGAAGCAGTATGAGAAACTCAGTGGCGAGCTGGAGAATGCAAGAGACAACAGGCGCAGGCTCTTGGAGGGCGCTCAGATGCCCCTTGAAGGTCTGACGGTGGAGAACGGTGCTCTGATCTACAAGGGACAGGCCTGGGACAACATGAGCGGCGCCGACCAGATGATCGTGGCAGCGTCCATAGTCCGCAGACTCAACCCGGAGTGTGGCTTTGTCCTCCTGGACAAGTTGGAGCAGCTTGATATGCAGACCCTCGCAGACTTCGGCAAATGGCTGGAAAACGAGGGCTTGCAAGCTATCGCTACCCGTGTCAGCACTGGGGACGAGTGCAGCATCATCATCGAGGACGGTTATTCCGTCACAAAGGCAGACGAGCCTAAAACTTGGAAAGCAGGTGAATTCTAATGAAAATCACAAGAGGAATACAGACAAAGCCGCTGAAAGTAGTCATCTACGGTCCGGAGGGCATCGGCAAGAGCACCTTTGCCAGCCGCTTCCCGGATCCGCTGTTCATCGACACCGAGGGCAGCACAACACGAATGAACGTAGCCAGGACGGAGACTCCCACCAGTCTTGCGATGCTGGTACAGCTTCTCACGGAAGTCCGGGACGCCCCTCCCGGCTGCAAGACGCTTATCATCGACACTATCGACTGGACGGAGCGCCTGTGCATTCAGGCGGTCTGCGACAAGAATCACAAGACCGGCATC
>ONAI01000026.1 GCA_900315755.1 uncultured Ruminococcus sp.
GAAGTAATCATCAATACAATAAAGCGAAGTGTGAACAATCCGCTCCTGTCCGGACTATAATGTCTCATACAATCATCTCTCCTTTCCAAAAACAGTATATTTATATTATATCATAAATATTATTTAGTGTACACCCTTTTTCACCTTGATTTTATGACAAAGGAGTCCAATAATGTATATTTTTCTTGATAAAATTAATTCATTTATCTGGAGTAACGGTACAGTAGCTATAATACTTATGGTAGGAGTTATGTACACAATTAAACTTAAGTGGATACAATTCCGTATTATTCCTTATCTTATGAATAATCCCGGATGTCATAAAAAAAACGGTGGTATCTCTCAGAAAAAAACTGTTGCAATGTCGCTCGGAACTGCTATGGGAACCGGTAATATAACCGGTGTTGCTTCTGCACTTGCTATCGGCGGAGCAGGTTCGATATTCTGGATGTGGGTATCAGCTTTTACCGGAATGGCTGTTGTTTATGCCGAGAATTATCTTTCATCAGCTTACAGCAGTGATTATGTCAAAGGTCCTATGGCTTATATTTCTAAAGGGATCGGGAGCAGGTTACTTGCCGCATTTTTTGCTGTTATGTGTATTGGTGCCAGCTTTGGCATGGGTGGAATGGTCCAGATAAACTCCATGTGTGATTCTGTGAGCAGCTGCATACCTTCACAACCTGTTATAACCGCTGTTATACTGTTTATGATCATTCTTTCTATCACAAGTGGCGGTGCTAAAAGGATCGGAAGCATTGCTCAGTTCCTGCTGCCATTTGCTGCAATTTCGTATACATTAATGTGCTTATTTATCCTTTTTCTGAACTATCACGCCATTCCCGCTGCATTCGTAAACATTTTTTCATCGGCTTTCGGTTTAAGGCAAGCTGCCGGCGGTCTGAGCGGATTTACCGTGTCAAAAGCCCTCACAACAGGTATACGCCGCGGCATTTTTTCAAACGAAGCCGGTCTTGGAAGTTCACCTATCTTACATAGTGCCGCCAACAGTAATGATGTCGAATTACAGGGAATGTGGAGTATGCTTGAAGTATTCTTTGATACCATAATTTGCTGTACTCTTACAGCCATTGTTCTGCTGTGTGCAGTACCGGATATGTCAGTCACCAGCGCATTTTCCGGTGTTCTTGGAGACAAGGCTGGTATTTTCGTCGCAGCTGAGCTGTCTGTATTCGCCTTCTGTACGGTAATTGGCTGGTATTACTGCGGAGAAACAGCTTTTGTTTACATTTCCGGAGGTTCACACAAAATGCTATTCAGTATTGCATATTCAGCTATTGCTGCTACCGGTGCTTTACTAAAAGCAGAAGCTGTCTGGACCATATCTGACATTTTCAATGGTCTTATGGCTTTCCCGAACATTCTTGCGCTTATATTGCTTTCCGGAAAGGTAAAAACGAATAAAACCTCTTCCGTAAGCCAATAATTTACTAAGCAGAAAAAATTACGACGTATAAAAAGGAGAAGTTTATGGGATATTCAGGTGAAAACAACTGTTTCAGATTCAGTGACGGCTGCTGTGAATCACTTCCCGGACGTGTTATATCTGCTGCCGATGCTGCTTCTTTCGGAGAAACAATTGCTTCAAATTTCAGACGTTTCAGCGTAGGATGTGATTCTTTCAGCCATATACATCACCTCCACGCCCTATGCAGCGGAATATCCGGAACTGGGAAAGAGGTCTATATCTTGGAAAACACAGATCTTTCTTCTTTCAGATTTGGCTATCCTGTACTGTCTTCAGACTGCGGAATCTTTCTTAGCGGGAGCGGATGTCTTAAAATTTCGATCTATAATGCCGACAAAATGCCGCTCAGCGGTGAGATAATTGCCGAAATCATGAATTCACATACACCCAGGAGCAGCAGCAAATGCGGTAAGATCATTCCTGTATCCTCTTTCAGGGAGATCTATATATGCAACCTGAAAGAAAGGCTTACTGAGCATAAGTTTAATGCTGCTGTAAGCTGCGGCACACGAAGCATAAGAACTCTTTGGGAAGAATTCTTCACAAATGAATGTGACGATCTTGTATTTCAGGTATCCACTGACGGACAGAATGTGAATGCGTATTCTGCCACGATCGGTTTTATACCAATGGAAAAGCTTCAGGCTGCATATTCTGCTTTATTCGATAACAGTGAAAGCTGCTCGCTGCCTGATAATGCTTGTGTATATGCTCAGAACAGCATATCAAACTCTTATGATGCTTTCATTCCAAGATTTATTACAGATCCGTTATATATGTGTACCAAGCTTGTCTCGGAACGCGACCGTTTCCTTGAAACACTGAGATTTATGCCGGAAGTCACTACTGTAAAACGTGAGATCATTGTGAATTTCAGCGACCTTCTTCCGCTTAAAAAGGTATATGATTCAGGCGACAGCAAAGTATTTCTCGACAGATCAGGCAAAAACCGCATATCTATGCTCATACAGTCACTTTCTTCAGAAACAGCATCCGAGCTTAACGATTTCTGGTCACATAAACTTGCTTCTGCCGAAAATATCCGCGATGTGATTATCTGAAACGATTTCTTTTCCTCACCGCATTGAAATTTATATATTCTGCATAATGTTGCATTATTCCCCATTTTTGCTATTGACATAATTTACCATTTCAGTTATAATTATAGTTGCATAACTATGCTTTTAATTGCATACCTGTTTCGTTTAGCATAAA
Organism: uncultured Ruminococcus sp.; assembly: GCA_900315755.1. Classification (GTDB taxonomy): domain Bacteria; phylum Bacillota; class Clostridia; order Oscillospirales; family Ruminococcaceae; genus Ruminococcus. Next base: position 2,705 of record ONAI01000026.1, read on the forward strand.
CTAACTGATTTAGGCTTTTATGGCGCTATGCCATTAAAATATTTAGGCAACACAATGCCCTGGACGATATTTTCATTTCAAGACCGGCTATTCTTCTGGTCCATTCTGTGCACAATGTCTTTCTTTAATTCTCACCAATCTATGCTGCCAGTAATATGAAATATCTCCGCTACTTAACCAATCGGGCGGTATGCCGCTCTAAAACGCGGTATCCCCTATACCCAGAAAGTGAGGAAATTTAGTGAACGAAAAAGAAAAAACCCCTAAAAGCCGCAAGACAAGCACTTCTTCGGCTGCCCCTAAAAAGTATTACAAGAAAAAGGCTCAGAATAATGCGGAAAAACCGGATAAGGCTGCCTCTCCCACAAAAACTCAGCGTTCCAAACAGTCAAAAGAACCCAAAAAAACTCCTGTTAAGATCATTCCGCTTGGAGGTCTAAACGAGATAGGCAAGAATATGACCGTTTTTGAATGCTCAAATGATATTTTTATCCTTGACTGCGGTCTCGCTTTTCCGGATGCTGATATGCCCGGCGTTGACATCGTTATCCCGGATTTTACTTATGTTGAAAGAAACCGCGATAAGGTGCGCGGTATAGTTATAACTCACGGTCATGAGGATCACATCGGTGGTCTGGCTTACCTTCTTAAAAAGGTAAATGTTCCGGTCTATGCTACAAGACTGACTATCGGGCTTATTGAAGGCAAACTCAAGGAACAGGGACTCTACGGCAAAGTATCTCTGAATGTTGTTGAGCCCAAAAAGACGGTTAAAATGGGCTGTATGGCTGTTGAATTCATAAAAGTCAACCATTCTATACCGGATTCTGTCGGTATGGCTATCCATACTCCTGCCGGAGTTATCGTACACACCGGTGACTTTAAGGTGGACTACTCCCCTATCGACGGCAAGATAATTGATCTTGCCAGATTCGGCGAACTCGGCAACAGAGGCGTACTTGCGCTTATGGCTGATTCAACCAATGCTGAACGTCCCGGTTATACCCACTCCGAAAAAACAGTAGGTGCTTCATTTGATAATCTTTTCAAAAAAGGCGAAGGCAAGCGTATCATAATCGCCACATTCTCCTCAAATATACACAGAGTTCAGCAGATCATCAACTGCGCTGTAAGATATGGCAGAAAAGTGGCTGTATTCGGCAGAAGTATGATAAATGTCATCAATACTGCCATTGATCTCGGCTACCTCGATGTTCCGGACGGCGTTCTCATAGACATTGAAATGATGAACCGCTATGAAAGCGAACGTATCGTACTCATTACTACCGGAAGTCAGGGCGAGCCTATGTCAGCACTGACAAGAATGGCTATGAACGACCACAAAAAGGTAAACATAACTCCTCTGGACTTCATTATCATCTCTGCTACGCCTATCCCGGGCAACGAGAAATTCGTTACAAGAGTTGTCAACGAACTCATGAAATCCGGCGCTGAGGTAGTATACGAAGCTATGTACGAGGTCCACGTTTCAGGTCACGCTTGTCAGGAAGAGCTCAAACTCATGCTTGCTCTCACCAAGCCTAAATTCTTTATACCGGTGCATGGTGAATACAAGCATCTGAAAAAACACGCTGATCTTGGAAAACAGATGGGACTTCCTTCCGAAAATGTAATTATTGCTGAAATAGGAAATGTAATTGAAACCGACGGCAGCAGAATGTCTGTTGTTTCACAGGTTCCTGCCGGAAGGATCCTTGTTGACGGTCTCGGTGTAGGTGATGTAGGTTCTATCGTTCTCAGAGACAGAAAGCATCTTGCTCAGGACGGTCTCATAATCATAGTTATCGGTATCGAACGTGCCACTAACGAGATAGTTGCAGGTCCTGATATTATCTCAAGAGGTTTCGTTTATGTAAGAGAATCAGAAGAGCTCATGGATGAGGCTCGTATGCTCCTTACAAGCACTCTGTCAGCTTGCTCGGCTGCTGAACTCAAGGAATGGAATACTCTTAAAGGTAAAATGCGTGATGCGCTTTCCGACTATATTTACCAGAAAACCAAACGCAGTCCTATGATCCTTCCTATAATCATGGAAACATAACACTTCTCTGAAGTTTCTGTGCTTCGACGTTTTGACATAAAGGGGGTTGTGAAGTGAAAAACAAGTTTCCGGCGTTGCTGCTGATGCTGCATCTGCTTCTGCTTGCAGATATTGCTGTTACTGCTATCATCGTTAACAGCACAAATGATAAAACAGGTCTTATAAGTTTAGTTCCAGCGTTTATACTTATTGCTGCAAGTATTGTTATGTTCATCTTTTATTCAAGTAATTCAATAAGGCATATTTCTAAGATGAACGCTCACCTTGAAAGCTCCGCAGCTCAGTTCATGAACTCTCTTCCTGCTCCGGTAGCTGTTATCGACGAACACAGGATATTTGTCTGGTATAACCAGGTATTTGCGGAAAAAATAAGTCTCGGAAACGATGTTTACGGTCTTGATTTTGAGGGATTCGTAAAAATGGATATGGACTCACTTTTCAGATCAGGCTACTCTTACTGTTCTGTGAATGAATGTATATATAAGGTCACTATTGAAAGATTCGATAAATCCGATATGGCATTTCTCGTTTTATATTTTCACGATGAGACCGAATACTATGCACTGAGAAAGATAAGTGAGGATTCGCGCCCGAACGTTGTTATTATTACCATCGACAGCTACGATGACATCATGCAGAATGCCAAGGAAAGCGAAAAAGCTCAGACTTCTGTTGAAATAGAAAAGCTCATCGAGAATTTCATGAACGGAACTAACGGCTTTATCAAAAAAACCTCTGCCAATGCCTTCTATGCTGTTATCGAAAACCAGCATCTTGAAGAGATAATTAACGATAAATTCAAGATACTTGATGAAGCAAGAAATATAAAGATAGCCGGTAAGTATCCTCTTACCTTCTCTATCGGTGTAGGTCAGGGTGCTGATACTCTCGCCGGAAGTGAGGAAATAGCGCGTCAGTGCCTTGATATGGCTCTCGGACGCGGCGGCGATCAGGCTGTCGTTAAAACTGACAGCGGTTACAGATTCTTCGGCGGTGTTTCAAAAGGCGTCGAAAAGCGCTCACACGCTAAAACAAGAGTTATCGCCAATGCTCTTCAGGATCTTATCATGTCGTCCGACAGAGTGTTCATTATGGGCCACCGCTTCGGTGATCTTGATTCTGTCGGTGCTTCATGCGGCATTGCAAGTGCGGTAAGACTTCTCGGAAAAGAGGCTTATGTTGTAGTGGACAAGTCACAGACTCTTGCCTCTCATCTTATATCTGCTGTCGAGCGTGAAACCGGTGACGACATTTTTATCTCTCCCCGCATAGCTGAGTCAATGATAGATGCTAAAGACCTCCTCATAATTACCGACACTCATAATAAGGACTTTATCGAAAGCCGTATGCTTTATGAAATGGCTAAACAGGTCGTTGTTATCGACCACCACAGAAAAACAGTAAACTTTATTGATAACGCAGTCATTTTCCATCATGAGCCTTACGCTTCTTCAGCTTCTGAAATGGTGACCGAAATGATACAATATTTCCGCTTCAATACTGAAGAACGTATCCATTCAAGCTATGCGGAAGCGCTTCTTTCAGGTATCATGCTCGATACTAAAAATTTCGTTATGCGTACCGGTGTCCGTACTTTTGAAGCTGCTGCTTACCTCAAAAAACTCGGTGCTGATACTGTTGCTGTAAAGCTGCTTTTCTCAAATTCAATAGAAGCTTACAGAATACGCTCAGGTATCGTTGCATCAGCAAAAATACATAAACGCTGCGCTATTTCAAGGGCTGAAGTAAAATCCGATGATATAAGGATAATCGCTCCGCAGGCAGCTGATGAGCTCCTTAGCATATCTGATGTCGACGCTTCATTTGTATTGTATAAAACCAACAACACTATGAATATTTCTGCCCGTTCACTCGGAAACATAAATGTACAGATCATAATGGAACAGCTCGGCGGCGGCGGTCATCAGTCAATGGCTGCTGCTCAGCTTGAAAATACTTCATTCAGTGACGCTGAAAAACTTCTTATAAATGCCATTGATGAACGAATCAACACTACACACGATCTATAATCAGAAAGGATGAATAATATGAAAGTCATTTTTCTTCAGGATGTTAAAGGTACAGGTAAAAAAGGTGAGGTAAAAAATGTTGCGGACGGCTATGCAAGAAATATGCTTCTGCCAAAAAATCTTGCAGTTGAAGCTACTCCGGAAAACATGAACAAGCTTCAGGGCAAAAAGGCTTCTGAACAGCACAAGATTGATGTTGATGTTCAGAATGCTAAAGAATCAGCTGCTAAGGTAAAAGGCAAAAAAATCACTATTGCTGCAAAAGCCGGTTCAAACAGCAAGCTTTTCGGCTCTGTTACCGCTGCCAATGTTGCTGAAGCTGTCGAAAAGCAGTTAGGAGTTAAAATTGATAAGAAAAAGATCAGCCTAAGCACTGAGATCAAGAATTTCGGTTCTTATACTGCTGCACTCAAATTCTATAACAGCATCTCTGAAACAATTGATGTTGAAGTCGTTGAGGGCTGAGCGGTAAAACTATGGATGATAACAACTTTATTGCCTCCGCCCGCGAACTGCCACACAGTATCGAGGCGGAGCAGTCCGTTATCGGAGCTGTTCTCTCCGATCCTTCCGCTCTTTCAATAGTCATCGAAAAGGTCAAACCTGAATATTTTTACAGTGAACAGCATAAAGCAATTTACTCTATAATCCTGAGAATGTTCACAAGCGGTCAGCCTGTTGATATTATAACCGTACTCAATGAAGCAGAAAAGCTGCACATATTCGAGTCAAATGCTGAGGGCAGACGCTATCTTGCTGAGATCGGCAACACACTCCCTTCAACTTCAAATATCGAAAGCTACTGCAAGATCGTTGCGGATAAATATTTCATAAGAAGTCTGGGATATGCAGCAAGAGCTATTCTTGAGGATATTCAGTCCGGTGAACAGGATTCTCAGCTCCTGCTTGATGCTGCTGAGCAGAAGATCTATGATATACGTCAGGGACGTGATGTTCAGGGACTTATCCCTATAAAAGCTGCCATATCCGAGGCTTACGAAAGACTTGGCAGAATAAGCGGTCCCGACCGTGATAAACACGTTGGTGCGCGTACCGGTTTTACGCTTCTTGACAGCATTATCTCAGGTCTGAATAAGTCTGATCTTATTATTATCGCCGCGCGTCCTGGTATGGGTAAGACCTCGTTCGCAATGAATATCGCTACTAACGTTGCAAGACGCTCTGAAGATAAAGAAGTTGTTACCTTTAACCTCGAAATGTCAAAGGAACAGCTTGCTACCCGTATTCTTTCAACTGAAGCACTCGTTGATTCAAACAGTCTAAGAAACGGAAGGATCTCAGGCGATGACTGGGTCAAGCTTGCTACAAGCGCCGGTTATCTGAGCAGTCTGCCGCTGTATATCGACGATACCGCAAGTATGACTGTTCAGCAGATGAAAGCTAAACTTCGCCGTACTAAAAATCTCGGTCTCGTTATTATAGATTACCTCCAGCTCATGGAATCAACATCTCATTCCGATAACCGTGTTGTCGTTATCTCTGAGATAACTCGTCAGCTGAAGGTCATGGCTAAGGAACTGAATGTTCCTGTAATTTTGCTTTCTCAGCTTTCACGTGCGGTAGAAAGCCGTACAGACAAGCGCCCGATGCTTTCAGATCTCCGTGAATCCGGTTCGATAGAGCAGGATGCAGATATTGTTCTCTTCCTTTACCGCGACGCATACTATAATAAGGAAAGTCCTAAACAGAATATTTCTGAATGTATTGTTGCTAAAAACCGCCACGGTGAGACCGGTATAGTTGAGCTCGTCTGGGACGGTCAGTACACAAGATTCTCGAATCCGGAGTTCAATGCTCCCCCGGAAAGCTGATATGTTAAACAAATTATACGATTTTATCAAAAGTGAAAAGCTTATTGATTCTGGTGATACAGTTATCTGTGGACTTTCTGGCGGTGCAGACAGCGTCTGTCTGCTGATGTCACTGAATATGCTGAGTTCAAAGCTCGGCATCACTGTTGAAGCTCTGCACGTAAACCATTGCCTGAGAGGTTCTGAGAGCGATCGGGATGAGCAGTTCTGCCGCGAACTATGCAGCAAGCTCGGTATTAAATTTACCGCAGTCTCATGTAATGTTAAAAAATTCGCAGATGAAAACTCGCTCTCTACCGAAGAGGCTGCAAGAAAACTCAGATACAACATTTTCCATGAGCATTCCGCCGGAAAAAAACTCGCAACTGCCCATAATGCAGACGATAATCTCGAAACCGTAATCCTGAACCTGACAAGAGGTTCAGCTCTTAAAGGGATCGCAGGTATACCTCCAATAAGAGGAAATATCATCCGTCCTCTGCTGAGCGTACAGCGTTCGGAGATCGAGGCTTTTCTGGGCGAAAACTCTCAGAATTATGTCACCGACAGCACGAATCTTTCAAATGATTATACCCGCAATAAGATAAGGCATAATATAGTTCCGCTTCTCCGTGAGCTTAACCCTTCGGTTACCGCTACTTCTATAAAATCTATCAGTGCTCTGCGCGAAGAGAACTCGCTCATAGAGAAAGAAACTCAGTTTGCTGAAAACAAGTGCAGGCATAATAATACTCTATGCGGTCTTGCTGAATACCACCCCGTAATAAGAAAACGCTGTGCTGCAAGACTTCTTACTGATAATTCTCTGCCCTATTCTGCTGACAGACTCGATAGTATCGACAGTATTATCGTTAACGGCGGTAAACTTAATATCTCAGGCGATGTTTTTCTGATCTCGGATAAGAATAAACTTGAACTCGTTACTATCAATAATGAGCATTTGCCGCTTCTCTGCGCGGAACTCAAGATCGGTGATAACTCTATTTTTCCTGAGCGGCTTTTGATATGCGAACTAATTCCATGTGATAATTTGAAGAAAATTGAAACTGTTAATAATTTGTTAACATCTTATGTGCTCGATTATGATAAAATAATAGGAAGGGCGTTTGTACGCAACCGCAGATACGGCGACAAAATCCGCCTTTCCGGAAGAAATTTCACTTCATCCGTTAAGAAGATCATCAACGAAAAGATAACTTCCGCTGAAAGACCTTATCTCCACTTTATACAAGATGAACAAGGTACTATATTTGCTGAAAAAATCGGAATAGCTGATCGTGTTACCCCTGATGAGAATACCAAAAACCTTCTCAGGATCACGATCTTAAACAACATAGATAGGAGTTGATTTTTTGACACCAAAAAAGAACAGAGGTATTTTCACTTATCTGCTCATAATTCTTATTGCTGTCGGCTGTATTTATTTTATCGGTTCTAAACTTGCAAAGAACTCAGATAAGACAAATTATAACGAGGTCATGGAACAGTTCGATAATTATGAAGTCTGCTATTATGAACTCGACCTTGGTACAGGCGATCTCACCTATGCTCTTCGTGAGAACCCTGATACAAAGAAAAAATACGAAGTTCCTAATGTTTCTATATTCCTCGATGATACTGAAGACTATCGTAAGAACTACAATAAGGCACACCCAAATGATCCGCCGGTTGAACAGAACTTCATTAAGATAACCGACAGAACATGGCTTTATTCCCTTATTCCGGTAATCCTTACCATCCTCCTCGGCTGCGCTATACTTTACTTCATGATGAAACAAAGCAGCGGCGGAAGCAAATACTCTTCCTTTGGAAAGGCTAATCTGAAAAATCAACTCAATGCCCGTAAAGCTACATTCAAAGACGTTGCTGGTGCTGATGAAGAAAAACAGGAGCTCGAAGAGATCGTTGACTTCCTGAAAGCACCTAACAAATACAAAGACATCGGTGCAAAGGTTCCAAAGGGAGTTCTCCTTCTCGGACCTCCCGGTACCGGTAAAACTCTTCTTGCAAGAGCTGTTGCCGGTGAGGCTGGCTGCCCGTTCTTCCCTATTTCAGGTTCTGATTTCGTTGAAATGTTCGTTGGTGTAGGTGCTTCCCGTGTGCGTGATCTCTTCGATCAGGCAAAAAAACACGCTCCTGCTATCATATTCATTGACGAAATAGATGCTGTTGGCCGTCACAGAGGCGCAGGTCTCGGCGGCGGTCACGATGAACGTGAACAGACTCTTAATCAGCTTCTCGTTGAAATGGACGGATTTACCGGCAACGAAAGCGTTATCGTAATTGCCGCTACAAACAGACGTGATATTCTCGATCCTGCGCTCCTGCGTCCGGGAAGATTCGACAGGCAAGTCGTTGTTGGTTATCCTGATGTCAAGGGACGTGAAGAGATACTCAAAGTTCACGCCAAAAATAAACCTCTCGGTCCTGACGTAGACCTCAAAGTTATCGCTCAGACCACTCAGGGCTTTACTGGTGCCGATCTCGAAAGCCTTCTCAACGAAGCTGCTCTCCTCGCTGCAAGACACGACAAAATGGCTATCACCGAATCCGACATCGAAGAAGCTACTATGAAAGTCATTGCAGGTCCGGAGAAAAAATCAAGGATCGTTACTGAACACGACAGACGTGTTACCGCTTACCATGAATCCGGTCACGCAATTGCTGCTTACAACCTTCCTACACAGGATAAAGTACATCAGGTCACTATTATCCAGCGCGGTATGGCTGCCGGTCTTACTGTTACCCGTCCGGATACAGACAATCAGCACGTTTCACGCAATCAGATGCGTGAGAATATAATTATGCTTCTCGGCGGACGTGTTGCTGAGGAACTCATCCTTGACGATATTTGTACCGGTGCTTCAAACGACATTGAACGTGCCACATCTACCGCAAGAAATATGGTTACTCGCTATGGTTTCTCAAAAAAGCTTGGTACCGTTGTTTACGGATCTGAAAATGATGAAGTATTTCTCGGTAAAGACTACGGTCACACAAGAAATTACAGCGAAGCTGTTGCAGCTCAGATTGACGAAGAAGTCAAGTCCATCATCGCAAAGGCTTATGATGATTGTACCGCAATACTCAAAGCTAATGAGGATAAGCTGCATCTCCTTGCTAAGTATCTCCTCAAATTTGAGAAGATCACAGGTGAAGACTTCGAGAAGCTCATGCGCGGTGAGATCACTGAGGACATTCTTATTGATGTTCCCTCTGAAACCGTTCAGGATGAGACTCCGGTCGCTGACGTATCAACAGAAACTGAAACGCCTGAATCCTAATATAATGAAGCTGCTGCTCACCGCGGCAGCTTTTTTATGCTTTATATATCTTTGATATTGAATTATCAATGAATATGTGATATAATGTAAGATATGGCTGTGTGCCTATTCTATTCCAATGGAGGTCGCTTATGGATGCTTCAAATCTGATACTATGCGCCGTAGCTGCTGCGGCTCTTGATATTTGCGCTTTTATCCTCATTCTTACTGCCTACTCAGAAAGAAAATCCAACAAAAAATACTGGAAACATATGACAGGCGGCATGGAACTCGCCGGATCAAATAATATCTTTCCGCTCGGATGCGATGAAATTATAATAGGAAGACACGCTTCCGCTGATATTCGTATCGCTGACTTGTCTGTATCACGTTATCACGCTGTACTGACGATCTCTAACGGGATCTGGACCATAACTGACATAGGTTCAAAATCTGGTCTGTTTGTCAACGGCAATCTCGTTAAAAAGGCTAAACTCAGAGAGAATGACGTAATTAATATCGGTTCTCACAGACTTATTTTCAGAAGAAGGAGAGACAAGAATGACTAACCCTATATCCTATATCTCCTCATGCCTGTTCGTACTTGTTGCCCACGCTGCTATGCTTGCAAATATATTCATCAACGGCAACTACGATTCTGTATCTGATCCAATCAAAGTTGCGGCTGCTGTTGGTCTGCTCGACCTTGCTTATTTCATAACAGTGCGTCTCTTCGATCAGACATCTTACGCAGTAGATCTGGCGCTGATACTTATTCTCAATATGGGCGTTATATTCCAATCGTCGTTCGGCGGCGTTCATTTCTCAGGCAACGCTCTCAAACATTACATTACTGCTATCGTTTCGCTTATATCATGCAGAGTTGCTTTTCTTATATGCCGCAAATACAAGTGGCTTCAGCAGAAAAAAATGTATATATACATCGCTATCGGCATATGTGCTGTTATCATTCTAACGCTCACAGGCAGCCGAAGTATGTGGATCTCGATCGGTTCAATGTCGATACAGCCTTCTGAATTGATGAAGCCTCTGTTTATTCTCGCTTGTGCAACATCTGTCAGTGAACAGCAGAACAAGCATAAAATTCTCTTTTTCAATGTCGCTTATGAAAATATCATACTGTTTGGCATTATGATGGGAATATGTCTGCTTCAGTGGTGGTGCAGGGATCTCGGAAGCCTTCCCACATTTATGGGAATTTATATCTGCGGCTATCTGCTCAGAGTTTGCTACCCCAAAACAAAATTCTCGAAGAAAACTTATATTGCTGGCGGCTCACTCCTCGGAATCGCTGCCATTATCGCACTCAGATTTGCTCCTTCATATGTTCAGGACCGCTTACACGCCGACATCTGGAGCGATAAAAATGGCAATGGCTATCAGCAGTCTCAGGCGCTTATAGGTATCGCAAACGGCGGCTGGACTGGTAAAGGTCCGGGATACGGCTCGCTTTGCAATGTCTTTGCTCATGATAACGATATTGTATTTGCTACTGTCTGCGAAGAATGGGGACTTCTCTACGCACTGATGATGATCTTCGCTATCATAATCATGATGGCTATACCTCTTATTATCCCGCCGCGCTCTTATTTTCACGGTACAATGGCTGCAGGGGTATGCGCTGCTTTCACTGTTCAGATGTCACTCAATATCTTCGGCTCATGCAATCTTATCCCATTTACAGGTGTTACTATCCCGTTTATATCATCCGGCGGTACTTCAATGCTTGTAAGCGGATTAATGGCTGGTATGCTTGCAGCCTCGCTCTCCCCTTCCTTTGAAGAAGCTGTACCCAAAAAAGTCCGCAAACCGGCTAAAAACACAAGGAGGCGCAGTGCATGAAAAGTATTAAAAGATGTCAGCACATTATAAGTCTGTTCCTCGTTCTATTTATCGCCGGAATGGTAGTTCTCGTTGTTAAGATACAGCGTGAGGCTTCCTTCTATATGATGAACTCCGACAACCGAGTGCTCGGCAACGTTTATGACAGAAAAGGAGCTATTCTTTACGACGGTTCACTCAAAGAAGGCGAACAGAAATACCCGGACGGTCAATTCATTGACGTTGGCAACCTCATCGGCGATGACAAAGGTCAGATGGAAAATACTCTTGTTGCTAAGAACCTCGAAAAGCTCAATAATTACAGCTTCTCAGAAGGCCTTGTACAGAACGGCGGTAAGGCTGCTATATATACTACTCTCGATCATAAAGCCAACAAGGCTGTATATAACGCTTTTCAGGGCAACGACGGATGTGCTGTTGCTTACAATTACAAAACCGGTGAGATACTCGTCTGCACAAGTCTCCCCTCGCTTGATGTTACTAAGGGCTACGCTAACATCGGTAACTTCAGCGATGGTACACTTATTTCCAAGAATATGTGCGGAACTGTTCCGGGTTCTACTCAGAAAGTATCAACCGTTCTTTCTGCTCTCGAGATCATGGGCGCTGATAAACTTATGTCAAAAAGCTTCACCTGTACGGGTAAATACACCAATAAATCAGGGGCAGCTATCGACTGCCACGAACTATACGGTCATGGAACTCTGAATATACAGCAGGCAATCGAAAAAAGCTGTAATCCTTTCTTTGCTCAGCTCGTTGAAGACCCTGATCTTGATTTCAGCAAGCTTAAGGATAAATATGAAGACCTCGGCTACGCTCTGAACGGCGATGATATGGACTACATCGACATCAACGGCATCAAATGCGAAAAGGCTTCTACTACCCTGACCGATCCGACAGATTTCCAGACTCAGTGGGGCTGTATGGGACAGGGTGATACTCTTGTAAGTCCGATACAGCTTATGATGTGGCAGAGTGCTATCGCTAATGGTACGGGAAAGGCTACCATGCCTTATCTAATAAGCAAGGTCACTGACGTTAAGGGCAATGTATCTGAAAAAGCTTCAACAAAGTATTCGGGTAGTATGTTCTCATCCGGAACTGCTCAGACTATGAAGCAAATGCTCCTCACAAACGGCGCTAACAACTACTCGTACCTCATATATAACCACTCTGTCGGCGTTAAGAGCGGTACTGCTCAGGTCGATGACGGCAAGAACGAAAACTCACTTCTTGTCGGTTTCTGTGACGATCCTGATCTTCCGGTAGCTTTCTGTATTCTCATCGAAAACACAAATATAACTTATATGAAAACTGAGTATATAGCCCAAGTTTTACTCGACAACCTCGCAGCTGACCTAAACGATTAAACGTCAAAATATATAAATATTTATTTTTTCTTTGTGCAGTATCAACGAAATTAACAAAAATCACTTGTATATATCAAGATGTTATGGTATAATATAACTACAAAGTAAGCTTTGGGTTTCCCAAAGCCTAAAAGGAGGACTACTATGAAAACTACTATTACAGCTAAAAAAATGCAGATACCACAAAACTTTACAGAATATGCTGAAAAACGAATCGATTCGCGTCTCGGAAAGTTCTTCGGAGATGAAGCTGATTCAAAGATAGTTTTATCTGAACTCAAAAACCAGATCGAGCTCGAACTTACTGTTAAGTACAACAGCATGATCTTCCGCGCTGAGAGATCAGCAGAAGATAAATACGTTGCCCTTGATGACGCTATCGATAAAATCATCAGACAGATCAGAAAGAATAAGACAAAGGTTGAAAAGAAACTCAAGGATACAGCTTTTAAGGAGGCTTTCGCTTATCCTGTTCCTGATACAGTTGACTATGAAGTCATTAAGCATAAAAAGTTCAAGATGCGTCCTATGAACGTTGATGAAGCTATTCTCCAGATGAATATGCTCGATCATGAATTCTTTATGTTCAGCAACGCTGAAACCGGTTTGATAAACGTTGTCTATAAGCGCGATGACGGCAATTACTCCGTCCTCGAACCTGATAACGCTTGATTTCATAAAAATTAAGTATTTTCGTATGCGGGACTTCTGTCCCGCATATTAATTTAGTATAAGGAGTCTTATCATGAACACTTATAAATCAGCTGCTATAAAAAAACGTATTATGAAGGTCGGCGAAAACCTGAAAAAGAACAACATGGAGTTCTATTTTGCTGAATCTGCAGGAGATGTCAAAGGTATAGTTGAGTCACTTATAAATGACGGCGATACTGTCTCGCACGGCGGTTCTGTGTCTATGGATGAATGCTGTATACGTGATCTGCTTAATTCCGGAAAATATAACTACCTCGACCGCTCTAAAGCTGCTACACGCGAAGAAGTCGAAGAGATATACCGCAAGACCTTCTCTGCTGATGTATTCATATCAAGTGCCAATGCTATTACTGATGACGGTGTTCTTTACAATGTAGACGGCAACAGCAACAGAATATCTGCTATTGCTTATGGTCCGAAATCTGTTATTATCATTGCCGGATATAATAAAATCGTTCACGATCTCGCAGAAGCTGAAGTACGCGTTAAAACTCAGGCTGCTCCGCCTAACTGCGTTCGCCTGAACTGTGATACATACTGCGGCATCAACGGTGAATGTGTTTCACTTAATAAAGCAGGGCATCAGATGTCCGACGGATGCAGCAGCGATAGTCGTATATGCTGCAATTACCTCATTTCTGCTCAGCAGCGTCACAAGGGACGCATAAAAGTCATTATCGTTGGTGAAGAACTCGGTTTTTGATGCTCCTTAACCAATAAGATTCAGGCGGTGATAATTTGTACGACTGGTATCATCTGGTCTCATTCTTCATAATTTACGCGTTTTTCGGGTGGTGTCTTGAAGTAGTTTATCAGGCTGTTGAGCACGGAAAATTCATCAACCGTGGCTTTCTGAACGGTCCTTACTGCCCTATCTACGGACTTGGTGTGATAATAGTCACAGGTGCTCTTGAACCTATAAAGCAGAATGTCCTGATACTTTTCATTGGTTCGGTGATACTTACCAGCGCCCTCGAATTACTGACAGGCTTCCTGCTTGAAAAAATATTCCATATGCACTGGTGGGACTATTCCGGAGAACATTTCAACATAGGCGGATATATATGTCTGAAATTCTCACTGCTATGGGGAATCGCCTGTCTGATAGTAGTAAGGCTTATACATCCGGCTATACAGCACTTTACAGATGCTGTTCCTCATAACTTCGGACTGGTATTCATTTCGCTGTTCTCAGTAGGATTCGTGAGTGATATGATAGTAACAGTTATGGCTATCGTACACATCAATAAACGGCTTGTCCTTCTCGATAATATCTCAGCTCAGATGCGAAAAATCTCAGACAAGACCGGTGAAAAGCTCTTCGATGCTGTTGAAAATGCTAAGACCTACAAATCTGAAACCGAAGAACTTACAGCTGCTCAGCGAGCCAGACTTGAAGAGCTTCACAGAAAGTACAAAGAGATACTTGAAAATAAGGGTGCTGTCATGAAACGTCTTGAAAAAGCTTTTCCTAAGCTAAAGCTCGACATTCCTCCCTCATTCAAGGAACATCTGAGATCTATAAAAAATGATATTAATAACAAACTCAACAAATAAAGAAAATGCACTGACAAAGGTTGTCACGCCAATGTCAGTGCATTATTTTATCTTTTCACAAAATACTCTTCGTACCAGACAAGGAATGTGTAGATAGTCCATACCTTGCGCCAGTAATCGGAATTACCTCCTACGTACTCGTTGTATATTGCCTTTATTTCGTCAACATTGAAAAATTCCCCGGCTATATCACTATTGAACTTCGCTCTTACATCAGCGTTGTAACGCTCATCTGCAAGCCATATACGTATAGGTACTATAAATCCAAGCTTTTTGCGGAACGCGATCTCATCAGGCAGTACCTTAGCTGCTGCTGTTCTGAACGCTACCTTATTCTGCTCTGCGTTTACCTTATATTCAGACGGCATTCTTGAAGCTATGTCGAAAATACGTCTGTCTGTAAGCGGCATTCTTATTTCAAGTCCGGCTGCTGTACTCATTTTATCTACATTGAGATAAATGTCGCCTTCAAGCCATATCTGTATATCAACATCAGACATCTTTGCCAGCGGATCAAGTCCTTCGTTTTCCTCGTAAATACGCTTGACTGTGTTTATCGGAAGTACAGAAGGATCATAGTTTTTAAGAATACGCTGCTTTTCTTCCTCGTTCATTATATTTGTATTTCCAACGTAGAAGTTCTTGAGGTTATCACCGTATCTTTCAGCGTTGCGGTAAGCATTGTATCCGCCGAAAAATTCATCAGCGCCCTCACCTGAGTAGCACAGCTTCGTATGCTTGGCTGTTGAGAGACAGCCAAGTGTGAATACTATCGCCGAAGCATCTCCGAGCGGCTGCTCCATATTGTACATCACATAAGGTACAATGTTAAAAAAGTCCTCAGGCTGTATATTTGCAACTGAGTGTTCTACACCAAGCAGCTGTGCTGTTTTGGCTGCAACACGGGATTCATCAAAACGCTCTTCATCATAACCGCATGAATCTGCACGTTTTGCATCGCTCATCGCAAGTACATACGAAGAATCAACACCGCCGGAAAGGAATGATTCGGCAACTTCGCCTTCTTCCTTGACTTCTGTCATAATATGAGTAAGAGTTGAGTGTATCTCATCTGCCCAGTCTTCAAGCGATTTTGTGTTATCCGGCTTGAATTCAGGTCTCCAGTAGCGGTGAAGTTCAAGCTTGCCGTCCCTGAAAGAGAGCCAGTGTCCGGGCATAAGTTTTTTCAGACCTTTGAAGAATGTATCCTCGCCGGCAACATATGTCAGCGACATATAGATCTGAAGCATTGAGGTATTAAGTTCCTTCTTGAAGCCTTCCTGCTGCATGATCTTTCTTATTGACAGACTTGCAAGAAGTCTGCCGTCAGCGGTCTGGTAATAGTAGAACGGCTTTGTTCCAAACTGATCTCTTACACAGAACATCTCGCCAGTTGCATCGTCAATAAGTGAAAAAGCAAACATTCCATATAAATGGTCTGCAATGTCATGTCCCCATTTTTCATATGCCTTTACTATTATTGCTTTTTCACGTTCTTCACGGCTTATTGCTGTACTCACGCCGAGTTCACTGCAAAGTGACTTCCAATTACGGATATGTCCCCTATACTCAAAGATGCTTACCATGTTCTCTACTCCTTTACAGAATCATATCTCTTCATAATTAAGCGGTCGATTCATAAGATGTGTAAGTGCGAGCCTTACATCGCCGCCTTTAAAAAGAACTTCGTTGAGCTGTTCGGTTATGGGCATCTCAACTCCGAGTCTCCTTGAAAGATCATATGCAGCTTTACAGCAGAAATATCCCTCCACTGTACCAACTCTCTCGACTGCTTCCTGCGGGGACACGCCCTGACCTATCAGTATGCCTGCTCTTCTGTTACGGCTGTGCATACTTGTACAGGTAACTATAAGATCACCTATTCCTGTTAGTCCGCTGAAGGTTGTTACATTAGCACCAAATGCCTTTCCGAGACGGGCTATCTCATGGATACCGCGTGTCATAAGAGCTGCCTTAGTATTGTCACCATAGCCCATACCATCACATATTCCTACACAGAGTGCGATTATATTTTTCAGTGCTCCGCCGATCTCACATCCCTTAACGTCATTATTAAGGTATATTCTCAGCGAGCTGCTGTTTGCAAGCTGCTTCTGTACGTACTCTGCAGCTTCATGATTATCAGAAGCTGCTACGATAGTAGTAGGTATGCACCTTGCCACTTCTTCTGCATGAGAAGGCCCTGAGAGTACAACAAGCTTATCTGTCTTAACTTCTTCCGAGATGACCTGACTGAGTGTTTTCAGCGAACCTTCTTCAAGTCCCTTGCCTGTATTTACAACTACCATATGATCGTCAATATAAGGTGCTGCAAGCTTTGCAACATCACGTACAAACGATGAAGGTATACCGAATATGAGCATATCACAGCCCTTTATGCACGAAATGTCACTTGTGAGGGTTATGCTCTCTGATACAGGTACACCAGGAAGCTTCTGTACGTGTTCGCCGTGCTTTCTTATATCGTCTATTTCCGACTGAAACTTAGACCATACTGTTACTTGATGACCTCCGCAGTTTTCAGCCATTATTGCAAGACTAAGTCCAAATCCGCCGGAGCCGAGAATAGTTATTTTTGCCATGATCTTCCACCCTTTCTCAATCGATAATGCCTCTTGTATGGAACGTAAATTTATTCTCCGTGCCATTTCTGAGACGCTCAATATTGCTTCTGTGCATCCATATCACTAATGCTGCTATCGGAATCGACATCATCATATAAATAAAGCTTCTTCCGAACGAATTGTTGTTTACTATCCATGACATGAGCAGTGTTGCAAGCGGACAATATACTGCGCTTATCATTGATGCAAGTGATACATATTTTGTAAGCGCAAGTATTACCACAAATATCGCAAGCAGTGCCAGAAATACCTTGAAATCTATAACAAGGAACGAAGCAACTCCTACAAGTACTCCCTTTCCGCCCTTGAAATCATAGTATATCGGGAAAATATGTCCGATAACTGCAAACAGACCTGCTATGTAGCCGATATAATGTGTATCATTTCCCGGCGCAAGACCGGCATCGAGCAGACTGCAAAAAAGTCTTGCTATGCCGACTGCCACAACTCCCTTTGCAAGATCTCCGATAAGCGTAAGCAGCGCACACGTCTTACCGGCACATCTGAGAGTATTTGTAAGGCCGGCATTCTTGCTGCCCATATTACGGATGTCTCTGCCCTTCATAAGCTTTACCACAATTATCGAAAAATTGCAGCTGCCAAGAAAATATCCTGCTGATGCTGCTATTATCAGCGCCATAAATACTCTCATTATTTATCATTCCCTCCGCGTTCACGGACTATAAAGCGAACCGGCGTTCCTTCAAGTCCGAATGTTGAACGTATCTGATTTTCAATATATCTTCTGTATGAAAAATGGAAAAGGTCTGCTCTGTTTACAAATGTTACGAATGTTGGCGGTTTAGTTGATGGCTGCGTCATGTAGTAGATCTTTAGTCTCCTGCCCTTATCGGACGGCGGCTGAACTCTTGTTGTTGCATATGCAAGAACGTCATTGAGCATACCTGTTGATATTCTCATACTATTCTGCTCGTATGTATATTTTATGAGTTCATACAGCTTGTTTATTCGCTGACCGGTCTTTGCAGAAATAAATACAAACGGAACATATGACATGAAGCTGAAATCATTTTCGAGCTTTGTGCGATACTCCTGCATAGTCTTGTCGTTCTTTTCAACGAGATCCCACTTATTTACAGCTACTACGCAAGCTTTTCCCTGTTCGTGTGCATATCCTGCAACCTTAGAATCCTGCTCTGTAAAGCCCTCAGCGGCATCAAGCATTATTACACATACATCGGCACGGTCAACTGCCATATAAGCTCTGAGAACGCTGTAATGCTCGATTTTCTCAGTAACTTTGGATTTCTTTCTGATACCGGCAGTGTCTATGAATACAAACTTGCCGTATTCATTCTCGATCACTGTATCCGTTGAATCACGGGTAGTTCCTGCAATATCTGATACGATCACTCTCTCCTCACCTGCTATCTTGTTGATAAGTGAGGACTTGCCTGCATTCGGCTTTCCTATGACTGCAACCTTGATAACATCCGATTCATATTCTGCCTCGTCTGATGCAGGAAGATAATCATATATTACATCAAGCATATCACCTGTACCGTGTCCATGTACGGACGAGATCGGATAAGGATCGCCCAGTCCGAGATTATAGAACTCGTAGAGCTCCATCGGCGGCTCACCAAGATTATCACACTTATTTACTGCAAGCACTATGGGCTTTCCGCTCTTCAGAAGCATCTGCGCTACTGCATAATCGTCAGCTGTAACACCGCAGCGTATATCAGTAACAAAGACTATAACATCCGCTTTCTCAATAGCAAGCTCGGACTGCCTTCTCATCTGAGAGAGAATAACGTCATCGCTGTCCGGCTCGATTCCTCCGGTATCTACAACCATGAATTCTTTGCCGCGCCACTCACATTTGGAGTAAATCCGATCTCTGGTTACTCCGGGCGTATCCTCTACTATTGACAGCCTCTGACCAATAAGCTTGTTGAATAATGTTGATTTTCCTACATTAGGTCTTCCAACTACCGCTACTATTGGTATCGACATATCTCACATCTCCTTTCTGTATTCATTGTTATCGTCATTAAGACGTTATTTTCATTGTTAATATTCAATGCCCATAATGGCATCAAGAAGCTCATATCCATCGCTGTTTGTGGATTTTATCCTGACACCGAGCGTTTCCTCCACAACAGGAACTCTTATATCATCAAGGAAAATATCGCTGTCGCGCCTGAGCATTGAAGACGGCAAAAGCAGCTCTTCACCAAGTTCTTTTCCCTTTAACTGTGCCATCAGATCCTGCGCTGTTATAAGTCCTGACACTGTTATCGTATCTCCGAAAAAATCATTTCGTATACGGTAAACATTACATTTCAACTCAGGAAATTTATCTTCGGCAGCCTGGGCGAGTGTATTTATAGTACCGTAAGCTGAATACCCTGTCGCTATCGAAATACTGCGCTTTCCGCCTTCCCATTCAGCCATGTCAAGTGCCTGATAGAACTCGTCCATAAGTGAACGAAGCATACCGACTCCGTTTTCGTACTGAGGATAGTCCTCATATACCTCCGCAGGCGGGATAGGTCTCCCGGCAATAAGGTAAAACTCATCCGAAGGAAACACGGTGCGTGTTCCGAATTTTTCAAGAAATTCCTTCTGAAAAGATTCGATTATATCTATTGTTTCGCCTGCCCCCTCGGGAGTAAATGTTTTCAGCGGATAAAGTCCTTCGCGGAATTTTGTTACACCGACCGGCACTACTGCCATACTGGTGATATTAGGCATGAGTTCACCGAGATCACGCAGCGAACGTCTCAACTCATCACCGTCGTTAAGTCCCGGACAGCACACTATCTGACAATTAAGCTTGATGCCGTTCTTTGCAAGCTGCCATATAAATTTTAGCTTCTCCCCTGCAAAACGATTGTGCATCATCTTTACACGCAGTTCCGGATTGGTTGTATGGACTGACACATTGATATTGAGTTTCATATCTATGATACGGTCAATATCTTCCTGTTTCAGATTGGTAAGAGTTACATAATTTCCCTGAAGAAACGATAATCTCGCATCATCGTCCTTGAAATACAGCGTTTCACGCATTCCGGGCGGCATCTGATCAATAAAGCAGAATACACATTTATTGCTGCATGACTGCTTGCTGTCCATGAGAAAAGTCTCGAATTCAAGTCCGAGATCATCGTATTCATCCTTTTCAATGTGAAACTCAAATTCCTCACCGTGTCTCACTATTTCAAGTGTTACACTTGTTTCAGCAGCGTAATACATATAGTCAAGGACATCTTTTACACCGTGTCCATTGATCTTTGATAGCAGATCTCCCTCTGCTAAACCAACTTTTGCAGCCGGAGATCCGGGAATTATACTATTGATCTTAACCATATTCTCTTCTCCAGCCGATATGTGTATACGTAACCGTTAATTACAAAAAGGAGAGAAGGATTTCTCCTCCTCTCCTTCTCATAGTTCATGTTAAAAGACGATTATTCAGCGTCAAGTTTAAGGACCTCAACGCCCTTATAGAAACCGCAGTTCTTGCAAACCTTATGCGGAGCCTTATATGCGCCGCAGTTGTCGCACTTTGACATTGCAGGTGCTTCAAGTTTCCATACTGCAGAACGTCTCTTATCACGTCTTGCCTTGGAAGTTTTTCTCTTCGGTACAGCCATTATGGCACCTCCTTCAAACGAGCTTCACAGCTCAATTATTCAGACAATTGCATTCAGATTCATTAAGATCACAGCCGCATATCATACAAAGACCCTTACAGTCTTCTCTGCAAAGTATCTTTGTAGGCAGCTGAAGCAAAAGATCTGTAACAGCAATATCATTCAGTTCAATGCTCTCGCTCTCAGCTACGATATACTCATCATTATCGCGGCTGACTGAAGGAACTACAATATGACTGAACTCATAATGATAGTCCTTTTCAAACTCTTTAAGACATCTGTCGCAGGTATTCAGGAGTGAAAAATCGACTGAATACTCAAGATAAACTACATCAGCTTTATTGTAGATACGACCTTTTACTTCTATCGGCGACGAGAAATCGTAGCCGCGAATATCAGAAAGTTCTCCCTTCTGAATCGTATAAGCGATGTCCTTTGATTCTCCGACAATGTTAAAAAGCTGTTTTAAATTGATCTTCATATTAAAATCCTTCTGAGCATCACAAGTTATATTATACACCAAACTACAAGATATGTCAATAGTCCGGCGCAAAAAAGCTTAAATTTTTCCTATATTACTTAATGAACTGCTTTACACTTGCAGGAAGCTCAGAATCATCAGCTGAAACAGTGAATACTACTGTTGCTTCATCACCTGTAAGCTTGTCCAGCTTCTCGAAGAGGTTTCCGAGAGCATCGTAATCTCTGCCACCGATCTTGAGGATACCGTCAACGAAAACGTCCTTGATGTCGTAGTTGCCTGCGAGCATACCAGCTACGAAACCGTAGAATGCGTCATATCCCTCGATAGCAAACTTCTCAACATCGCACCATCTTACTCTGAAGCTGATAGAACGTCTGATGTTATCGCCCTTTTCGATGCAAACGAGGTTGCCGTTTGTGGATTTTACAGTATCATTGATCTGGTCGATGAGGATCTTAGTCTTTCCAGTACCCTTTTTACCTGTAATAAGTTTAATCATAATTTACTCCTTCCATTGCCTTTTGAGGCAGTGTAAAAATTTTTCTTTGTAAAAGTTTCCTGCAAGCGCCGGGAACTATTTATGCAGAAGCCGGCTATCAGCCAAGCTTAGCTTCGAGAGCAGCCTTTGCACCTTCATATCCCGGCTTGCCGAGAAGTGCAAACATATTTGACTTATAGCTTTCAACACCAGGCTGATTGAACGGATTTACGCCAAGTACATAGCCTGAAATTGCACAAGCCTTTTCAAAGAAATAGATCATGTAT
>ONAI01000047.1:486-16705 GCA_900315755.1 uncultured Ruminococcus sp.
TGTGGCCGTTCAACCTCTCAGTCCGGCTACTGATCGTCGACTTGGTGAGCCGTTACCTCACCAACTATCTAATCAGACGCGAGCCCATCTCTGAGTGATGAATCTTTGATAACAAAGTCATGCGGCTTCGTTATGTTATGAGGTATTACCATCCGTTTCCAGAAGCTATCCCTCTCTCAGAGGCAGGTTGCTCACGTGTTACTCACCCGTCCGCCACTAAGAACTCTCAGTAAACCAAAAGTTCTCCGTTCGACTTGCATGTGTTAAGCGTGCCGCCAGCGTTCGTCCTGAGCCAGGATCAAACTCTTTAGTTGTTCAATAACGCTTGCGTTATTACTGCGTTTTTTAGTCTTCTTACTTGACTTTCTTTGCTCTCGCAAAGGAATCTCAAGGGTCGTTACTTTTTTCTTCTTAGCATTGTTCAATTTTCAAGTTGCTGTGCGCCGTCTCTCTGAGACAGCTTTAACATTATATCACAACTTCTTGTCTTTGTCAAGTACTTTTTTCAAGTTTTTTCAAAAACTTTTTTGTCGTGACCGCCGCTCCTTAAAGCAGCTTTAATATTATATCACTATCTCTTCGCTTTGTCAAGTGGTTCTTTCAAATCGGAAATTTTATTTTCCTTTCGCGCGGGACAATATATTTATTATAGCATTGTTTCCAGCATTTGTCAAGCCAATTATTACCTGTAATTTGTCTATCACTTTTGTACATCTCAACCAATATACTTATCTCCGGCATCACAGAACCTCTTGTCACATAGACTTTACACCTAATACGATCCAGTAAGCCGAAAACACAATCGTTACTGCAAGCATAACCGCAAAGAGCGTTATATTCTTCTTGAGAGCATCTTCGTACTCGAATTTCTCCGGATCTTCGGGATCGCAGACGATCAGCTGTTTTGAACCGATCTTAAACGCCGTATTATAGCCTGTCCTATCCGCCGCCTCGACTGTTTTGCCATCAAATTCAAAACGCATCGTGTGAGTATATCCATCGACCTGCTTATTTTTGCCGCGCGTTATCTCGGCAACGTCTATGACCTCTGCCAACACAGTTACACCACGCTTTTTCAGACGCAGCATATTTTTAAGGTTTATCGCTGCGACCGCCATTATTATCAAGCCAATTGCTCCCCATATCAGACTTTTCATCAAGCTCACTCCTTACTATATTAATATAGCATTCCGCATTGCGTTTGTCAATAAACAAAAAAACGGACAGTCGCCTGTCCGTTTTCCTTATTATATGTATTGTTTAAGCCATAAGCTTTACCATAACTGCCTTCTGAGCGTGGAGACGGTTCTCAGCCTCCTCGAAGATCTCATTTGCGTGAGCCTCGAATACCTTCTCTGTGATCTCCTCCTCGCGGTGAGCCGGCAGACAGTGAAGCACCATAGCATCTTCATGAGCCACTGCCATGATTTCATCATTGATCTGATAACCTGCAAAAGCCTTCTTACGCTTCTCAGCTTCGCCTTCCTGTCCCATAGAAGCCCAGACGTCAGTAATGAGAACATCTGCGTCCTTAGCAGCAATCTCAGGAGAGTCTGTCATTTCAAACTTATCGCCATACTGTGCAGCGAAATCAAGTATCTCCTTCGGAGGCTGATAATCGCCCGGACAAGCGATAGATACTGACATACCTACTTTGAGTCCGCCAACGATAAGGGAATTAGCCATATTATTTCCGTCGCCGATGAAGCACATCTTCAAACCGTCAAAGCTGCCCTTGAACTCACGGATAGTCATAAGATCAGCAAGCACCTGACACGGATGGCAGAAATCAGTAAGACCGTTGATTATCGGGATGCTGCCGTATTTAGCAAGATCCTCGACTTCCTTCTGCTCAAAGGTACGGATCATGATACCGCTGAGGTAGCGCGAGAGAACCCTTGCAGTATCCTGAACAGGCTCTCCGCGTCCGATCTGAAGATCATTTGAGGAGAGGAAGAGCGGATAGCCGCCGAGCTGATACATACCAGTCTCAAATGAGACTCTTGTACGTGTTGAAGCCTTCTGGAATATCATGCCAAGAGTCTTGCCCTTGAGGTGCGGATGCGGTATACCGTGCTTGAGTTCATATTTAAGCTGATCCGCAAGGTTAAGAATATCAATGATCTCTTCCGAACTGAGATCAAGCATTTTTAATAAGTGTTTCATATTTTCTACCCTTTCTATCTGGTTATTTCTGTTTATTCATATCCCCGAAGGTCTTATCAATAGCGATTGCAAACAGTGGTATATAGTCATCGAAAGCGGTATTTTCGATATTTATATCATAATGCAGTTCGTTATTCATAGTAACTTTCGTTTTTATAGTTCCGACTATTTTGTCGTCAAGATGTATCTCAAAATCTCTTCGGTCCTTGCTTACGAGGGCATATTTCATATTCTTGCCCTCAGCCGCGATAGTAGGATCGAGAAAAAGAGACTTACATTCAAGTTTCAGGAAAGTCGTATCATTGAGAGTAATAACAAATGCCGGTTTTCTGTCGTCGCCTGTCTGAACTATCGTATAAAGGATATAGTTGCTTGTATCGAGAAGATTGAACTTCTGACCGAACCCCTTCTTCTTAATGGTATAGAGAAGACGCTGGGTCTTATCTTCAACAATGTATTTGCTGCCGCCTTTAGGCGCTACCAACATCTCCATACTCATTCCTCCAATATACCGATAAGGATATCCAATCCATCCCTCAGTTCATCATAGTCTATTGTAAGCGGCGGAAGAAGTCTGACCTTATCCTTTGCTGTAAGAACGAGGAGCCCCTTGTCGAGTGCCTCTCTTGCAACGTCAGCCGCTTTTTTGGATTTAAGCTTTATACCTATCATCAGTCCGAGACCGCTCACTGAAACGACCTCGCTGCAATTTTTAAGTTTCGTTTTAATGAATTCTGCTTTTTTATTTACCTCATCAAGGAAGCCTTCGCTTGTAACTCTTTCGAGAACGGCTATACCACCTGCACAGGCGATCGGATTTCCTCCGAATGTTGAGCCATGAGTGCTTGGTGTAAGAACTCCGCTGCATTTTTCATTCATGAGGCAGGCTCCCATAGGAAGTCCGCCGGCGATACCCTTTGCGAGAGTAGTTATGTCAGCTTTTTTGCCGTAATTGTCTCCGGCGAGGAACTTTCCTGTTCTGCCTACGCCTGACTGTACCTCATCCGCGATAACAAGTATATCCTTAGGAGCACAGAGCTCGTAAACAGCATCCACGAATTCCTTATCGAGAACATTAACGCCGCCCTCACCCTGAACGTACTCAATCATAACAGCACATACAGTGTCATCAAGCTTGGCTTTTAGGTCATCAATGTTATTTGCCTCAACATTGATAAAGCCTTCGAGGAACGGGAAGAAGTAATTATGGAAAACATCCTGACCGGTAGCTGAAAGAGTAGCCATTGTTCTTCCGTGGAACGAATTCACAAGTGTAATAATATTATGTCTTCCTTTTCCGTATTTATCAAAGCTGTATTTTCTTGCTACCTTGATAGCACATTCATTGGCTTCAGCGCCGCTGTTTCCGAAGAACACCGAAGAATATCCGGTTGTATCGCAAAGCTTTTCTGCAAATTCAGCCTGCACCTCAGTATAATAGTAATTCGAGTTATGCTGGAGTGTACGCACCTGTTCACAAACAGCGTCCGCCCATTTTTCGTCGCAGTAGCCGAGAGAATTAGTACCAATGCCGCTGCCAAAGTCGATATAAACCTTGCCGTTCTCGTCAACGCAGCGTCTGCCGCTGCCTTTTTTCATGGCGAGAGGGTAACGTCCGTAGGAATGTGCAACGTGTTTATCAAATTTTTCGATAGTTTTCTCATTAGTATTCATCTTGTTCTCCTTACGTAACGTTATAATTAGATACATATTAATTATAACGCCAAATGGTTATAAAAATCAATAACAACTACTAATTTTACAGTAAAATTTTTGTATACAAGTAAAATGATTTTTCAATTGATTGCTTATCAGGTAAACTGTGTTCCGATGCCCTCATTGGAGAGTATCTCAATAAGTATAGAATGCGGAACTCTGCCGTCGATAATGACGGTTTTATTGACACCGCGTCTGACAGCCTCAACGCAGCAGTCTATTTTAGGTATCATACCTCCGGAAATGATCCCCTGTCTCTTGAGGAAAGGCACTTCACTAACATTGACCTGAGGGATAAGTGTCGAAGGATCATCCTTATCGCGGAGAAGTCCTGCAATATCGGTCATGAGGATAAGGTTCTCAGCACCGAGTTCAGAAGCGATCCTTGCAGCAGCAGTATCAGCATTAACATTGTATGTATTGCCCTGCTCGTCAGTTGCAACAGTAGCGATAACAGGGATATTTCCATTTGCAAGCGCATCGAGGATAGGCTTTGTATTGACCTTTGTGATCTCTCCTACCCAGCCGAGATCCTGACCGTCATCGGTAGTCTTTTTCTCAGCGATGAGCATTTCACCGTCGATACCGCACAGACCTACCGCACTGCCCTTATGCTGTGCCAGAAGCTGTACCAGTTCCTTGTTTACCTTGCCTGAAAGCACCATCTTGACAACATCAACAGTAGCCTCATCGGTATATCTCAGACCATTCACGAATCTGCTCTCGATATTGAGCTTTTTAAGCATATCGCTTATCTCAGGACCGCCGCCGTGTACCAGAACTACCTTCACACCAACGAGTGAGAGAAGAACGATGTCAGTCATAACAGCGTCTTTGAGTTCCTTGTTAGTCATAGCGTTTCCGCCGTATTTGATAACGAGTATCTTATTGTTGTATTTCTGAATATAAGGCAGGGCGTCGATAAGCACCTGTGATTTATCCTGATTCGAGATCTTAACCATTTTTCACACTTCCCTAATTAATTCTGTTGCCGATGATAGCATTATTCAGTATATTGCATACATTTGCCGGATCTTTTATGGCAAAGATGCCGTCTGTGAACTGCTTGTAATTTTTTCCAGCCGGCTGGGGCCTATCAGTTCTCACGAACATGATATAGCCTATATTTCGCTGACTGCATTTATAATTGGCATTTTTTATAGCGCTGAGTGGGATACATCTGTAAGCGCCTTTATTCAGTTCCATGAAACGCTTGTTTGTTATAGCGTATTCACGTTTTTTTACGTTGGCTTTATCCATAAGTATCACCATCATCACGATGACAGCGATACTCAAGCATCCGAAGAGTATTACAGTAAGAGCAGCTGCAACTATTATCCACTTGCCGGCAGCTGGAAGACATCCCATTCCGGTCTCGGTAGCATCTGCATCCTTTTCAGCCTTGCCGCACCATATAATGTATTCGCCCTGATCGAGGTACTTTGTGAACTTCTTTTCAGTCTCGTTCAGCTCATCATATGGACGCTGCTCGGAATCAAAGTCCTCGTAGGTCTGTTCTGAATCCTCATTCGCGTATGTCTGCTCATGGCTGTGAGTACATTCCTCTCGGCACTCTGTACTTTCCTGCCTTGAATCGTAATTCTCATAGGTCTGCTCGTGGCTGTGACTGCATTCTTCGCGGTATTCTTCCACCTGACGGATATAGTCGTCATCATATTTTTCATTGATACTTTCGTTATAATCGTCGTAATCGTCTTCGCTTTTTTTCTTCCAGAACAAATACAGTCACCGCCTTTCATTCTATTCTGATCATCAACCGGTTATCATCGTATCACGAACGATAGTCGCCGTTGATCTTGACGTAATCATAAGTGAGGTCGCAGCCCCATGCCATAGCTCTGCCGTTTCCGCTGTTGAGGTCGATAAGCACCTGTATCTCCTCTTCCGCGAGGACCTTCTTCGCTGTATCCTCAGAGAACTCAACGAGACAGCCCTGATGTCCGACAGTTATCTTTCCAGCCTTTGAAGCTATTTCAATATCTACCTTGTTTACATCGAAATCAGCATCTGAATATCCGATAGCGCAGTAGATACGTCCTGCATTAGCGTCCTCGCCGAAGATCATAGCCTTGAAAAGGCTTGATGTGATTACGGACTTTGCAACAGTTTCAGCGATCTTATCATTCTCAGCGCCGCATACAGCACATTCAACGAGCTTTGTAGCGCCTTCGCCGTCTCTTGCCATCATACGTGCAAGATTCATCATAATAGCGTAAAGCGCGTGGCAGAACTTTCCGAAATCCGGACCTTCATCCACGACCGGAGCATTTCCTGCCAAACCGTTCGCCATGATGCAGACCATATCGTTTGTGGAAGTATCACCGTCAACGCTTGCGCGGTTGAGAGTCACCCTGACAATATCACTGAGTGCGCGCTGAATGAGTTCAGCGGAAATATCAGCATCAGTAGTAAGGAAAGTAAGAGTTGTAGCCATATTCGGGTGTATCATTCCGCTGCCCTTGAGCATACCGCCCATAGTACAGGTCTTGCCGCCCATTTCAAATTCAACAGCAACTTCCTTTGGCATAGTATCGGTAGTCATGATAGCTTCGAGAGCCTGCGCGTTTCCATCATAGGAGAGTCCCTCAGCAAGCGGCTTAACGCCTTTTGCGATAGGCTCGATAGGAAGCACCTGACCGATAACACCTGTTGAAGCGACGATAACGTCATCCTCACTGATACCGAGTTCAGCAGCGGCAAGCTGACACATTTTGTTTGCCTTCTCAACGCCGTCCGGATTGCAGGTATTAGCGTTTACCGAGTTCACGATAACTGCTTTTGCCTTACCGTTCTTGAGATGCTCCTTAGTAACGAGTATCGGAGCGCCCTTCACCTTATTAGTGGTATAAACAGCAGCAGCAGTACACTCTTTATCAGCAACGATCATAGCAAGATCGTTTTTCTTTCCTGTAACGGAAGCACCTGCATGAACAAGTCCGCACTGAACGCCGTTTGCCCTGAATCCTTTGGCAGCACAAACGCCTCCGGAAATAAATTTCACATTTTCGACCTGTTTAATTTCCATATTTAGCACTCCTTAGTGTGAAGCGTCAGCGATTTTCTGCTTGAACGCCTCAGCGATCTTCAGATATTCAGATTTTTCCTCCTCATTAGCCCATTTGTGACTCAGTGAAAGGATCTCCGCATTTTCGAGTATCGGCAGTATATCTG
Organism: uncultured Ruminococcus sp.; assembly: GCA_900315755.1. Taxonomy (GTDB): domain Bacteria; phylum Bacillota; class Clostridia; order Oscillospirales; family Ruminococcaceae; genus Ruminococcus. The sequence goes on from ONAI01000047.1 coordinate 7,561, forward strand.
CGTAGAACAGGCACAGATATTTCTCCTTAGAGCCATAGAGCGTACTCATCAGCTGACCTTCATATATCTCCCCTGCAAATGGATCCTCACGAAGAAGGTCAACAGCGCGCTTCATAGCACATTTTGAGCACATTCTCTGTCTGAGCATACGGCAGACATCGGCAATAGTGAGTTCATCCTCTGTTTTTTCAAGGATCGTATTGAACCACTCCTGAAGAGGATAGATCTCACTGTCGTTAGGAATATAATCATACTCATATATTTCTTTCAGTTTTTGTTTCTGCATATCGCAGCCCTCCATCCATCAAACAAATAAGATAAGATAAATAAAGATCATATAAGTCCGGTCGTCTCATCAATACCCATCATGATATTGAGACACTGAACTGCGGCACCGCTTGCACCCTTGCCGAGGTTATCAAGTCTTGAACAGAGGAGTATCTGTTCATCGCTGCCGAATACAAAGATCTGCATCTTATTAAGTCCGCTGAGAGTATTTGAAGCAAGGAAGAAGCTCTTCTGCTCATCAGCTGACATAAGAGGCATGACCTCGATCATATTTGCACCCTTATAGTGTTCTGCGTACATAGTGTGTATATCAGCAGGTGTAACAGACTTTGGAAGAGTTCTTGTCTGTATCGGAACACTTACGACCATACCGCTGAAATAATCACACACCATAGGGTTGAACATAGGGGTATATTCAAGTCCTGAAACAGCCTTCATTTCGGGAAGGTGCTTATGCTGCTGCGAAAGCGCATACTGCCGTGGACTATTGAATTCATAAGGCTTATCATCGCCCTCATAAACAGCGATAGCTTTTTTACCTGCTCCGCTGTAACCGGAAGTCGCATAAGCGAAAACGGGATAATCAGCCGGGATGATACCGTGATCCACAAGAGGATAAACTATCGAAGCAAAGCCGCTTGCATAGCATCCCGGAACAGCAACTCTGTTTGAAGTTCTTATCTTCTCTCTGTGAGCAGCTGAGAGTTCAGGAAATCCGTAAGCCCAATCGGGATTAGTGCGGTGAGCAGTTGAAGCATCAATGATACGCACATGATCGTTGTCAACGAAAGAAACAGCCTCTTTTGAAGCCGCATCCGGCAGACAAAGGAAAGTATAATCCGACATATTTATGAATTTTGCACGTTCTGCCGGATCTTTTCTCTTTTCCTCGCTGATCCTGATAAGTTCAATGTCGTTTCTGCCCTCAAATCTTTCAAGAATCTTAAGACCGGTAGTACCTTCCTGACCGTCTATGTAAACTTTAACTGACATTATATTCCCTCACTTATTCTTCTTTTTGAGTTTTTTCTGTTTTCTTCCGTTGACCTTGCGGTCGTACTTACGGTTATGAGGTGTTTCCGGTTCGGACGTATCCTCTTTCATACCGTGCCATATATTAACGATAAGCGTGAATGCAACAATACCGATCAGCCAGTAGAGATGTGTCTTCGGAAGGACCGGTATCCACAGTCCCATGATGAGTTCGCCGATTATCCAGAGAACTCCCATGAATATACACAGACCTATCGTAAAAACGATTTCCTTTTTTTTCATGGCTTACTTTGTAAGACCTTCAAGTGCTTTTTCGGCTGAAGCTATCTGCTTTACGACCTCATCCGGAGAAGGTCCGCCGAAGGACTTTCTCTCCTTAACGCAGGTATCAAGGCTGATAGCATCATAAACATCCTCGGCAAAGAGGTCTGTCATAGCCTTGTAGTCTGCGATCGGCAGGGTTTCAAGGGTAAGCCCCTTTTCTATACACTGAGCAACGAGAGTTCCTGTGATCTTATAAGCATCACGGAACGGCATTCCCTTCTTAACGAGGTAATCAGCACAGTCTGTTGCATTGATGAAGCCTCTTGCAGCAGCATTTCTCATATTTTCCTTGATAACACGCATAGTAGCGAGCATCGGAGTGAATGTCTTCACGCAAAGCTTAACATTGTCAAGAGCATCGAAGATAGCCTCTTTATCCTCCTGCATATCCTTATTGTAAGCAAGAGGAAGTCCCTTCATCATAGTGAGGAGTGTCACGAGATCACCGTTCACTCTGCCTGTCTTACCACGTATAAGCTCAGTAACATCAGGATTCTTCTTCTGAGGCATGATCGAAGAGCCGGTAGCAAAAGCATCATCGAGTTCAACGAATTTGAATTCCCAGCTGCACCAGAGGATTATCTCTTCTGAAAAGCGTGAGAGATGTGTCATAAGGAGTGACATAGCACAACAGAGCTCAACGCAGTAATCGCGGTCTGAAACACCGTCGAGACTATTCTCCATAGGCGCTGTGAATCCGAGAAGATCGCTTGTCTGCTGTCGGTTGGTCTTGTATGTAGTACCTGCAAGAGCACCGCATCCGAGCGGACAGTAATTCATACGCTTAGCAGCATCGCTGAATCTTTCGAGGTCTCTCAGAAGCATCCACACATAAGCCATAAGGTGATGAGCAAAAGTGATAGGCTGTGCTCTCTGGAGATGTGTATAACCTGGCATAACAGTCTCGGTATGTTCCTTTGCGATACCGATGATAGTCCTGATAAGATCAGTTACCATCTGCTGTATTTCGCTGACCTGATCACGAAGATAAAGTCTGAGGTCAACAGCTACCTGATCGTTCCTTGAACGTGAGGTATGCAGTCTCTTTCCGACATCTCCGAGACGCTTGGTGAGTTCAGCCTCAACAAACATATGTATATCCTCAGCGGAAGGATCAAGCTCAAGCTTTCCGGAATCAATATCCGCAAGTATCTCCTTCAGACCGCTTATGATCTCAAGGCTGTCCTCCTTTGAGATTATGCCGCAGTCACCAAGCATAGTGGCGTGGGCAATACTGCCCTGTATATCATGACGGTACATACGTCCGTCAAAGGCGATAGAAGAATTGAAAGCATTGACAGTGGAATCCACCTGCTTTGAAAATCTTCCTGCCCACATCATATCTGCCATAGTTATCTTACCTTTCGTTTAATTCGGAGTTCGGAGTTATATGTCCCCGAAAGCTGACGGTAGTTTATCCTGAATAAGTCCGCGCAGCGGACACCGATAATTCCAAATTCCGCATTCCGAATTATCAATAGTTCACTTTGTCCTTGATCGCCGCGTACTCGGCAAAGACCTTCAGGCACTCAGAGCGGTCAAGCTCCTCGGAAAATTTTTCCTCGGATTCGTAGAACACCTTATCTCTGAAGCCGATGCTGTCGGTATCTGCAACATTGCAGCCGTAGTATACCTTGCTTATATTCGCCCACATTATCGCTCCGCGGCACATGGGGCAGGGTTCAGCTGTTGTATAGAGTTCGCAGCCGCTGAGATCGTGGCTTCCAAGCTTTTTACAAGCATTTCTGATCGCCATCATCTCACCGTGGCAGGTAGGGTCACTTTGTTTTATGACCTCATTATGTCCGCTGCCGACGACCGCTCCGTCCCTGACGATAACACAGCCGAACGGTCCTCCGTGGCGGGCGTTTATACCTTTTCGCGCTTCATCAACAGCAAGCTTCATGAATTTATTCATGCTGTCACCACTTACTTGTTAGTGTATTTATTGCGGTAGATCAGATCTTCACGCACGGTGAAGCCCATATGTTCCCAGAATTGATTGCCGTTTTCGTTGTGATCGAAAACGACCAGCAGGACTTTTGTTATGCCCTCTTTTCTGAGAGCCTCCATAGCATTGTCAACGAGCATTTTGCCAACGCCCTGCTTCTGGTACTCAGGAAGCACAGAAACATGGTGAAAGATACCGCGTCTGCCGTCATGACCTGCAAGAATAGTACCGATTATCCTGCCGTCGTCCACAGCTACAAAGCTTGTTGCAGGATTACGTCTTAGATATTTTGTAAATCCCTCTACGCTGTCATCGACTGGGTTAGTACCCTCATGATTCTCCCAGACATCAGCAACGCCGTCCCAGTCATCAGGAGTCATAACTCTGATCTTAACCATATCCATCCATCCATTTATAATTTATAAAAAGTCATAACAGGCAGGAGACAAATCTCCCCTGCCTGAAAACTATACTTATTTTGATGTCTGCACTAATTACTTATTGTTTCTCTTCTTATCGAGCTGAGCCTTGACCTTGATCGGAAGACCAAAGAGGTTGATGAATCCGGCGCTGTCCTTCTGATCGTAAACATCATCCTCATCGAATGTAGCAACTTCCTCATCATAGAGAGTGTAAGGTGAAGTTACGCCGGCATTTATGATGTTGCCCTTGTAGAGCTTAAGCTTAACATCGCCGGTAACAGTCTTCTGTGTCTCAGTAACGAAAGCGCTCATAGCCTCACGGAGAGGAGTGTACCACTGACCGTTGTAAACGATGTCAGCGAACTTGATTCCGAGGTACTGCTTAACTCTTGCAGTTTCCTTATCGAGGCAGATAGTTTCAAGAACTTCGTGAGCGTGGTAGAGAATAGCACCGCCGGGAGTCTCATAAACGCCTCTTGACTTCATACCAACGAGACGGTTTTCAACGAGATCAGCAAGACCGATACCGTTCTCACCGCCGAGCTTATTAAGAGTTGAAACGAGCTCAACGCCATTCATAGACTTACCGTCGATAGCGGTAGGAACGCCCTTTTCAAAGTGGATAGTAACATAAGTTGGCTTATCAGGAGCATCAATAGGAGAAACGCCCATTTCAAGGAAGCCCTTCTTCTCATACTGCGGCTCGTTAGCAGGGTCTTCGAGATCGAGACCTTCGTGTGAGAGATGCCAGATATTCTTATCCTTTGAATAGTTTGTTTCTCTGTTTATCTTGAGAGGGATGTTATGAGCCTCTGCGTAGTCGATCTCCTGATCTCTTGACTTGAGGTCCCATTCTCTCCAAGGAGCGATGATGTGCATTTCAGGAGCAAAAGCCTTGATAGCGAGTTCAAAACGCACTTGATCGTTGCCCTTACCGGTACAGCCATGGCAGATAGCGTCTGCGCCTTCCTTGATAGCGATCTCAGCGATCCTCTTTGCGATTATCGGACGTGCAAAGGAAGTACCGAGCATATATCTGTTCTCATAGATAGCGCCTGCCTGAACAGTCGGGAAAATATAATCCTGAATGAATTCTTCCTTAAGATCCTCGATGTAGAGCTTGGAAGCGCCTGTCTTGATAGCTTTTTCCTCAAGACCATCGAGCTCAGTTCCCTGACCAACGTCACCTGAAACAGCGATAACTTCGCAGTTATTGTAATTTTCCTTGAGCCACGGGATGATGATAGATGTATCGAGTCCGCCTGAATAAGCCAGAACTACCTTTTTAATATCCTTCTTGTTTGCCATGGTTATTACCTCCTGATGATGCCGTTAAAACCGACACAATTTAAGATTATGATTCTATTATACACCGCAAAAAAATAATGTCAAGAGCATTCGCATAAATATTCATAATTTTTCAAAATATTCACAGGTATTCGCATAATATTCATTTTTGCTGCTCCGTCAGCTGTCTCGCAATACCGTCTTACCGTTTGAACATTAAGCCATATTCGTTCAAATCAAAGTGAAAATTAAGTGTTGGAAATCATGCGGTTTTGTATGAATTTACGATTTTTCGTCAAAGTGCTGTATTTTGCTTGCTATTTTCCGTCTTTATGCTATAATAAAATTGTACTCACAAAATTGTTGGGCGGGAACACCTGACTTTGTTAAAATACTGTCAGAGCTGCCTGAAATATAAACGGAGGCGTAATATAATGGGAGATAAGAACAAAAACGGAACAAAGATCACGATCCTCGGCGCTGGAAACGTCGGCGCTACTGTCGCTTATACATTTGCTGTCGCTGGAACTTGTTCTGATGTGGTTCTCGTAGACATAAATAAAGCCAAAGCCAAAGGCGAGGCTATGGACATTCGTCAGGGCGTTTCATTCGGTCATAACGTTGAGATCATGGACGGCACTTATGAAGATGCTGCCGGTTCAGACATCGTTGTAGTAACTCTCGGTCTTGCAAGAAAGCCCGGTCAGACCAGACTTGATCTCGCTCAGACAAACGTCAACATCATAAAAGAAGTTATGCCGCAGATCGCAAGAGTTGCTCCTGATGCTATATATGTCGTTGTAAGCAACCCTGTTGACATCCTCACTTATACTATCCTCAAATGTACAGACCTCTCACCGCGTCAGGTCATCGGCTCAGGTACAGCCCTCGATACTTCCCGTCTGCGTTCAAGCATCGCAGATCATGTAGGACTCAGCCCGAACAGCATCCACGCTTACGTATTCGGCGAGCACGGCGACTCTTCATTCATTCCGTGGTCACTCACAAATATTGCAGGTATCCCTATGGAACAGTACTGTGAGGATCAGGAACACGTTGACATCGACGAGGATGAGATAATCGAAGAAGTCCGCAAGGCAGGTTCCGAAGTTATAAAGAGAAAAGGCGCTACTTTCTACGCTATCGCAATGAGCGTAAACAAAATATGTGACTGCATTCTCAGAGACTCAAACAACATCATCACCGTTTCAACTCTTATCAATGACAGATACGGTATCAACGATGTATGCCTCAGTCTCCCGTGCGTTATCGGTTCAAACGGAATCGAACGCGAGGTCTCACCAAACCTCACAGAACTTGAGATCAAGAAACTCCAGAACAGTGCTGATGCACTCAAAAAGGTCATCAGCCAGCTTACATTCTGATAATTGCGGGAGGCAGCAGCCTCCCGATTTTTTTGCAAAATTTTTCCGCATAGTTTTCAGCGCATATATTGATATTTCCGGAAATGTGTGTTATAATGAATTTGTATCTTATCCGGAAAACGGAAAGGTAACATCTTATAAAGGAGAAAAACTATGAAAAATACTGTTTCTACTCTCTTAAAGCAAAAGCAGACAGGCGATAAGATCACAATGCTCACTGCTTATGACTACACAATGGCTAAGATCATTGATGAATGCGGCGTAAACGCCATACTTGTCGGTGATTCACTCGGCATGGTAATGCTCGGTTATGAGAACACTCTTCCCGTAACTATGGAAGATATGATCCACCACACAAAAGCTGTTGCGAGAGGTGCAGAGAATGCTTTCATCGTTGCGGATATGCCGTTCATGTCCTATCAGGTGAGCGTTCAGGACGCTGTTATCAACGCCGGACGACTTATCAAGGAGGGCAATGCAAACGCTGTCAAGCTCGAAGGCGGCGCTGAGGTCTGCGAACAGATCAGAGCCATCGTCAATGCATCTATCCCGGTAGTTGCTCATCTCGGACTTACTCCGCAGTCTGTAAACGCTTTCGGCGGATTCAAGGTTCAGGGAAAAAGTCTCGAAAACGCGCGCCGTCTCATTGATGACGCCCTTAAAATACAGGAAGCCGGTGCCTGCTCAGTAGTGCTTGAAGGCATTCCGGCAAAACTTGCAGACATCATAACCTCAAAGCTCAATATCCCGACGATCGGTATCGGCGCAAGCGCAGGCTGTGACGGACAGGTGCTTGTTTATCAGGATATGCTCGGTCTCACGATCGGTCATACAGCAAAATTCGTAAAGAAATTTGCAAATGCAGGCGATGCCATGCGCCAGGGTATCACCGATTATATCAACGAAACCAAATCCGGTTCTTTCCCAGCACCAGAACATACTTACAGCATCGACGATGATGTTATAAATGAACTCCTCAAGGAGGAAAAGTCTGAATGAAGATCGTAAAAACAATCGCAGAAGTGCGTCAGCAGGTAAAAGAATGGAAGTCTCAGGGACTTACAGTAGGTCTCGTTCCTACAATGGGCTATCTCCACGAAGGCCATGCAAGCCTTATCGACGCTTCTCACAGAGATAACGACAGAACTGTCGTTTCAGATTTCGTAAACCCTATGCAGTTTGGTCCTACCGAGGATCTCGAAAGCTATCCGCGTGATCTCGAACACGATGCAAAACTCGTTGAGGCTCACGGCGGTGATCTCATCTTCAATCCCGAACCTTCAGAAATGTATCACGAGGGCTTTTCGTCATTTGTTGATATGACAGTTCTCACTCAGGAACTCTGCGGTCTCAGCCGCCCGGTACACTTCAGAGGTGTCTGCACAGTCGTTTCCAAGCTGTTCAATATCGTTCAGCCGGACCGCGCTTACTTCGGCAAAAAGGACGCTCAGCAGCTTGCAGTAATCCGCCACATGGTCGATGACCTCAATATGGATCTCGAAATAATCGGCTGCCCGATAGTTCGTGAGAACGACGGACTTGCAAAGAGCTCACGCAATACTTACCTCAACGAAGCCGAAAGAAAAGCTGCTCTTATACTTTCAAAGTCTATCAGACTCGGTCAGGATATGGTGAAAAAAGGCGAAAAAGACTGCTCAAAAATAATTGAAGCTATGAAGTCTCTCATCACCTCCGAGCCGCTTGCACGCATCGACTATGTTAAGATAGTTGACTGTGCTACAATGCAGCAGATCCCCGCTCTTGACCGTCCGGCTCTCTGTGCGATAGCAGTATTCATCGGCAAAACACGTCTCATAGACAACTTCTTCACCGAAGATGTCTGATAGGAGGTCGACGCAATGCAGCTCTCAATGTTAAAGAGTAAAATACATCGCGCCGTTGTAACACAGGCAGAACTAAACTACGTCGGCAGCATAACAATAGATGAAGACCTCATGGAAGCTTCCGGACTTTATGAGTACGAAAGAGTTCACATAGTCAATGTAAACAGCGGAAGCCGTATCGAGACCTACGTCATCGCAGGCGAACGCGGAAGCGGAGTTATCTGTCTTAACGGCGCAGCAGCACGTTCAGGACAGAAAGGCGATCTCGTGATAATAATGTCTTATGCGAATATGACGCCTGAGGAGGCAAAAAGCCATAAGCCGAAATAGCAAGAGTTACAGAATACGAAAAACACGGACTTCTTGTGGATATGTAACAGTAAAGCCCTGCAAATCATTGCAGGGCTTTTTATCATTCTGAAAGTAAGCGCTCCATTTCGGAATAATCCGAATCAGGATGTCTTTTTGAAGCGATCTCCGTCAGCTTGCGTGAGACGCTTGTATACATCGCTCTGTCATTGTCTGTGTCGAAGCATCTGAGATGCTTGCTCACCGTTGAAACGTCATTCCTCTCGACCGGACCTGTAAGAGCCTCTGCAGGGCCGACCTCAAAAAGCCTCTGCATATTGCTCATAGCAAGCGGACGCAATG
>ONAI01000053.1 GCA_900315755.1 uncultured Ruminococcus sp.
AATGGTATTCGTGCTCATTTTCGCAGTAATACTTATGATGACGCTTTTTCTCACATTCTCGATGTCAAAGCACATCGCAAACGAGAGGATTTCTACTATCGGCACACTCAGAAGTCTCGGAGGAAGCATACCAAAGACTTCTATCGTGCTGCTGACTGAAAGCGGTATCTACGGACTTATCGGCGGTCTGATCGGCGCGGTATTGTTTGCAGTCGCCGGACGTTCTGCGATAATTTCCCTTTTCGGAACTATCCCCGATGACTGGTCAATGAAGCTGTATATGTATCCGGTAGCGGTATTGTTTGCCGTCGTGATACAGATCATCTGCCAGACCGGCGCATTGGTAAAGGCGGTAAAGACTCCGGTGCGTGACATAATCTTCTCATCGAGGGATACTGCCTATCACCTGAGCGTAAAAAAGCTCATTATCGGTGCAGTTATACTTGCAGGCGGAATGGTTCTCGGTATTCAGGCAGAGGATATAATACTCAGTATTGCGGCAATAGCGCTTATCTGCACAGGCTCGGTAATGGTACTTCCGCTGCTGCTCAAATGCGTATCAAAGGGACTTGTAAAACTGTTCGGAGTTCTGGGAATGCCATGTGCGAAGCTCGCAGCAAATGAATGCTCCCACAAAAAGAGTACAGTTGCAAGTACACAGCTTACATTTGTGTCCCTTGCGATAACGATAGCTATTTTCATCACATCAATGTCGATCTCGCAGATATACAATCCCGATATTTACAATATGGACGCTGTTATTTCACTGGATCACAAGACCGAAAAGGTCGATGAATTAGCCCATATGGACGAGATCAGTGACTGCCAGTATTTATATCAGACTTTTTTAAGTGCCAATGTGAATGGCAAAAAGAAAACAGATGTCTGCATGGTGGCTTATGATGATTTCCACCTATATACGGGTATCCGCAATTTGGGAACAGAGCCTGCTGAGGACGAGGTGTATATCGGTAAGGGCTATGCAAGGCAGCTTGGCGTGAAAACAGGGGACACCGTTGAGATCAGGGAATTGGGGAACATCATCAGAAACAAGGACGGTTCTGAGGAATATGCCGTATATAAATTCAAGGTTAAGGGCTTGTGCAACACACTCTACCATTATAGCAAGAGCGTCGTTGTAAACCAAAAGTGGTTCAGGGATAACATCTCCGATCTTGTTGACAGGGTGTACATCAACCTCCGCTCTCCCGAGGACTTGGAAAAGGTCACATCTGAAGCTGAGAGGCTGTTCCGCGGTGCAGAGATCAAGACAAGAGCACAGATAATCGCCGATCAGGAGGAAGAAAGCTCCAGCATTATGACAATTCTTTACAGTATGATAGGCATAGGCTGCGTACTTGCACTTCTCGGAGCAGTATCAAATGCAATAATCGGCTTTGAGCAGTCAAGGAGAAAATATGCGGTGCTGCACTCGGTAGCCGCAAGCAGAAAAAAGCTGTCAAAACTGATAGTGCTGGAAACTCTCATCTCATCAGTAACGGCAGGTGCTTTGGCATTGCTTATGGGAGTTCTGCTCACCTCGCTCATTGAAACAGCTCTTGCAAGTCTTGATATGGGCGTGGAAATAATCTTCAATGTGCCGCTGATAGCAGTATTCATAGCTGTTCTGACAGCAGCAATGCTGCTTGCAGCTATAAAGCCAATATCCTCATTGAAAAAAATGAACACAGCCGCAGAGCTGAAATATGAATAACGGAGGTACCGCTATGAGTAATGTAATTGAAATAGTTGATCTTAAAAAGCATTTCGGCTCAGGCGAAAATGAGGCTCTTATCTACAACGGAGCAAACCTGAATATCGAGAAGGGCAGCTTTGTATCACTTACAGGTCCTTCCGGAAGCGGAAAATCTACGCTTCTGTATCTTATCGGCGGTCTTGACCGCGATTTCAGCGGAGATATACGCATAGGCGGCAGAAGCATCACTGGTATGAATGACAGCGAACTCTCAGAGATACGTTCGTTTATGCTGAGTTATGTGTTCCAGTTCTATAATCTTGATGAAAATCTCACAGTCGAGGAGAATATCCTGCTGCCGATAGAGCTTTCCGGCAGAAAAACAAAAGCCTACAAGGATAAGCTTGAAGAACTCCTTGAACTCACCGGACTTACTGCCAAGAGAAACAACTATCCTTCACAGCTTTCCGGCGGTCAGCAGCAGAGGTGCTCGATAGCAAGAGCTGTTCTCACAGAGCCTGAGATACTCCTTGCCGACGAGGCTACCGGAAATCTTGACAAGTCCTCCGGTGATGAGATAATGAAGCTGTTCAAGCGCCTTAACGAGGAAAAGGGCATAACGATACTTCAGGTAACACATTCGCCTGAATGTGCAGCCTATGGTAACAGGATAGTGACACTTTCGGATCATAAGCTGATAGAAGCGTAAATACAAAATCCCGGTACAACTTGTATCGGGATTTGTTATTTTTATTTCAGATAAGAGATCTGCCCCTTTGCCTTTCTTGCTTATTTATCAAGGTACATCTGTGCATCAGCTTGTTGATAAAGCTCATCGTAAACGAACTTTCCCTCACCATATTGAAGTCCGCAAGCCATATAATGAGACGTTTTTTCGCCTCTTCTGCTGTTATTCTATATTCCTTCATCGTATTCACCTTTATTTCTCTCCTGAGCTTGTTCAGTTTTTTGGTACCTTCATTTCATTTACCGCAAGATCTGAATGGAGATAACCATGATTAACAAACTATAACGATATGAGTGTTATCTCTGACTTATTCCGCAGAATATTGAATGTGCTGGACTATGGCGTTCAACAATGATATTGAGTATTGCGGCGGTTCGGTACTTGATCTTTTTACGTATATAGACTTTTACCTAACAAATATGCTGCATATAATCGTAGTCTATCAGCACACTCAAAAACCGTTCCGCGTTAATCAAAACCAGCATTGTGGGATATACCATAATCAGATAATACCCTATTGGAAATGAATATCTAAACAGCCTTCAGTAATGAGGGCTGTTCTTTTTAGGGCGAATTGTTCCGATTGTCAACCTGTATAAAAATAATAGTTGACAATTGCGCTGCACAGTGCTATAATATTGAACGGAGGAAGTGATCGACATTAACAACATAAACAAAACAAAAGATATGATTCTGACAGCAATGTTTACCGCTCTGATAACAGCAGGCGCATATATTCGTATCCCAGTTCCTGTCTGTCCGTTCACATTGCAGTTCCTGTTTACAACTCTTGCAGGAGTAATTCTCGGAAAGAACAGAGGGGCTGCGGCAACAGCTCTGTATGTTTTTCTCGGACTTGCAGGTCTGCCAGTTTTTGCAGGCGGAGGCGGTTTAGGCTATGTGTTGCAACCGACATTCGGCTATCTTATTGGATTTATAGCAGGCTCGTACATTACCGGAGCAGTTGCCCATAGCAGAAAAGCTGACGCTAAACGTATCCTTACCGGCTGTTTTGCCGGACTTGCAGTAGTTTATACACTTGGAATGCTGTATTGTTATCTGATAAGTGCATTATATCTGCATGAGCCGATCGGTATCAGTGCTTTGCTTCTTTACTGCTTTGTGCTTGCAGTTCCGGGAGATATAGCACTTTGCTTATTATCTACGGCTTTAGCAAGACGGTTGATGCCTGTAATCTATGCGAAAGGAACAGTATAATGAACATCAGGAATATTACCGAACAGATAATCAACGGAAAAAGGCTTACAAAAGATGATGATCTGAGTTTTCTTCTGAACAGTGGATTGGATGAGCTTACAGAATGTGCCGATAAGCTGAGAAGACATTTCAGCGGCAGCAGAGCGAATCTTTGCAGTATCATCAACGGCAGAAGTGGGCGCTGTTCCGAGGACTGCAAGTTCTGTGCGCAGTCCGCCCATCACTGTACGGGTATCGAAGAATATGATTTCCTTGATAAGCATCAGATCGTAACTGAATGTAATCATAACGAAAAACAGGGCGTACACCGCTTTGCGATAGTAACCGCAGGGCGCAGACTGAGCGGTGATGAGTTTGAAAAGGCCCTTGACACATACCGTACCCTTTCATGTGAAAACCATGTGGGTTTATGTGCTTCATTCGGTCTGCTTGAAGAAGAACAGTTTTCCGAGCTGCGACGTGCAGGAGTTACAAGGTATCATGCGAATATAGAGACTTCGAGAGCAAATTTCCCAAACATCTGCACCACGCATACCTTTGAGGACAAGCTTGAATGTATACGCAGAGCTAAGGCGGCAGGGCTTGAAATATGTTCCGGCGGTATCATAGGTATGGGCGAAAGCTGGCAGGATCGTATCGACATGGCTCTTACACTCAGCGAGCTTGGCGTAAGTTCAATACCAATAAATGCACTGATCCCCATTAAAGGCACCCCTCTTGAAAGTATAGAACGCATTACCGAGTCTGATATTCTGCGGACTGTTGCGATATTCCGCTTTATCGTTCCCGAAGCCGACATACGCCTTGCCGCAGGACGCAACCTTATGACAAACTGCGGTGAACGAGCTTTTCTTTCAGGGGCAAATTCGGCTATCACGGGTGATATGCTCACAACATCAGGCAATCGTATCCGTGAAGATATTGCTATGTTGAATCAGATCGGCTATTCTACGGGGAGGGATAACAATGCATAACGGAATATTTGTTACAGGAACGGGTACGGATATTGGAAAGACCTTTGTGACAGCTTTGCTTGTCAAGAAGCTCCATGATGCAGGCTGTAATACCGCCTATTTCAAAGCGGCTGTCAGTGGAAATGAACGTGACGAAAACGGCAGGCTCATACCGGGCGACGCTGCTTATGTAAAGAAAATATCGGGAATATCGCAGCCGCTCGATACAATGTGTCCGTATATTTATGAAACAGCTGTATCTCCGCATCTTGCCTCAAAAATAGAAGGTGATCTCGTAGAGCTTGAAAACGTTAAGGATCATTATGAAAAACTCTGCGATGAATATGAATACGTTATCTGCGAAGGAAGCGGCGGTATTGTATGTCCCATTCGTTATGATGACCGGAAAATAATGCTTGAAGATATTATCAAAACCCTCGGACTTCATGCGATCATAGTGGCAGATGCAGGACTTGGTACGATCAACAGTGTGGTGCTTACCTGTGAATACATGAAAGCTCACGGTATGGAGATTCGTGGGCTGATACTGAATAACTTTCATAAAGGGGACATAATGGAAGAAGATAATAAGGTCATGTGTGAAAAGCTCACTGGACTGCCTGTTATTGCCTGTGTAGGTGAAAACGATACTGATTTAGATATTTCGGCAGAACTGCTTGAACAGCTTTGCAAAGGAGGAAAACAATGATCTGGTATCCATACGCTCAGATGAAAACACTTGATGCTCCCATAAAAATAGCCCGCGCGCAGGGTGTACATCTCTATACAGAGGACGGTCACGACCTGATAGATTCGGTATCTTCGTGGTGGAGCGTTATTCATGGCTACAATCACCCTGAGATCAATTCCGCTATCAGCGGTCAGCTTGAAAAGTTTGCTCATGTTATGCTCGGCGGTATGACACATGAACCTGTTCAGAAGCTCTCCGACAAGCTGGCACAATGGCTGCCGGGCGATCTTGATTATTGCTTTTTCTCTGATTCGGGCAGCGTAGCGGTAGAAGTGGCATTGAAAATGGCTCTGCAATTCAACACAAACCGTGGCTCTGACCGAGATATGATACTTTCTCTTGAACACGCCTATCACGGAGATACCTTCAAGGCTATGGAGGTCGGTGACGATGAGGATTATCATTTTGCGTTCGGTGTGAACAGCGAGAAAAAGCGGGGCGTTATCCATATTCCCACCGAGATCACGGCACTTGAAAAGGCATTTGCGGAATATGGCGAACGCCTGACCTGTTTTATCGTTGAACCGCTGCTTCAGGGTGCAGGCGGAATGCGTATGTATGATGTCAGTTTTCTTGAAAGAGCAAGACAGCTATGTGATCAATATGACGTATTGCTGATCTTTGACGAAGTCGCAACAGGCTTCGGTCGTACCGGCAACCGCTTTGTGGCTGATCTTGTTCTGCCTGATATACTTGTTCTTGGAAAGGCTCTGACGGGCGGATATATCGGTCATGCAGTTACGGTTGCAAACCGCAGGGTATGGGAGGGATTCATGAGCGATGATCCTACTCATGCTTTCATGCATGGGCCGACATTTATGGGGAATGCTCTTGCCTGCTGTGCGGCTCTTAAATCCATTGAGCTGTTTGAGCGTGAGGATTACATTTCAAAAATACGGCGTATAGAGGAGATCACCCGTCGTGAAATGTCGGGCTTTACCGATCCGCGCATAAAAGAAGTACGTATCATGGGCGGCTGTGTCTGCATAGAGGTATATGACGGAAAAGTGCTTGAAGGATTCAAGAAGTTCGCATACGAACACGGAGTATTCAGCAGGACCTTCCTGAAATATATGTATGCTATGGTTCCTTATGTAATAAGCGAATCCGAGCTTATCCAGATACTTGATACCATGAAAATGTGGTTCAGGTAAACATAGCATATACCGAACTTTTATAGAATATAAGCGACTGCTCACAAGACTGATTTTTGTATCATCTTGCGAGCAGTTATATTTTTTATTTAGTGCATCAATTTTATACTAATTGAATTATTAAACTATAATATGCAGTAAATCATCTGATTCATGAAAAAAGGTGTTAATTTCAGTAATGCAACGGGAACTCGCTCAGAGGTGCTCTTATAGACGGAGAAGAGTGCGAGGGCAAGGTGGAGATACCTTCAGACGTTGAGTACGTTTCACCGAGTGCTTTTTCAACAAATTCAAAGATAACATCAATAGTTTTTCCGGCAAGCGTAAGTAAGATATGCGACAACGTATGCTTCTACTGTGACGCTCTCACATCAGTTGAGATAAAGGGGGCGGAGCTCATCGACAGTATGGCGTTCGACGGCTGTAATAAGCTGACAGATCTCAAGATCTCAGGCAAGCTCAAGAAGATTGACAGTTATGCTTCCGCTGCCATTACTTTCTATGGCAGCAAGGACGCATGGGACAAGGTCGAGAAGTCTGACAGCGATCCTTTTCTCCAGCGAGCAACTATGGAGTTCGACGAAAACCACATTGAAGAGGTCAAGGGCGATGTGAACGGTGACGGTGAGTTCAATATCTCAGACGTTCTGCTGTTCCAGAAATGGCTTCTTGGCAAACCCGGTATTGAGCTCGCAAACTGGCAGGCTGCTGATTTCACCGGCGACAAAAAGCTCAATGTATTCGATCTTTGCCTTATGAAGAGAGAATACGTTGCCAAGAAGTGAGCACTCATATAAAGGAGCAGCTGAACTTTCAGCTGCTCCTTTTTTGCCGCCGTATTGCGGATGTTGATAATATGATTAAAATCAAATATATCATGGAATAGAAAAGAGAATTATGAACAACATTATTTCATAGCCTATTTTGATAAAAACATCGAAAAAGAATATTAGACAAACTGAACAGTGCTATTATCTTGATTATATATAGGAATTGTGGTATAATACTATTATCAAATTCAGTTATACGGTAGGGGAGGTATGGAACATGAACACACCGACTGTTCGCCGGTGTGTTCAAGACCGTTGGGGGACTGTTATTATTCAAAGTAATAATATCGCAAAATACTGATTTCAATGTAAAGATAACGACGTGTAATATACTCGTAATTCACATAATTGTAGACTATTATATAACAAAGACTATTTTATGAGGTGAAAAAATGAGCGTAGATGTACTTGTATTTGATAAAAGCAAAGCTCCGACTGAGCCTATGGAGTTTCTGAAATGGTTCTATAAAAAGAGTGAATGGAGTTCGGATAGAGATTATAATGACATTAAAGGGACATCACAGCCTCTTGTGGATTTCTTTATGGAGCTTGTTAAGGAGTATCCCTCAATGAATGGAGAGTTTGCTCCTGATGATGAAGAATTTGAAAACGATCCCGAGCTTGAAAGCAAACTGATAGACTACACCATTGATGACGACCTGATATATATGGGAATCGCATATTCGGTTCCGGACGAAGTTTTTGATAAGATCGAAGATTTAGCCTATAAGCACGGACTCGGCTACTATGATATGGTCAATGTTCATCTTGACAGGGAAACGGTAGTAAAAATACCGCAGATAAGTCGTGATGAACTGAATAGCCCTGACAACAAAAAGAATAAAGGCTTTTTATCAAAGCTGTTTGGCAGAAAAAGATAAATGTTATGAAAAACAAAAAACAAGGCAATAACTGGACAGCTTACTATGATAATGATACGAAACGATATTTTGCGGAAATAATGTATACCAGCCGTGAGGGGCGTGAGCAGTATGACTATGAGATCACTCAGGATATTTACACCCGCCTTGGTACATTCAGCAATGATGTCGATAACGAAAGACTTATCAAAACAGCCAAGAGCATATACTCTTTTGAGAACACGATGTATGGCACTCTCGGTCCCGAGAGAACGGTATGGGATGAAGAAGCTAATGAAACAATGAATAATTGCGTGAAGAAAAATAACGACTGATTGCTATAATTAGTCTGGGAGAGCATAGGTGAAATGAAAGGGCTTAGGAGAAACAATTCTTGCTCTTTCAACCATTTTTTAGATGATTAATAAAAATGAAGCATACCACATTCACCGCTTTATGGCGGCGTTTGTGGTATGCTTTTTCTTATTATTTGCAGAATACCTGCTTGTGGATCAATGTATTCTGGTGCGTACAGCGTCAGATTCCAGTTTTATCTTCACTTTCTTTGCGGCGAATGAAGCCGGAGGATCTAACTGAAAACAATCCGCACATGATAAGTATGAATGCACCAAGCAGAATCATCCAATTCTTCATTGCGTTGTTACCGGTCTGCGGAAGATCGACATCTTCATTGGCAGAATTACTGCCGCTGCCGGTAACAGGATCAATTGTATAAACGTCAACTGTAATTCCGTCCTTGTCCCTTAATGTGATCTCATATGTATCATTGGACTTTGAGGTGATTTCAGCAGATATATTTGTCTGACCGTTTTTGTTTTTGTTTTTGTAGTCATTGATTGCCCAATTACGCAGATCATCATCAGAAGCAATGTGGTTGTCATTAACTGAAGGTGTAGTAGTTATCTCAGTTGTTGGTTCTGTGGTAACAATGTAATCAGTTTTTTCGTAGATCTCGTTTTCAAAATTTTCTGTGAAGTCGATGTATTTGCCGCCAACAACGATATGAGCTGAATTCTTGAATGTTATATTTGCAAAAGGTGTGATGAGAAGTTTAACATTATCAGGTATCTCAAGATCCTTGTCGAGTGTGATGTCACCGAACAATGAAAGCTCAACCTTATCGTAGTTCTCACCAGCGTACTCAGCAGCCTGATATACATTCTGGAACATCTGACCATCGCTGAGCATTGCATAGAATGAAGCGGGGATATGTCTTGTGTTTACCGGCGTTCTGCATTCTGTACAGAGCTGAACAGCAAGACCATCGTTTCCTGATTCAGGAGCACTTGCTACATAGAAGTTACCTCCTGTACACTCGTGCTCTGGAACACTCAGGAGAGGATAGATCGTTTCGTATCCGTCATCGTCAACAAAATGAACAACGAATTTTTCTCCTGGTTTGTTGGCTTTAATTCTTAAAATAGCCTCACTTTTTACAGTGTATACACCGTCATTATACTCGTAATCTCCATCTGTAACTTCAAACTCGATTGCCGGCTCCGAAGCTGCAAGGAATTTTCTTGCAATATTCATATTTGGAGCAGGAGAAGAAGCAGGAGGTGTAACTCGATTTCCATTTGCATCGGTTATATATGCATCAACGGATGTAGAATTATCTGTCGGCTTGAATCTGTTATAAACATCTCCGCCTACTGTAATAACACCTGAAAGTGGGATATTTACACCGTTTATGTTAAAATTCACATCACCGCCAGCACTAATTAAGTTTCCGCCATTAGATAATAAGTAGTCTACGTATTGATCGTCGTATTTTAAAGAAAAATCGACAGGGGACATTTCACCTTTCAGGACCTTATTAAAATCATCCGTTTGTTCCTTGAAATGTTCGCTCATAAACTGTATATGATTATTTACGCCTTCACTGAAATATGCCTGCTGCTGATCATCCGGATCACCGATAAGAGTAAATCCTGAATAAGCTAATGCGTGCAGACTGTCAAATTCACGTCCCTCACCAATTTCATAAAGATTATCATTTATGATTATCTGATAAGGTATTTCTGTTGTTGAGCCTTCCAGAGTTGATACAACAATACTGTCAAGAACATGAACAACAGTGATACCGCTGATTATCTGAGATACAAAAGTTGTAAGGAATTGTGCAACTGGTACTCCGGTAAGGCAAAGAGTCAGGATATCTAAAAATATCTTGCTGTTTTCAAGATCTTTCTGAAGTGGTGATTTCCAGGCATCTGTGACTTTTATATCAATTACAGCAGATTCGCCCGGCTTAAGCTCTTCAGCGCGGATAGATCCTGTACCGCTTGATTGAGGAGTTTTAAACGGAACTTTCGTTTCAATAACCTTATGTGTGCCGTCCTGATAAATATGTTTATAGGTATAATAGCCGTGTTCAACTTTAGTGATTTTGTTTTCAAGTCCATAGATAGGTCTGTCTGAAACATTTGTCATAGTGATCCTTATAGGATATTGATAACCTAAGCAGGAATAGCTCGGAACTTCAATAGTCATTTTCAAAGCATCGCCTGCGTAAACGTGGATGTCGTTCTCTGAGTAGAACGGGTACTCGAACTCATCGCCGTCGTTCTTACCCTTGAAAAGAGCACTTATGGTGTAATCACCGGCAACGTCACCGCGCAGATACCAGTGGACATTCTTTACATCATTTGGTAAAAGATCGCCGACAAACTGTGTCTGGTCGCTGTTACAGAGTGTAAGTCCATCCGGAACATTGAGAGTTGCAGAACAATCCTCAAGAGTTTCCTTGTCGCTGTTCATTACAATGAGCTGAACATCGTAGAATTCCTTGAGCCACTTGCATTCACCGTAGATAATGATGAACATTTCCTGCTCTTCCCATTCGTAGTATGTAGCAGTTGCGTTGATCTGAGGGATGTATACAGGCTGTCCCGGATTAACAGGTGTATTAGTAGTCGGGTAAACTATCTTAGGCTTTGGAGCAGGATGTATAACCGGTGTGCCGGACGGGCTCGGAGTGTATGAAATAGGTACAGCTTCATACTTTGTAAAGATGACAGGCTCATCGTGGAATGTCATTTCAACTGAGTATTTGTAATAGTGGTAGTTTTCCGGATCATCAACATCTATTCCGGCACTTGTGATCTCTTCCTTTGTCATAGGCTTAGCTGTCAATTCGCCTGTGATCTTCAGCTTTTCATTTTTCTCTTCATTTATCTGTTCTTCGAGCTGAGAAACATATTCAGTTGTTACCGGTGAAAAAGGTGCTTTTGTAGTAGTTACAGCTGTTGTTGTAGTTGTAGTTTCTGTTGTAGTTGTGGTAGTTTCGGTCGTAGTTGTAGTAGTCGTAGTTTCTGTTGCTGGCTGAGTTTCAGCCGGCTCAACTTCAGGCATATATTCTGTATCTTCCCATTCACATACGAATGGCAGCTGCTCATCGTATGAGCCGCTGTACCAATTGCTTTTATTGCAGATCTTGATGCAGTCTTCACCTTCGCCGGTATTGGAAGGCTCGCCGCTTTTCCAGTTGGTATAGGTCATAGGCTCGTCTGTTACCCATGCAAATGCATTGTCTGCATTGCGGGAACCGCCTATCCAGCAGTCAGAAATGTCGTTTGACAGTAAAGACTGTACTGTTGCCTGTTCGGAAGCGGATGTTATAGTAACAAGATGACCGCCGACGCTTTCGCAGTAAGCCTTTGCCTTCTGCCATGTAAGAGGTGTTTCTATCAGCTTATATCTGGGAGCATTTTCAGTAGGTCTGAAGAACATATCACCGTTTGCATCAACAGAAGCAGAGCCGTTTACATAACAAGCCCAATCGTCACGCCATCTATAGCTTGCTGTGAAATACTTTGAGAAGTCCTTGAAGACGACCCCGGCATCTTCACAAAAGACCGAAATACCTAAATGTTTGGTCAAACCTGCAAGGGTGATGGCTTTACCCTTCGGCAAATAGACACCGCCTTTTCCAGCATCAATTCTGATCGAGTCACTGAACTCTATAGCAGTATCGCCGTCTATGCGTAAACCGAAATCATTATAGCTTTGTATTATTCCGCCTGAGATTTTCAGTGTGCCTTTTGAATTTTTACCATATATAGATATACCATTAGATACAAAATTGAATAAATGACTATTGCTATGAAATCCTGTGGCTTTTAATTCAGCAGTACCTGTAAAACCTTCGCTTAACAGAAGAGCATTGCCTTCATCAGATGAATTATTGACCTGACCGCCATAAAAATGGGCGGTACTGTTGCCTGAGCCAAGGCATACGGACGAAGCTCGGTTTGCAGAGATAATACTGTCAGTATTTTCAAATTTACCGGTGCTGTTGACTTTTATTGCAGGCTTTGAACTGTATTCATCACATTTGTAATTACCGCTGTTTAACGTAAGTGAGCCGTCAACATTAAAGAGAGTTCCGGTTGAAGTACAATTTATTGTGCCGCCTTTATCAGTATCTCTGATTATAACGTTTCCATTACAGTTTATCGTTTGGATATTAACTGTATGACCATTCAGGTCGAGATCAAGGGCTTCGTTTACAGTAATACTTTCCGCTGTAACATCGCAGTCGAGCTTATAATAACCGGATGCAGGGAGAGAGTTCGGATCATCCCATAAATGATAATTTGCTATCGGCTCGCCGTCCTTCTCCATAATATAGCCGAAATTATCCAGCCCGTAATAAGAAGAGCCTCCGAAGTCTCCGCTGTAAGCTATATCGTCCCAGCGACCGAATTCCCCATTGCTGTCATTACCGTAAAACAATACTGCATTCTGATTGCCGTCTAAATTATTAGGATTATCTGAATGCCAGTTGGTATAATCGAAAGCTTCACCTGTTATCCATTCAAATTCATTGTCAGCGTTTCTTGTAAGACCTATCCAGTAATTATTTTTTTGTGACTTGGTTTCATTTACAAGCGATTCGATCATCGCCTGTTCTCTCTGTGAAGTGATAACGGCAAGATGCGCTCCGTGTTCCTCACATTTGTTTTCGGCTTCCTGCCATGTCAAACCGTTATTGATGATCACATAGTTTGAAGGATCCGGATAATACTTCCAGTTCAAATCTTCCGTATACGGCAGA
>ONAI01000094.1 GCA_900315755.1 uncultured Ruminococcus sp.
CACTGCCGAACAGAGTAATGTTCTACTGCGATGAATTCGGCACCTTCCCCAAGATAGAGGGAGCCGAGGCGATGTTCTCCGCAGGTCGAAGCCGAAAAATATCTATCGTAGCCATAATCCAAAGCTTCGCACAATTAGAGCAGAAATACGGCAAGGAAGGCTCAGAGATAATCACTGATAATACACAGCTCACCATATTCGGCGGATTTGCTCCGCAGTCGCAGTCTGCAGAGGTGCTGTCCAAAGCCCTGGGAGAACAGACCGTTCAGTCAGGTTCGGTATCGCTGGGAAAGGAGCATTCACGTTCCATTCAGATGATGGGTAGACCGCTGATGACCGTTGACGAACTCAAAAGTATGCCGAAAGGTCAGTTCATAGTTATGAAAACAGGAACTCACCCGATGATAAGCAAATTAAAGCTGTACTTCAAGTGGGGTATCAAGTTCGGAGAGCCTTTCATGCTGGCAGATAAAGCAACACGTTCCGTGACATATATGGAGCGAGATGAGCTGATGAGAGAAGTCAGCGTGAAGTATCCGCCTGCAAAGAAAAGCATTCCTATACCCGTGGATATGACGTTTGAGGAAGCAGATATTCATGAAGAACCCAAGAAAACCAATATTAAGACAGAAAAGAGGAGTTGATCATTTGAATGTTGAAAGACGAATATATGACTTAGGTCTGCCGCACAGAGCAGTGACAGTATACTGCTACCTGTGCGACAGGTCGAATAAGAAAGGAGAATGTTTTCCGTCAGCCAAGACAATAGCTCAGGACCTGAGCCTTAGCCGAAGAACAGTATTCAGGGCTCTCCATGAGCTCCTTGAAAAAGGACTCATCGAAAAACAGCCGAGACTTCGCAACAACGGTGGTTCAAGCTCAAACCTCTACAGGCTGACGGATGTTCCCAAGGAGGTGAACGATAATGTTTGATTGGATCGGTGACGCCATAGACTGGATCGGCGACGGAATATCGTCGCTGTGGGATAACACTGTAGGCGTCGTCACAAGCGAAGCAGCCAGAGTTATCTTTGACATGATGTTCGACTGGTTATTCATGCTCATATATGACGGTATAGCGGCACTTTTCTATGCCATAGATCAATCCACCGCAGACCTGTTTGAGCTTGGCTGGATACAGGCTTTCGTAACCCTGTTTTATAACATAGGATGGATATTATTCATCACGGGTATGGTGGTAGCAGTGTTTGATACGGCGATAGCATACGAAAATGGTCAGGCGAATATAAAGGATACATGCCTGAACGTGCTGAAAGGCTTTTTTGCGTGTTCTCTCTTTACAGTAGTTCCACAGCGACTGTACTCATTTTGCGTCGCTCTACAGAATACCTTTGCAATAGACCTTATAGGAGCAATGATACAGGGCAGAACAGCTACACTGACGAGTGCCGGACTGGAAGCCTTAGAAGCATTCAGAGCCGATGTATCTCTGCTGAACCTGTTTTTTATAATTCTTTTCGGCTACTGTACGATTAAAGTTGTATTTGCAAATATAAAGCGCGGAGGTATCCTCCTGTGTCAGATAGCTGTAGGATCGCTATATATGTTCAGCGTGCCGAGAGGATATGCCGACGGATTCGTAAACTGGTGCAAGCAGGTCATAGCTACATGCTTAACTGCATTCCTGCAAACAACAATATTATTCCTCGGACTGCTGACCTGTCCTGACCACCCTATACTGGCAGCTGGTATATGCCTGTCGGCTAACGAGGTACCTCGTATAGCTCAGATGTACGGACTTGATACCTCAACCAAGGTAAATGTTATGGCAGTAGGTCATGCAGTGAATATGGGCTCAAGAGCTGTAGGTCTCATAAAGAGTGCATCTAAGGTTGCAACATAAGGAGGTGCCAAATGAAAACATATATCTATCCCGAAAATCTCAGAGCTACAGTAAAGCTGTGGTTCTGGTCAGTCAGGGACTTTATAATCATATGTGCAGGCATCATCATTTCAGTAGCGGTGTTCGCTGATTTCTGGAATGTGATACCTGCGGCGGTGACGGTTTGCTTTGCACTCATAAGCCTCAGAGCAGACGATATGTCGGTACTGGACTATATAGTAAATGCGGTAAAATACTTCCTGCTTACTCAGCAGGAATACCGCTGGAAGGAGCGTAATAATGGCAAAGAATAAGAAAAACGGCGTTCAGGACCTCATTGGTCTTGAACGCTTTACTAATTATGGCATAAAAACAGATAAGGCGGAGATAGTATTCTTCGCCGTCGAGCCGACAAATATCTCGGTGCTGTCTTCGGCAAACATCGAGATAAAGGTGCATGACCTGACAATAGTGTTGTCAATGATACCTGATCTTGAGATAATAGCTATGGACAGTGCGGAGCGTTTCGACGGCAATAAATGGTATGTCAAAGAGCGATTACAAAAAGAAGAAAATCCTGCAGTAAGAGAACTGCTTCAGGCGGATCATGACTTTCTTGACGAGATACAGCTGGAAATGTCTTCAGCGAGACGCTTCATGTTCGCAGTAAGATTCAGACGTGAGAAACCTGAGCAGATATTCGGTATCATATCACAGGTGCAGAAGAATATCTCTGAACATGGCTTTTCCATCAAGAGAATGGATAAGGCAGAGATAAAGCGTATGCTGGCACTGTATTTCGGTGCAAGCATTATCGGAGATGAGATACCGGATATTGAGGGTGAAAACTACATCAAGGAGGCTGATACGAATGAAGAAAAGAACTAAAGAGCTGACCGCAGAGCAGAAGGAAGAAATGAGCATCAAGAGCTACTTCGACCGCATCGCTCCGGGAACGGTCAAGTTTTTCACTGACCATTACATCTGCGGTAACTATTACAAGAGCGTATGGGTTATAACGGAGTATCCTCCGACAACAGAGCAGCTTGCAATACTGGCACATCTGGCAGATAAGAATGGTGTGACGCTCCGTATCTACAACAGGCTGGTAGACAGCATCGAACAGGATAAGATCGTACAGCAGGCAATGAGGAAAAACCATATGATGACTACTGTCAATAACGTCAACGAGAGCATAAAGGCTCAGGACAACATCAATGACATAGTTGAGCTCGTAAGTGATATGAACCGAAACAAGGAACCTCTCCTTCACTGCTCCGTATTCATCGAACTAAAAGCGCACGATGAGGATAAGCTCCGAGAGCTCCAGAACGATGTACGAATGGAGCTGACAAGGGCAAAGATATCAGTGGACAGGCTTATCCTCCGTCAGAAGGAAGGCTTCCTGTCGGTGCTTCCGAGCGGAATGAATATGTTCGGAGGTCAGTATGAGCGAATACTTCCTGCAAGTGCGGTGGCTAACCTCTATCCACTGAATTACAGCGGTAAAACTGATGAACACGGCTTCTATCTCGGGCGAGACAAATACGGCAGTAATGTGCTTGTGGATTTCGACCGTAGAACCGAGGACAAGACCAACAGCAATATCCTTATCCTCGGAAACAGCGGTCAGGGCAAGTCGTACCTGATGAAACTCCTGCTCTGTAATCTCCGGGAATCAGGCAAGAATATCCTTGTACTGGATCCCGAGCAGGAGTACCATGATCTCTGCGACAACCTTGGCGGCACCTACATCGATATGATGAGCGGTGAATATATGATAAATCCGCTAGAGCCGAAATCATGGACTGATGGCGAAAAAGGAAATAAGGATGTACCGGAGGCATTCAGAAAGATATCCAAGCTCAGTCAGCACATCTCATATCTCAAGGATTTCTTCCGTGCGTACAAGGACTTCACAGATGCGGAGATTGACACCATTGAGCTCATGCTCATAAGGTTGTATGCACGTTTCGGTATTGATTATACCACAGACCTCGATACACTTACAGGCGATGACTATCCGCTCATGGACGACTTATATGAGCTCTGCGAGAAGGAATACAGGAGCTTCGATCATGAAGTAAAGTACATCTACACCGAGGATACCTTGCAGAATATCTGCCTCGGGCTTTACTCTATGTGCAAGGGTGCCGAATCCAAATACTTCAACGGTCACACCAACATCAAGAGCGGCGATTTCGTATGCTTTGGAGTCAAGGGGATTATGGACACAAACAAAAAACTGAGAGATACACTGCTCTTCAATATCCTGTCGTATATGAACGACCAGATACTTGGCAAGGGCAATTCTATAGCGGCTATCGATGAGGCATACCTGTTCCTCTACAACAGGACAGCAATTGAATATATTCGCAATGGTATGAAACGCTGCCGTAAAAAGGAATCCGCTTTTATTCTTGCATCTCAGAACCTCGAGGACTTCCTGCAGCCTGAGATAAGGGAGCTGACAAAGCCGCTGTTCAGTATACCGACTCACCACTTCCTGTTCAATCCAGGAAACATAAAGGCAGAGGAATTCATAGATACGCTTCAGCTTGAGCCTGCAGAATATGAGCTCATCAGGTTTCCGGAGAGAGGCACCTGCCTCTACCGCTGCGGCAATGAGCGGTATCTCCTTATGGTCAAGGCGCCGAAATACAAGGCGGTTCTTTTCGGCTCGGCTGGCGGAAGATAAGGCTTGATTCCAGAAAGAAGGTGTGATATAATGTGGGATAAGAATTGAGGTGAGAACGGTGAAATATTCGCTTATGCATAAAAATATCATAGTCGCTGATATTGAGATCGATGAGGCCATTTGCATGATCACTCAGGTAAACAGCGTCTACTCAAAGGAGCATATGCCTTTAGGCGTTGTTCGGAATGAGTATGGCAGAGAAAAGATAGACAGATATGCTTTCAACCAGTGGTGGGCAAACCGCTGTATTCCTTCAAAGCGTATGGGACTATCAGATGCAGCCTATATTCTCAGATCATCTCCGCATCAGCTTGTTACTGAAAGTTGGGGCTTGAGTCTGTCAGATCATTACTGGCTGAGGCCTTGTGATAACGAGCTCAGTAATACCGCTCTCTATGAAAATGTTAACTTCTTCGATAATG
>ONAI01000020.1 GCA_900315755.1 uncultured Ruminococcus sp.
TGCAAGAGAGGGCGTTTCCTTGTAAGGGTGCAGTATTTTTTGCCTGCGGAGTTATCTCCGCATGAAAAATGTTAAGTTATCGCTGTGATTTCATGGACGTTAACTTGACATATTCCGTTATATATGATATAATACGAAAATGAATATCAATTTCATATTATGGGGTGAAGTAATTGAAAAACGATTCGGGATATAACACCAAGCAAAAGGAAAAACTGCTCAGTTATCTTATTTCAAATAAAGATAAGCACGTAAACGTTCAGACGATAAGTGCCTATATGTCCGAGGAGGGAACTCCGCTCGGTACTGCCACTATTTACCGCCGTCTCGATAAGCTTGTAGAGCAGGGCGTTGTAAGGAAGTACGTCATCGACGGCAAAACTGGTGCTTGCTATCAGTACATCGACAGCCAGAGCAACTGCCATGAGCATTTCCACCTGAAATGTATAAAGTGCGAGCGGCTTATCCATATCGACTGCGGACACCTTAAAGGTATAAGCGAGCACATTCTGGCTCACCACGGCTTTACTGTCGATTCGTCAAAGACCGTATTCTACGGAGTATGTTCAGAGTGTTCGGGAGCTGATAAAGAATGAGAAAAAGGATAATAGGTCTTGCGGCGGCGCTGCTTACGGCAGCGTCAGTTTTCAGCGGATGTTCGCTTAAAAGTCCGGACAGGGGCGATAAGCTTTCGATAGTTACAACGAGCTTTCCGCCATACGACTTCGTAAGAGCAGTGGCAGGC
This sequence comes from uncultured Ruminococcus sp., assembly GCA_900315755.1. Lineage (GTDB taxonomy): Bacteria > Bacillota > Clostridia > Oscillospirales > Ruminococcaceae > Ruminococcus. Next base: position 746 of record ONAI01000020.1, read on the forward strand.
GACAGTGCTGAAATTGAAATGCTGCTTCAGGCAGGTGCAGAGGCTCACTCCTATGAGCCTGTGCCGCTGGATATAGCCAGAATACAGAACTGCGATGTTTTCGTGTATATCGGAGGCGAGGGCGAGGTCTGGGTGGACAAGATACTCGATTCGATAGATACCGAGGGCAAAACGATAATACGTCTCTTCGACTACATTGATCCGCTTGAGGAAGAGGAGGTCGAGGGCGCATCGCCTGACGGACATCACCACCACCATCACGATCACGATGATGAGGACGACCACGACCACGATCACGATGATGAGGACGACCATGACCACGATGAAGAAGAGGAATTCGATGAGCATATCTGGACCTCTCCGCGCAACGCCAAGCTGTGCGTTCAGGGGATAGAGGAGGCTTTGTGCCGTGATTTCCCTGAGAAAAAGGACTTGTTCAGCAGTCAGGGCGAAGTGTACGAAAAGCAGCTCGATGACCTCGACCGCGATTTCACCGAAATGACAGCGAGCGCTAAGGGGAATACTATAATAGTCGGCGACAGATTCCCGTTCCGCTATCTTGCTCATGATTACGGACTTAAATACTATGCGGCGTTCAGCGGATGCAGCTCGGAATCCGAGCCCTCTGTCTACACAATGGCTTTCCTTATCGACAAGCTGCTTGAGGGCGATACGGATGTTGTATTCTACCTTGAATTTTCCACTAAGCGTCTTGCGGAAAAGCTGAGTGATGCGGCTGATGTTGAAATGCTGCCGCTCCAGTCATGTCACAACGTAACGCGCGATGACTTCCGCAGCGGAGTTACCTACATAGACCTTATGAAACAAAATCTTGATAATCTTCGGGAGGCACTGAATTGAAAACTATTATTGAATGCAAGGATCTCAGCGCAAGCTATGACGGTATGAAGGTGTTGAATTCACTCTCGTTCAGTCTCAATGAGGGCGATTATATGTGCATACTCGGAGAGAACGGCTCGGGAAAGAGTACTCTTGTGAAGTGTCTGCTGGGAATAAAGCAGCTCGATGGCGGCAAAATAACGATGTGCGATGGTCTGAGCCAGAAGGACATCGGCTATCTTCCGCAGCATACCAATTTACAGAACGGATTTCCGGCGACTGTCTCGGAGGTAGTTATTTCCGGATGTCTTGGAAGACGCGGATTCCGTCCGTTTTATTCATCCGATGAGAAAAAGATCGCAAAAGCCGCAATGGAGCGTCTGGGGATAGCCGACCTTGCCAAGAGGAGCTGCCGCGAGCTTTCGGGCGGTCAGCAGCAGAGAATGCTGCTTGCAAGGGCAATGTGTGCCGCAAAGAAGCTGCTTCTTCTCGATGAGCCTGTGAACGGTCTCGATCCTGCGGCACAGGAAGAGATGTATTCGCTGATACAGGAGCTCAACCGGAAGGACGGTATGACGGTGATAATGGTGTCTCACGATGTCGTAAGGGCTGTGGACTGCTCTAATCGCATACTATGTCTTTGCAGCAACGATCACAGCTTCTTCGGCACTCCGGAGGAGTACCTCAATTCCCATCTTGGAAGCAAGTTTTTAGGAGAATCAAAATGAACGATAATATCAGACTTATGTTTACGCCGGAATTCTTCGGCTCGATACTTCTGCCGGCACTCATCGGCGGTATAGCTGTTACTGTATGCTGTTCGCTGCTCGGAGTTACACTTGTTCTGAAACGTTATTCCATGATCGGCGACGGACTTTCACATATCGGCTACGGTGCGCTCTCGGTAGCGGCAGTTATGAACGTTGCACCGCTTAAATTAGCGCTGCCTGTGGTAATAATAGCAGCGTTCATACTCCTGCGCCTTAGTGAGAGCAGCAAGATGAACGGCGATTCGGCTATCGCATTTTTTTCAACGACAGCTCTCGCAGTCGGAATACTTGTATCGTCCAAAGCCGGACTTACAAATGATGTCAGCCACTATATGTTCGGAAGCATCCTCGCAATGACAAAGGGCGATGTGATACTCAGCGTAGTGCTTTCGGTGATCGTGATACTTGCATATGTAGTCCTTTACAACAGGATATTCTCGGTGACATTTGACGAGACCTTTGCCCGTGCGACCGGAGTCAACGCCGGTATATACAACATGATATTCGCTGTGCTGACCGCTGTAACGGTCGTACTCGGAATGATGATGATGGGCGCACTGCTCATATCGAGCCTCATCGTAATACCTACTCTAACCTCGGTAAGAGTGTGCAAGAGCTTCAGGGGAGTTGTGCTTACATCCGGTGCGGTATCGGTAGTAAGCTTTCTTGCGGGAATGATGATCTCGCTGCTTTTCAACACGGCACCGGGTGCGAGCATAGTAATAGTGAATGTAGTGTTTTTCCTGATATTCTCAGTTGTCGGAAGGGCTATGAAGCGCTGAAACAGGCGGATACAGTTTCACCTCATCCGATTCGTTCTCAGGTCTGCTGAGCTGCGCGGAAGCTTGCGGAACGTATATTTTTACATCTTCATCCGGCATAGAAGCCACACCTCCAAATAAGCGGTAATAGTGTTAGTATCTCCGTTAACAGCGGAGATATACATTTTGCGGAAAGGATTTGTTATGAAAGCGGCAGAACTCGCAATGAAGTATATCGCTGCGGACATACTTTGTATGTTCATAGTGCTGACCTTCGCGCCGGCAGGAAATACGGCTTTCAGGTATGCCGGACTTGCTTGCAGTGCAGGAGTAATGGCGGCAATGATGATAAGCTTTGCGGCTTCGGAAGCCAATAAGTACGGCAAGGGCGGAGCAGGTGCAGCAGAGGGCATTATCGGTACAGCGTTCGTACCTCTCGCAAGCTGGGGAGTGCTCATGGCGTCAGTGGCGGCAGGCTTTGACTACTACAAGTGGCATAAGCTGCTCAATGCAGACTTCCTCTACGCATATAACCTCATCGAGCACGATGCTTCATCATCGGCGCTGAGCTTCGGGGAAGTGCTGCTGATGCTGGTATTTGCAGTGATACCGCCGGCGGTATATGGCATTACTTATGCGCTTGTAAGAAAGGGCGTAATATTGTCAAAGTCTTGACATTGAATGGTATATGTGATAAAATTATTAATGAAATTTTGCACGACCGGAGTGATTTTATGGCTTTTTGTAAATACTGCGGAAAAGAACTCCAGAAAGGAGAAGCCTGCGATTGCAAACAGGCAAAGGCTATCCTCGGTGTTTCCGCTGATAAGAACAATAAAAAAGCAACAGTCCCGATAACAGTTAAGACTACTGACGCATCGGAAAAAATAGATACATCCGCGCTGAAAGAGAAGATTTTCAACAAAAAGGTAATGGTGATCGGAGGCATTATCCTTACGGTCATTATCGTGTTCCTGTTATTCTTCATCTTTAACCATATCGGTGCAAGAGGCGCGGCGAGAAAATACGCCAAGAACCTCTACGATAACAAGGGCGGTAAGACCTATTACTCGATGCTGCTTCCGGATGACCTCTATAAGAGCCTCAAAGGTGATAAAATCGACGCTATGGTCGATGAGTTCAACGATGAGAACAAAGAGACAAATGCGGATTACAAGATCAAATTCAAGGGTATCGACAAGATAAAAAAACTCAGCAGCCGTCAGCTCAACGGTGCGGAGAAGTATTTCGCATATTTCGCCGGAAAGTATGATAAGGCTTACAGGACTAAATCATTCAGCGCCAAAAAAGGCTATGTCTACGAGATAACCTATAAGATCAAGGACAGACAGTCCGGCGAAACTAAAAATTATACCAAGGAAATAGCCGTTGTCAAATTCAGCGGCGAGGGCTGGAAGATACTCGATAAAGAACTCAGCGATGACCAGTCTTTCAGCGATTACCTCGAATCCCTCGATTCCGGTAACGCTAATGCCGAAAAATTCGGATTCTGACAAGTTCCCGGAGCATTTGTGAGGTTACTTTTACAGGTACTTTTTATCGGGGCAAACCTTTCTGAGGAAAGGTTCTTCCCCGAACCCCTTTCCAAAGACTTTTATTTCGTTTTTTTCGCAATGGTATTTGATTCAGGAAAGTTCGACAGTTTTGCTGCTTTATTATGCTAACGTGAGAGTAATACCATTGCGAAAAAAACCAGACGAAAGTTTTAGGAAGGGAGTTTGAGGGAGAACCCTTTTTCAAAAGGGTTTCCCTCAATAAGCAGTGCCTGTAAGAGCAACTCCGCAGGTGCTCCGGATTTTTGCGGAAAACAGGAAAATGGAGGTTTTATGGCAGAGACGATATTCAGGCAGACGACGATCATGCTGATACTGATATTAGTAGGCGTAATGTGTGCAAAGACGCAGATGATAAGCAAGGAGACGAACAAGCAGTTATCGGTATTTGTACTTCAGGTAGTAAATCCGGCGGTGATACTGATGTCGTATCAGACGGAATACCGTTCAGAGCTTGTTGAGAATCTGCTGCTGTCGTTCGGGCTTTCGTTCGGAGCGTTCGTACTGATGATAATATGCTCTTATATATTCATACGTCCGAAGGAGGGCAGGGAGACCGAGATAGACCGCTTTTCAGCAGTATACTCGAACTGCGGCTTCATGGGGATACCGCTCATCAATGCCGTATTCGGTATGCAGGGAGTATTCTACCTTACGGCATTCATAACACTTTTCAACGTATTTGCGTGGACACACGGCATCATCATGCTTTCGGGCAAAAGGGACATGAAAAATGTGATAAAGGTGTTCTATTCTCCGACCATTATAGCGATCGTGCTTGGAATGCTCTCGTTCTTTCTTAGGGTGAAGATACCGTCTGTACCTGCGAAAGCGTTCGGTTACATCGGCGACCTGAACACACCGCTTGCGATGATAGTATCCGGTGTCACGATAGCCGATACTAATGTATCTGCGCTGCTGAAGAAGCCCTCGGTTTACTATGTGAGCTTTCTGAGACTGCTGCTGTTTCCGTTGATAGTATCGTCAGCACTTGCGCCTTTCGGCATTGAGGAGAAAGTCCGCATGACAATAGTCATAGCAGCGGCAGCACCGCCGGCAGCGATGTGTACTCTCCAGAGCATAAGATACGGTAAGAATTCGCTTTATTCCTCAGAGGTATTCGCATTCGGAACACTGCTTTCGGCAGCAACATTGCCGTTGATGGTCACAAGCGCGGAATATTTAACAAAATTGATAGGAAGAGTTTGTTAAAAATGCTGATTTTAAGAAATTTTGCTTATTTCAGTTTGAATTTTATCAAAAGTGTGTTATAATATATTTACAGTACACCGTATCATTTACATATTGACTAAAAAACATGAAAAATTATTAAAAAAGGAGTGTGTTTCATGGAAAAAAGAGGAATAAGTAAACTTGACCTGAAAAGACGAAACAGAATGCAGATACTGCGAGTCATCAGAGAATCCGGACCTATTTCCCGTGTCGATGTTGCAAGCGCTCTTGAGATCACCAGAGCTGCTGTTACGATCATCACAAATGAAATGATCGAAGAGGGTGTTCTCGTTGAGATCGGCGAGGCTCCGATAAACACTGAGAAGCTCCAGAAAGGCAGAAGAAAAATACTTATCGACATCAATGTAAACAGCCGCTTTGCACTCGGCGCAACCGTTGATGAGAAAGAAGTAACGATCGGCCTTACAAATCTTAATTCCGAGGTGCTCGATAAATCAAGCATGGTGATCGACGAAAGAACTACCAGCAAGGATATTATCAACTATATCATCAGAACAAGCAACGAGATGATAGATAACAGCTGCCTTACAAAGGATAAGATAATCGGTCTCGGCGTCGGAGTAGTACCTTCGATGTGGGGCAAGCTGAAGATATTCTACAAGGACGGTATTCTTGATTTCACAAACTTCATTGAGAAGCTTTCAAGCGGTCTTAATCTTGAGATCTGCTGCGGAAATGCTATCGGTCTTATGGCTCTTGCAAGCAACGATTTCAGAACCCAGAACGGCTATCAGACAAATCAGGCATTCATCCACAACGGTAATCAGGTGAATCTTGCTATCATAAATAAAAACGAACTTTCAAGCGACTATGTATCATACACATCAACTATCGAAAAATACATCGTATGTCCGAACGGAAAGCAGTATGAGGGCTATCCGAACGGCTCTGTGAAGGCTGAACTTTCAAGAACTGCGATGCTCAACGCTTTCTATGAGATCTATTCAAAGGATAAGACACCTGTCCTCTATGAGCTTACAGAGGGCGATAAGTCGAAGATCAATACAGATAACGTGTTCATGGCGCTCATGCGCGGTGAAGAGCCTGTAAAGCAGCTTGTAGACGAGCTCATCGCAAAGTATACAGTGCTTATCAACAACCTTGCTATAAGCCACTTTGCAAAGAAGATCGTGCTTCATAACTTCAACCTCAACGAAAAGCAGTTTGATTACGTTAAACGTGAAATGATACGTCTTGTCAGCGAGGAAATTGCTGACAGAGTTGTACTCAGTAAGCTTGATGGCAAGAACAACTTCCTCGGCGGATGTGCTCTTGTTATTCAGGATAATTTCTATATCAGAGGCGGTATGCAGTAAGTCTGCATACGCGGATATAAAAAATTCGGACGTTTCCGGTGCTGCCGGGAACGTCCTTTTTGTTTGAGGTTATGTATTCAGGCAGCGGCACGTTTTGCGCTGCGGCGGCTCTTAATGCGGAAATACAGCCACATTGCCGCCATAGATATGAGCATTCCTGTGAGAGCGCCTGATGTGTCTATGAGGACATCCGTGAACATTCCGGCTCTTCCCGGCACGAATATCTGATGTATCTCATCCGAACAGGCATAGAGGAAACAGAAGAGCAGAACTCCCAGCGATTTTTTGCTGAAAAGCCTGCGCCTTCCGACAGTCAGCGAGGCGAGAAAGCCCAGCAGGGTGTAAATGGAATAGTGGGCGAGCTTCCGGACTATATGCTCGGCTTTGTCCATGACCGACATCTGCTTTGAAGGCGGCATTTTATTGTAGTCCTTAACGAAGGTCTGGACCGCTGTTTTGGTGACTCTGCCGCTCTTATCCGAGGACTTGTTTGCATTATCCATAGAAAAACAGAAAATGCACACCATACAAGCAATAGTGAGCATGGCAAAAAGAAGTCTTGCGGGATATATCCTTATAGTTGAAAATATCATATATTCTCCTTAAACGTTAGTTGTTATCAGCTCAGAGATACAGCTTCTGCATGAATATTATACCACTCCCGGCAGCGGTTTGTAAATAATATAAGTCCGATATTGTTATATTTATCCGAAAGGAGGAGCTATTTTTCAGGTTTTTTGGGGAAAAATTTTCGCAAAATAGCTTGTAAGTTGATTCAGGAAATGGTATAATATAAATTGACGGTTTGCGCTTGTATGCCAAGCCGCATAGTTATGATATATATTATCGGAGGTTTTAATGAAAAGCTTATTGGCTAACGTGTGGACTAAGAGAGTCCTCGCTCTGGTAAGCGGGTTATATGCTGCCGGAGTATGTCGTTTGTGTTATCTTTCACTCTTTTATGATATACATATACACGGAAGAGCTTCGTTATGTCTGCTGCTGACCGCAGTCTCGATACTTGCAATGGTCGTTATGCTCTACACGCGCAAGCAGGTGCTTACAAGGATCGCAAGCTTCGTGATACTTCCGGCGATGCTGCCGGTCGTACTGCTCCATTTCGGAGAATGGGTGCTGATAATCCCGATAATCGTTACGGGTATAGCGATATTTTTGCTTTCAGGTTCGGGAGAGGGCGCTAAAACTGCGATCGGTACAATAACGCTTCTGCTGTATATTTTCGGTGCGCTCGGCTACTTCCTGTTCACATCGTTCTTTGTCTCATCGGCAAAGGAGGAGGTAGTGCAGTCGGGAGTTTCCCCATCGGGCAGATACCGCTACCGCGTTGTTAATACCGAGGACAGCTCCAACGGAAGCACTGCTATCCACATCGAGCCGAACTACGCTGATAAGGAGTATCCTTTCATTACGTTCACTCTTAAAAATGTCGACCGTATTGTCGATATGACAAGACCTATCAGCGAGGAGATCAACATTGAATGGAAAACTCAGACCAGACAGGAGATCACTGAGCAGCTGAATGAAAAGTCCGAGCATATCGTGGTGCGTCTTTCACAGAATGCGCTCGAAAAGATAGGATATAAGAGCAACGATCATTACACACTCTTCGGTATATCGTCCTCACAGAAGAGCGAACTCGGTAAGGCTGAATCGGATTTCAACGACATCCTCCTCAGCGATGTACCGGATGAAAAGCTTTCAGTTTTCAACCTCGCAAAGGACGAAAAAGGTGCTTATTATGTGATCGAGCCTACTAAGGAATTCCTCCAGCAGACCGGCTTCCCGGAGGGACAGAGGATATACCTCAGAGACCTCAATGAAACCCAGCTGAGAGCGTTCCATATCATCGTTGATAATGCGATCTATCTCCATACGCTCACCGATGAGCAGCTCGATAAGCTCGGAGTGCCGGAAAAGGGCGATGTTATGTACTTCAACGGCGAGGTCTGCTTCCGCTATTACGTGGCAGAGCTCGAAGAGTATTTCGATGTCGATTCACGCCACTTCTCGCTTGACCTGTTGGGCTGATACCAAAGGTATCGTTTATGTGTTACTGATATAGTATACTGTTACTTATATTGAGGGAAACCCTTTTGAAAAAGGGTTCTCCCTCAATGCTCACGTTTCTTAACGAAGAAAGAACAATATCAAACTGAATAGGAACAATAAATCCCGATACCAAACGAGTCGGGATTTATATTTTTTCTAACCATAGATTGCGTGTTTAAGTCACGTTTCCAGCTCCACAATCCTCTGCTTAGAATAGACTTCTAAGCAGGGCTGATTATCTATATCGCTGAATTAATAATCAATACTTTCCAATTCTTTCAGCCACATATTCGCGGAGGCGTCACTTGGCATCCGCCAGTCGCCGCGGGGAGAAAGAGTAACAGTTCCGACTTTTGGTCCGTCAGGGAGGCAAGATCTCTTGAATTGCTGGTTGAAGAATCGTCGATAGAATATTTTCAGCCATTTCATTATCACTTCCTTGGGATAGGTGTCGGCGAATGAAAGGCAGGCGATACGGAATACCTTTGACGGAGAAAATCCATATCTCAGCATATAGTACATGAAGAAATCGTGAAGCTCATACGGTCCGACTATATCTTCAGTCTTCTGTGATATAGTACCGTTTTTCTCAGGTGGCAGAAGCTCGGGACTAACAGGAGTATCCAGTATATCGAACAAGATTTTTTTCAGCTCGCCCTCTGATATTTCAGCTTCATAGTTTACCAGCCAGCGCACAAGTGTTTTTGGAATGGACGAATTTACTGCATACATTGACATATGATCCCCATTATAGGTTGCCCAGCCGAGGGCAAGCTCTGATAGATCTCCTGTTCCGATGACGATACCGCCGAACTGATTAGCTTTATCCATTAACACTTGTGTTCGTTCCCGCGCCTGTGAGTTTTCGTATGTCACATCGTGAATGTCAGGTGACTGTCCTATATCAGAAAAATGCTGCATTACACTGCTGCATATATTTATTTCAATGAGCGTCGAACCATAAGCCTTTGCAAGCAAACAGGCGTTGTTATAGGTCCTGTCGGTAGTACCGAAGCATGGCATTGTTATAGTGTGGATACCTTTTCTGTCAAGTCCGAGCAAATCAAAAGCGTGTACTGCAACTATAAGTGCAAGAGTTGAATCCAGTCCTCCTGAAAGCCCGAGAACTGCTTTCTTGCAGCCAATGTGTCGCAGTCTTGTCATCAATCCCACAGCCTGCATTGTGAGTATTTCCTCACATCTGCTGTCAAGCTGCATTTTATCGGACGGTACAAACGGAGTTTGAGGAAAAACTCTGTCAAGGACTGTATTAGTAACATTCAGAGAAAAGTATGAAGTATAAATACTTGGCGAAGCTGAAAAAGTGTTCATTCTTCTACGCTCGTAGGACAGCTTTTTTATATCAATGTCCGCAATTGTAAGTCCGTGTGAAAAAGTCTTTGATTCAGCAAGTACAGAACCATTCTCGGCAATAATATTAAGTCCTGCGAATATCATATCCTGCGTGGATTCGCCTATACCCGAATCGGCGTATGCATAAGTGCAGGAAAGAGAGCCCGAATGTGCTTTTACAAGGGTCCTTCGGTAATCAGCCTTTCCTATGACCTCATCGCTTGCAGAAAGATTGAAGATAAGGACCGCTCCCGAAGCTGCAAGATGTTCCGACGGCGGAGAACTCACCCACATATCCTCGCATATCTCGACACCAAATGTTAGCTCGGGAAGCTCCCTGCACATAAAAATGCTGTCTTCAAGGCGAACGGAATATTCTTCGTCAAGCGGAACATCTGCACAGAGGCTGTTATCGGCTGCAGTGAAATATCTCATTTCATAAAACTCGCTGTAATTTGGGATATTTTGCTTTGCAACTGCTCCGATAGCTTTGCCTTTGTTTACGATAACGGCACAGTTGTACAGCTTTCCGCAGACTGTAAGCGGCATTCCAATTATCGAAACAATATCCAGCTTTTCTGTCTCTTTTACTATCCTTACCAGTTCGCTTTTTGCCGAGCTTAAAAGTGCGTCCTGCAAAAACAGGTCTCCGCAGGTGTAGCCAGTTACTGACAGCTCAGGAAAGCATATTATCTTTACTCCCTTGCTGTGGGCTTCGGTGATGAGCTCAATGATCCTGTCTGCGTTGTACTGGCAGTCCGCAACCTTTATATCAGGCGTTGCGCAGGCAATTTTTATAAAACCGTCCTTCATAGTATCCCTCCTGAAACAAGAAAAAGGCACTGCCCAAAATGCAGCGCCTTTGCTTTTCAATAAGATTATTATAGACTCAAAATACTGATATGTCAAGAAAAATTTTCTTGACAAACGCAAAAGCGAGTGATATAATATTAGCAAAGCTAAGAAGCAACGGCGCTGAGTAATTCAGCGCCGTTTTTTGTTTGGAGGTGATATGATGTCACAGATAAGATACAAATGGACTGACGGCAATAACAAAGATTTTCAGAGGTTTTATCGATCCACCGAGGAATACTACAGCAGACTTGTAGGCGGAGTTCAAAATCGCCAAGGCTTTATTCCCTACAATATATCCGAAAGTATAGGCACTGTTCTCATAGCCTATGTTGATGATATTGCTGTTGGCTGTGCAGGACTGAAAAAATACTCGGAATCAGATGCGGAAATAAAGCGGGTATGGGTAGAACCGCAATACCGCAGACATCATATTGCTTCTGATATGATGAAAATGATAGAAGAAATGGCAAAGAAAATGCAATTTATACGGACTGTACTGCAAACTCGCAAATCAATGAGCGAGGCGATATCACTTTATGAAAAGCTTGGATATTACCGCATAAGAAATTATCCGCCATATGACAAGCTTGAAGGTGCGGTATGTTATGCGAAAGATCTGTAAAACAAGGGAGGTATCACTATGACTGCATTTGACAGGATTTGTTCAGGAATACCCGAAATGGACACCGCACTTGATAATATAAGGCTCGGCGACAATGTTGTGTGGAGAGTTTCCGAACTCTCGGAATTTAAGCTGTTTATGGAGCTCTATCTCAGGCAGGCTATCGCTGACGGAAGAAATATAATATATTTCCGCTTTGCAAGTCATGAGCCACTTGTAGAAAACTGCCCCGAGGTCAGGACAATAGAGGTGCCGCTTTCCCACAGATTTGAGACGTTCACTGTTGACATACACAACGAAATAGAAAAGGCAGGCAGGAACGCTTTCTACATATTTGACTGCCTTTCGGAATTGCAGGCAATGTGGGCGACAGACCTCATGATGGGCAACTTTTTCAGAGTTACCTGTCCGTTCCTGTTCATACTTGATACAGTTGCATTTTTCCCTATAATCAGAGGAAAGCACTCCGTCAACGCCATAAACAAGATTCTTGATACAACACAGCTTTTCCTTGATGTATATTCAGATAAAAAGAATGTGTATGTCCGTCCCGAAAAAGTCTGGAACCGAAATTCGGATACCATGTTCCTGCCACATACATTCGAGCCTGAGAGCGGACGTTTTCGTCCCATACTTGATGGTGTAAAATCAAGCCGTTTTTATCAGGTTCTCGGGAACGCACAGCGCTCCGCTGACGAACAGTACATGGACTCGTGGGACAGATTTTTTAACAAGGCAAAGATACTTCACGAAAACGGAATTGACATAGCCGAGCAGTGCAGTAATATGTGCAATATCATGATGACACGAGACTCGAAAATGCGTCAGATGGTCAAAAAACATTTCCGTCCTGAGGATTATTTCAGCGTCCGAGACCACATGATAGGCACGGGAATGATAGGCGGAAAAGCCTGCGGAATGCTGCTGGCGAGGGCTATTATCAGAAATAGCGAGCCTGATATTGATGACGTCCTTGAGCCCCACGATTCCTTCTACGTTGGTTCTGATGTTTATTATACCTATATCGTTGACAATGATTTCTGGGATATGCGCATAAAGCAGAGAACAGAGGACGGCTACTTTGCACTTGCGGATAAGTTCGCAGAGCAGCTTATGAACGGTAAATTCTCAGATGAAATGCGTGAACAGCTTAACCGTATCATAGAATACTACGGACAAGACCCGTATATCGTCCGTTCAAGCAGTATCCTTGAGGACGGCTTCGGCAACGCTTTTGCAGGCAAGTATGAATCGGTTTTCTGCGCAAACAGAGGAACACTCGAGGAGCGGCTGGAGGAATTTGAAAAGGCGATAAAAACAGTCTACGCAAGCACTATGAGTCTTTCCGCACTGGATTACCGAAAGCGCCGTGGACTTGACAAGCGTGATGAACAAATGGCACTTTTGATACAGCGAGTTTCGGGCTCATATTACAGTTCGTACTATATGCCTTGCGCAGCCGGTGTCGGCTATTCGTACAGTCCATATAGTTTTCTGAAAAGCTCTGACCAGTCTGCGGGAATGCTTCGCCTTGTTATGGGACTTGGCACGTCTGCCGTTGACAGGACAGAGGGTTCATATCCGCGTCTTGTGAGCCTTGATATGCCTGAAAAAACTGTTTATTCAACTTATGCAGACAGGCATAGATTCTCACAGGGGAAGGTGGAGGTCATCAACACTTCTGTTCACGACCTTGAACGTCTGCCCCTTAGAACGATAGAGCCTGAGATACCTGAATATCTGCAAAATATCCTTCTCGAGCACGACTTTGATGCAGAGAGCAGACTGCGGGAAATGGGACGCAGAGTGTCATCAACTTTTATCTCCTGCAATGGACTTGTCAGCAATAAAACGCTTATGTCGCAGATGCAGAGAATGCTTCGTTGCATACAGAATGAGTATGAGTATCCTGTCGATACGGAGTTTACCATAAATGTTTCCGATGAGGGCGACTATACCATTGATCTTTTGCAGTGCAGACCCTTGCAGGTCATTAAGGCCAAGTCGGGAGTTACTGTTCCCAATGATATACCGCAGGAGCATATTCTGCTTGAAAGCAAGGGCGCTTCAATGGGGCTTTCCAAAGCCTCAAAGCTGGATATTATAGTGTACGTTGATCCCGTCGTGTACTACAATATGCCTTACAGCGAGAAGAATTCCGTTGCGAAAATGATAGGCAAAATCAACTGGACTTACCGTAACAGCGGCAAGCATATGATGCTTATGGTGCCGGGCAGAGTCGGAACATCTTCGCCCGAACTTGGCGTACCTACATCATTTGCAGACATAAGCGAATTTGACGTTGTATGTGAAATGGAAGAAGCCCGTGCAGGCTACAATCCCGAGCTTTCCTACGGAAGCCATATCTTTCAGGATTTAGTGGAGGCAGAGATACTTTATACCGCTGTATTCAACAACAGTAAAACGCTGCACTTCGCTCCCGAAAAGCTGAAGGAACTGCGGAATAAGCTTGAAGACATCGACGAAAACAGCGGCCTTGACGATGTTATACACGTCTATGACGTGAGCCGCTGCAAGTGCGAGCTTTACAATGACATCAAAAATGAGCATCTTCTGATAACTATCTGAGCAAAGGCGCTTATCCGCAGCGGATAGGCGCTTTTTATGGAGTGAGTATAATGAAACTTACATTTCCGCCCATTGGTGCAAGAATTATAAAATCATCTGTCGCAGTCGGATTGTGCATAGCAGTGTATTTCATAAGGGCACTTTTGCCAGTAAGCAGCGGCATACCTTTCTACGGAGTGCTGGCAGCTTTATGGTGTATGCAGCCATATTCCGACACCACGAAGAACAATGCCTTTCAGCGGTCAGCAGGCACACTTATAGGTGCAGTATACGGACTTATATTTCTGCTGATGTTCCGCAGGCTTGGCTTGGTAATACCTGAGCTTGTCTATATCTCGGCAAATATTTTCATAATCCCTGTGATATACACAACTGTTGTTATGAACAAGCGAACCGCTTCTTTTTTCTCATGCGTTGTGTTCCTGAGCATTGCGCTGACTCATTCCTTTGACGAGAACCCTTATATATTCGTGCTGAACAGAGTTGTTGATACGTTTATAGGAATAATAATAGGAGTTGCCGTGAACGATCTCCGTCTGCCTGTGAAACGTAATGATAATACGCTGTATGTAAGCGGAATTGATGATGTACTTATATCGCCGACCTCTAATTACAGCAAGGTGGAGCTGAACAGGCTCATCCGCAGCGGAGTGAAGTTCACTATCTCCACTACCCGTACCCCTGCGGAGCTTATGTCCATTATGAAGGGTACAGAATTGCAGCTTCCGGCTATAGTTATGGACGGAGCAGCGATGTATGACATTAAGGAAAAGCAGTATCTTGAAATGACATATCTTTTGCCAAATGCTTCGGCAGAAGCCGAAAGGATAATTTCAGAGTGCGGACTGAACTGTTTTATTAATACTATGCTCGATACCACTCTGCTGATATATTATGGAAAGCTGAATAATTCCGCGGAAAAAGAACTGTTTGAGTCACATAAACACTCTCCTTACAGAAACTATATCAGCTCTGAATACCGAAGGAAGAATATTAACGAGCGTGTTCTGTATATTACTGTCATTGCCGAAAAGATAGATATATTTCTTCTTGAAAGAAAGCTGCGTCAGCAGCTTGGAGTAAGTGCAAGGATAAGTATTTCCGACTCTGAATATGAAGGATTCATGTACCTTAAAATCTTCTCCCCTTGTGCTTCAAAAGAGAATATGCTGTTGAAGCTAAAAGAATATGCAGGTGCGGAAAGAGTGGTGACATTCGGCAGTATACGCGGCAAATACGACATTTATATAGACGACGGCGGCGGAAATGCAACTGTGAAAAAGCTCAAAAAAGTTTGCAGATTCCATGGGAATTTTTGACACACATGGCTTTGTCAGACTATTGACAATTCGCAAAAGTTGTGATATCATAAAGGTGTAATAAAGCAAGCAAAGGCGCTTATCCGCATGGATAGGCGCCTTTCTTATTTGAGGTGATACCGTTGATGACTACAAAAGAAGTAATGTATTCAGCTTTCTCGGAGGGAAACAACATTCCTGCTGAATATTTTGATAAGTACAGCGTAAAGCGAGGACTGAGGAATCCTGACGGAACAGGCGTTATGGCAGGAGTCACCAATATCTGTAATGTTCATGGCTATGTTGTAGATGACGGTGAGAAAAAGCCCACAGAGGGAAAGCTGATCTTCAGAGGCTACAGTATCAATGACCTTATCGAAAAAGCTGAAGCTGAGGACAGATTTGGTTATGAGGAGATAGTTTTTCTTCTGCTTACAGGCAGACTTCCGAACAGGAACGAGCTTGATGAATTCATAATGACATTATCTGATGAACGTGCGCTCCCTCAGGACTTCTTTGAAGATATGATATTAAAAGCGCCATCGCCCAATATCATGAATAAAATGGCAAGAGCTGTTCTCTCGCTGTATTCTTATGACAACGCTCCGGAATCAAAAACTTCCGAGCATGAGGTTGATACAGCCGTATCACTCATTGCAAAGATGCCTGTTATAATGGTCTGTGCCTATGAGACAAAAAGAAGATGCTATGATGATAAATCAATGATAATGCACCCTCTGATAAAGGGACAATCCACAGCGGAAAACATTCTTTCAACTCTCCGCACTGACAGAAAGTTCACACACGATGAAGCAAAACTGCTTGACCTAATGCTTATGCTCCATGCTGAACACGGCGGAGGCAACAACTCAACATTTACCTGCCGTGTACTTACTTCATCCGGAACAGACCCGTATTCTGCATATTCAGCAGCGATAGGTTCACTGAAAGGTCCACGCCACGGCGGTGCGAACCATAAAGCACTTGAAATGCAGGAGATAATAAAGGCAAATGTTAAAAACTGGGAGAATGATGACGAAGTAGCTGATGTGCTGAGAAAACTGCTGTGCAAGGAAATAGGTGACGGCAGCGGTCTGATATATGGTATGGGACACGCTGTGTATACGCTGTCTGATCCGAGAGCTGTAATACTGAAAAAGTATGCAGGAATGATGGCTGAGGGTACAGAGTTTGAAAAGGAATTCCGCCTTATTGAATCGATAGAGCGTCTTACGCCCAAAGTTTTTGAAGATGTAAAAAGGTTGGGAAAAGCAATGTGTGCAAATATTGATATGTACAGCGGATTCGTCTATAAGATGCTGAGAATACCACCCGACCTGTTTACTCCTCTGTTTGCTGTTTCAAGAATGGCAGGCTGGTGCGCTCACAGATTCGAGGAGATAAACAGCGGCAGGCGTATCATGCGTCCCGCATACAAATCGATCAATAAGGAAAAGCCATACATTGATATGGAAAAAAGATAGAAAGGCTGATAAATATGGAAAAGATCAAAATGAAAACACCGCTTGTCGAAATGGACGGCGATGAAATGACACGTGTGATATGGAAGATGATAAAGGATATACTTATTATTCCGTATATTGACCTGAAGACGGAATATTATGACCTCGGACTTGAATACAGAAATAAAACTGATGATAAAGTCACTGTTGAATCAGCAGAAGCAACCAAGAAATACGGAGTGGCGGTAAAATGCGCAACTATCACGCCGAATGCTGCCAGAATGGACGAATATGAGCTGAAAGAGATGTGGAAGTCTCCAAACGGCACAATAAGAGCGCTCCTTGACGGAACAGTGTTTCGTGCTCCCATACTTGTTGATGGTATCACGCCATATATCCCGACATGGACAAAGCCTATCACTATTGCCCGTCATGCTTACGGGGATGTATATAAAAATACCGAAATGCGGGTCGAAAAGGGCAGCAAGGCTGAGTTAAAAGTCACTGATAAGAACGGCAACGGATCATTTGAGCTGATATATGATTTTTCTGACAGTGACGGAATCATTCAGGGACTTCATAATAAGGACAAATCCATAGAAGGATTTGCGCGTTCTTGCTTCAATTATGCTCTTGATACAAAGCAGGACTTATGGTTTGCAACTAAAGACACTATTTCCAAGAAATACGATCATCGTTTCAAGGATATTTTTGCCGACATATACGAAAAAGAATATAAAGTACGGTTTGAAGCCATTGGTATAGCATATTTCTATA
The DNA here is from genome assembly GCA_900315755.1 of uncultured Ruminococcus sp. Classification (GTDB taxonomy): domain Bacteria; phylum Bacillota; class Clostridia; order Oscillospirales; family Ruminococcaceae; genus Ruminococcus. Next base: position 18,288 of record ONAI01000020.1, read on the forward strand.
CACTTATAGATGATGCAGTCGCAAGGGTTATCCGCTCTGATGGCGGCTTCATATGGGCGTGCAAAAACTACGACGGAGATGTAATGTCGGATATGGTCGCTACTGCTTATGGCAGTCTTGCAATGATGACATCTGTACTTGTATCCCCTGACGGCAAATACGAATACGAAGCTGCTCATGGAACTGTGCAGAGGCACTATTACAGGTATCTCAAGGGTGAGAAAACATCGACCAACCCTGTAGCAACTGTTTTCGCATGGAGCGGTGCGCTGAGAAAACGAGGCGAGCTTGATGTAATCCCTGCGCTTTGTGACTATGCTGACAGGCTCGAAAAAGCAATACTTCAGACGATAAGTGATGGTATAATGACGGGTGATCTTGCAGCAATATCAAGCTTGAAAAACAAGCAGACTGTAGATACAGAAACGTTTCTGACCGAAACAGGAAAACGGCTGTGGATGATGTATGAGTAACATAAAAAATTATTGTCATTCTATTGACAATTCGTTTCAGTTGTGATATCATAAAAGTGTAATAAAGCAAAAAGCAAAGGCGCTTATCCGCATGGATAGGCGCCTTTATTGTTTGCAGAAGAATGGAGTGATAACAATGACACAGCAGAATAATGAACAGTGCACAAAGGCAGTGGGCAACGCAGACGAGATCAATGAGCTTTTAAGACGTTACGGCGTTAAGTTCGGCATATATAAAAACGGTGTTTTCAATGAACAGTTTTTCCCGTTCGATCCGATACCGAGGGTGATTCCTGCGGAGGATTTCAAGAGCATTGAAAAGGGACTTGTTCAGCGTGTTAACGCCCTGAATGAGTTCCTTTTTGATATTTACCACGAAAAAAAGATAGTCAGAGACGGAATCATTCCCGAGGACTTCATCTACATCTCAAAGGGGTACCTTGCTCAGTGCGAGGGGATAACTCCGAAAAACAAGGTTTACAGCCATATTTCGGGTATCGACCTTGTACAGGCAAAGGACGGCGAGTGGTACATATTGGAGGATAATCTGCGGATACCGTCGGGCGCGTCCTATCCGCTCATCGCAAGGGAGCTTACCCGTATCGCCGCACCGCAGGCGTTTCAGGAAAACGATATAGTCGATAACCGCAACTATGCAAAGCTGCTGAAAGAGACCATGGAGAATGCAAACTGCGGCGGCATTAGGGCGATACTAACTCCCGGGCGGTATAATGCGGCATACTTTGAGCACTCCTATCTGGCGGAGCATACTGGTTCGGTACTTGTGCAGAACGATGAGCTTTTTGTCGAGGACAACATCCTTTATCACCGAACTTATTCGGGCGGCAAGACAAGGATAGGCGTTCTTTACCGCAGAATTGCCGATGAATATCTTGACCCGCTGAACTTCCTGCCTGAATCGCTTATCGGAATACCCAATCTCATGGAGGTCTACCGCAGCGGAAATGTGGGAATTATAAACGCTCCGGGAAACGGCGTGGCTGACGACAAGGGAATCTATTATTTTGTGCCTAAGATGATAAAATACTATCTTGACGAGGAGCCGATACTTCACAATGCTCCGACGTATCTGCCGTTCTATGAGGACGACATGAAGTACGTTCTGGACAATCTCGAAAAGCTGGTCATCAAGGACGTTGCGGAGGCCGGCGGATACGGAGTAGTCTTCGGCAACGATCTTACAAAAGAAAAATTAGAGGAATTCCGCAGAACTATAATCATTTGCCGATTCTCGACAACGGCGAAACGGTGATGCGTAAAGCCGACCTGAGAGCATTTGTGCTGACAGGCGAAATAACAAAGGTGTGGGCGTCGGGACTTACACGGTTCTCGCGAAATCCCGATTCATTCGTAGTAAACTCATCGCAAGGAGGAGGCTTTAAGGATACATGGGTACTATCTCGTTAGAACACAGCGACCGCCTTTACTGGCTGGGACGCTATACCGAAAGGGTTTTCACAACTCTGAAAACATTGCAGAAGCTCTATGACAGAACCATAGACAATAGGTCCGGATATGCTGAATATCTGGGATATTTCGGGCTTTCCGACAGCTACGGCAGCAACAGGGATTTCTTCCGCAGCTTTCTTTATGACAGTACAAATCCGAACTCCGTCGCATACAGTCTTGAAAGAGCATATGACAACGGCATAGTTCTCCGTGAGGAAATTTCAACGGAAACGCTTTCATTTTTGCAGCTTGCAAAGGACACCCTTGCAAAGTCTGAAATGTCGGAAAATACACGGCTTTCACTTCTTCCGCTTGTGGATCAGTTGTATGCGTTCTGGGGCTGCATTGCCGACAATGTATACGATGAAGAAAAGAAAAACATCATCTACTGCGGAAAAACAGTGGAGCGGCTCGACCTGTATATGCGCACAGGCTATTCCTACAAATTGGTCAAAAAGGAGTTCGGACGCCTTTGCAAGAGACTTAAAAATGTCCCCGAAAATACGCCGTTCTGCTGCAATTCACAGTATTTCGGAGAGATCGAGGATATAGTAGGCTCTGCGGAGAAATATTCATCGGAAAGCAGCACCGCACTCGTTGATCTTGAACATCTTTTTGAACCAATGGGGGCGGCGGTATGAAACGAATTAACTTCTATTTTTCCACCAAGCTGACATTCGATGATTACGTTCACGACCACAGCTTTGCACTTCGTATAATGCCTCCGGAGAGCACTTCTCAGCATATTCTTTCGTGCAGTCTGAATATTTCTCCATATGTTCCGACTCAGCAGACTGTTGACGCATTCGGCAACAATGTGACGGCAGGCTATCTGAGGGACGACCACCGCTACCTTGACTTTGAAATAAAGGGAACTGCTGAGGTGGACTCCGTAAAGCACCGCACTGACTATATGCCCTGCTATCTTTATCAGTCCGAGTACACTGCTCCAGATGATGAGCTGAGAAAGTTCTATGCGGAGCTGAAGGACAGATATATCGGCAGTATTCCCGACAGAGCTGCATTTTTCAGCGATATATTGTCGGACCTCATAGAGTACAAAAAGGACGTCACTGATACTTCAACAACTGCGGCGCAGGCGTTTGCGCTGAAAGCCGGCGTCTGTCAGGACTTCTCCCACATACTCATCTCACTTCTGCGAATGGACGGTATCGCCGCACGTTACATTGCCGGACTTGCATTCTGTGACGGCGAGACACACTCATGGGTTGAGTACTGGACGGGCGATCACTGGGAGGGCATCGACCCTGCGAATAACTGTGCCGTGAACGATGATTACCTTGTGATATCACAGGGACGTGATTTCCGTGACTGCGCCATTGACAGAGGCGTGATGTTCGGAAAGTACACAAAGCAGTTACAGCTTGTGCGTTCGGTGCTGTCATAATGAAAGGAGGACTTCCAATGATAGAGACTATTGCAAGCGCCGCACTTGCAGTCAATGAAAATCTGAATATCCAGAAACGGCGGATACAGAACGGCAAAAACAAGACCCGTCTGAGCCTTGTTACAGGCACTCACGGCGACGAGCTGGAGGGGCAGTATCTTGCCTATATGGTGGGGAAATTCGTCGATGAGCACATAGATCAGCTTGACGGTATCCTCGACATTTACCCTGCGCTGAATCCAATGGGAATAGACAGCATTACCCGCGGGATTCCCATGTTTGATCTGGACATGAACCGTGTTTTTCCCGGCACAAAGGACGGCACGATGATAGAGGTCATCTGCTCCTCGATAATTGACGATCTCAGCGGCTCTGACGTCTGCATTGACGTTCATTCAAGCAATATTTTTCTCCGTGAGATTCCTCAGATACGCATGAGCGTTCCCACTGCGCCGACACTTCTGCCCTATGCAAAAATGATGAACGTGGACTTTGTGTGGGTACATGAATCTGCGACAGTTCTGGAGTCCACTCTCGCTCATACGCTGAACACAAGGGGAACCAAAACTCTCGTTGTGGAAATGGGAGTGGGTATGCGTATAACCAAGGAATACTGCAAGCAGCTTTTCGGCGGCATACTCAATCTCATGAAAGAGCTGGGAATGTGGCACGGCGAGACTGTTCCGGTCCGTGAGCCTGTTGTGTCCGAGGGACACGAGGTAGGCTTTGTGAACTCCGGTGCGGCTGGAATATTCGTGCCTGTTTCAAGCTTTGGCGATACCGTTAAGAAAGGCGACCACATCGGCGATGTAGTCGATCCGCTGACGTCAAAGGTGGTCGAAAAAGTTCTTGCAGTCTGTGACGGAATGATATTTACGATGCGTGAATATCCCGTAGTTTACGGCGGTTCGCTGCTTGCAAGGATCTTGATGACATCGGGAGGTGAGGAGCAATGAAGAAGAAAATTCTCTTTTCGATGAAGTCGCCTTACCGCGAACAGCTGGACATCATCGGCTACCGTTTCGGACACGGCAAAAAGGCTCTCGCAATAGTGGGGGCTATGCGCGGAAACGAGGTCCAGCAGATGTATGTTTGCAGCCGTATGGTGCAGGAGCTTAAAAAGCTGGAGTCAAAGGGACGTATCGCCGAGGACTGCGAGATACTTGTTATCCCCTGCGTGAACTACTACTCCATGAACATCGGCAAGCGTTTCTGGGCAATGGACAACACCGACATCAACCGAATGTTTCCCGGCTACGATCAGGGTGAGACTACTCAGCGCATCGCAGACGGTATATTCACCAGGATAAAGGACTACGAATACGGCATACAGCTTGCCAGCTTTTATCAGCAGGGAAACTTCCTGCCCCATGTAAAGGTCATGGACACCGGCTTTACGGACAGTGAGCTGATGAAGGACTTCGGACTTGAATTCGGCATTGTCCGCAAGCCGCGTCCCTATGATACCACAACGCTCAATTACAACTGGCAGATATGGGAGACTAAAGCGTTTTCTGTTTATGCAAATGCCACTGATGAGATAGACGAAAAAGCAGCTGATGAGGCTGTGAACGCTATCCTTAGATTTATGGATAAACGGGGTATCGTCAGCGCTAAAACTCCTCCGGGATATGTAACGGTGATAATGAACGAGAGCGATACAAGGCAGGTGCAGTCCGAGGCGGCAGGCATATTCGTCAGCCTCACGGACATAGGTAAAACTGTTGAGAGGGGAGACATACTCGGACGCATCACCGCCCCCTTTGACGGCGAGCTTGTATCAGAGATAAGATCACCTGTTTCGGGAACGGTCTATTTTGAGTATCACAGTCCGCTTATCAACGCGAAAACAGTTTGTTTCAAGATAATCAAGTGAGGTGTATAAAATGGAAAACAAAAAATTCAAGGGGACAAAAACTATTGTCTCAGAGGACGGGAAAACTGTCACTACTGTCACTGTCAGCGGGAGCAGTTCTTCCGACAGCTCGGCCAGTACCTCCACTGTTACAACATCAGTCACCACGACAACGACTATAACGACTGATAATGAGGTGAAGTGAAATGATATCTTTGAACGATTACTTATTTTCGGGGAATACTGTGCTGAAAATACTGCACCGGTATTCCTCTGATTTGAAAAGCTCGGCAATAGAAAGCCGAAATACTATCGACCTTGTACACTGTAATTTTCTGATACAGATAATTGAACTGCTTGAACATAACGACTTTCTAACATCGCAGTCAAACAGGATAAAAGAATTCTATAAATACATGACACAAAAATATCCGTTCCTTGCGTTCACATTCAAGGGACGGATAAAGTCACTGATAAGAGCAGAGGAAAAATTCAATGGGTATATCCTGGAATATATTTACAAGTATTATAAAAAGAACGGTGAATTTCCATCAGAAGCTGAAATTAAAAGCAGGCTAATATGCTTCCGTGATCTTATCGCATATCGTATAGTTATTTCAATACCTTCCTGTCATATCAAAAACGATGATGAAAAAAGCGAGATTGAGAAGAAATATCTCTATGAGATAGCAGATGTTGTCCCCGAATTTCTTGAGGAAAGAGGGTTTACCGCAGAGCTTTCGGGATTCAGCGAAGAAAAGTATTCCGACAAGCTAAAAGAAAATGTCAGACCGTACTACCGCGACTATGTGACATTTCCGAGAAGCACAGGGTATCAGTCGATGCATATAACTTTTTACGATAATCTTGCACGCTGCTTTACCGAATTACAGCTACGCACCAAGGATATGGACGACTTTGCGGAGATAGGTGAGGCAAATCACTTCGGCTATGAGAAGTTGCAGGAGGCAAGGCGTACAAAGCGTGATGAGATACCCGTTGGCGAGTGTATATATTTTGATGAAGCATACGAGCGCCTTACCAAATTGCAGGAGCTGGAGCTTGCAAAGATTGACGTAAATATGTTCAAGGCTATAAATAATCAACTCATCAACGACGGCTGCGGGCTGTTCCGCGGCAGACAGATCTTGCCTTTTGAGCATTTATCTCGTTTCCAAAATGATCTTATCGATTAGCAGTGCCGAACAAATTCTTTGAAAATCAGTCTGCTGTTAATATCCTTTCGATAAGACAGTTCGGGGTGCCATTGTATTGCCCAGAGGAATCTGTGACCGGGGGCGCAGACAGCTTCGACAAGTCCATCAGGAGCATATGCCATGCTCTTTAATTCAGGCGACAAACTGCGGATTCCCTGATGATGATAACTGTTTACGGGGATGGTATCCGTTTTCAGAAGATCGTACAAAGGAGAACTGTGTTCTATACTAACTTCATGTATCGAAACGTCATACGGCGGCTTCTGACAGTGTGGTACCATATCAGAAAACTGGGATGGGATATCCTGCCAGAGAGTTCCGCCAAGTGCGGCATTTATAAGCTGTATACCACGACATATGCCAAGAATCGGCTTATCAAGCTCAATTATGTGATCAAGAAGAAGCACCTCCATAGCATCTCTTTCGGGACTGCACTCACCGCAGGCACTGATCTTTCTTTCAGAATAAAGCTTCGGTTCAACGTCCTGACCGCCTGTAAATATAAATCCATCGCACATAGATACTATTTGTTCGATAACTTTAATGTCACTGGTCAGCGGAAGCATTACGGGCAGACCACCCGCTTCAATTATTCCTCCGAAATAGCCGGGAAGCATCCAATAACTTTTTTTATTATAGTCAACAAGGGGGATAACTCCAATAACAGGCCTTTTACTCATTTATTAATCCTCCAATTAAACGGTCTGCACAGCTTTGCGTTAGGTTTATTTTCCACTCTCACCGTAATTTGAAAGTACGCGGGCAGAGGGATCGTTTACATCACAGCCCTCCCAATCCTTGTTCGGCATCCAGAAATCAACTACCATTTTGCTGTTATTCGGATAGAACTTCTCAAATATCTCACGGTAAAGCAACGACTCCTTGGTAAAGGGCTTTGCATGGGAATACTTTGTGCAGTCAAGCTCAAATTCTTCGTCCAAATAATAATTCTCGGCATATTCTTTAAGGTGATCCACCATAGAGTGACCTACCGCGTCTGAGAAAGCTGCCTTTTCACGGTAAAGGATATCGCGGGGCAGATAGTCTCCCTCAAAAGCGCGGCGAAGCAAGTATTTTCCTTTATTGTATTTATTGATCTTCAATTCAGGATCGACAGCCATTACATATTTAACGAAGTCAAGGTCGCCAAAAGGAACTCTTGCTTCAAGAGAATTTACCGAGATACAACGATCTGCACGGAGAACATCATACATATGGAGTTCTTTTACACGCTTGACGGACTCCTTCTGAAAAGCTTCCGCAGACGGCGCAAAGTCTGTATACTTATAGCCGAAAAGCTCGTCTGAGATCTCCCCTGTGAGAAGGACGCGTATATCGGTCTGCTCGTGTATAGCTTTGCATAGCAGGTACATTCCTATGCTTGCACGAATTGTGGTTATATCATAAGTTCCGAGCAGATGTATGACATCTTCAATAGCAGAAATCACATCATCTTTTGTGATAATGGTCTCTGTATGATCGCTTCCGATATAGTCAGCCACCTGTTTAGCATATTTAAGGTCGATAGCGTCCGTGTTCATGCCGATAGCGAAGGTCTTTATGGGTTTGTCGCTTTTTTTCTGTGCTATGGAGCATACAAGTGACGAGTCAAGACCGCCGGATAGTAAAAATCCAACTTTTGCATCAGAGTCGAGACGCTTTTCAACGCCTGCCACCAGTTTATCGTGGATATTTCTGCATACTGTGTCGATATCATCACTGATCACTTTGTCAACAGATGTGATATTGCAGTAGCAGTGGAATTCTCCGTTTTTATAATAATGTCCCGGTGGAAATGGCGTGATTTTTTTACATATCTTTACAAGGTTTTTAGGCTCGCTGGCAAACACCATTGTGCCATCGTCGGACTTTCCGTAATACAGCGGACGTATGCCTATCGGGTCTCTTGCGGCTATGAATTGACGCTCAACACAATCATATATAACACAGGCAAATTCAGCATCGAGCAGTGAGAACATATCCGTTCCGTATTCTCTGTATAAGGGAAGAAGAATTTCGCAGTCGCTGTCGCTTCTGAAAATATAGCCCATATCAATGAGCTTGTCCCTGAGCTTTCGGAAACCATATATCTCGCCATTACATACTGCAAAATCTCCATCAAGTTCAAAAGGCTGCATTCCCTCGGGAGTAAGTCCCATTATAGACAGGCGCTGAAAGCCGAGAATACCGTCGGGTACCTTTACTATCCTTTGATCGTCAGGACCTCGTGAGACTGTAGTCTTTAAACCTTCCATAACTTTTCCTGTACCGCCGCTGATGCCGCAGTAACACATTATCGTACACATTTCTGTATTCCTCCAACGTTTGATAAATAATAAAAAAGACGTTCCAACAGACAAATAATCTGCTAAAACGTCCTTGTTTAGAAACATACTATCACTTTTAAGCTGAAATGTCAACAGAAAAAATGCTGATCTTGCATTTATGTTAAAATTTGATAGATGTTTTCATCAAATTCACAGTAAAATGTGAGATAGGCCAAATTTTAAAAAAGCTATTGACAAATCGAAGTAAAGGGAATATAATGGCATTGTAAACAGCAAGGGCGCTGCAGACTATTAGTCTGCGGCGCTGTTTTGGTTTTATAGCGATAAATCCACGCACAATGGGGTGTATGATGTACTGAGTTGTCGGTACATCGTACACTCCTTTGTTATTTCTGCTGTAACTTTTTAAGGAGGTATTTATATGGACACTCAGACGATCTTACAACAAGCCATGGATGAGACAAATGGTGTAATCTTTGGTGTATGGTTCCTTATCGGAGCTGCACTTGTATTCTTCATGCAGGCAGGATTTGCTATGGTGGAGACAGGCTTCACACGCGCAAAGAACGCAGGCAATATCATTATGAAGAATCTTATGGACTTCTGTATCGGTACAGTTGTCTTCATTCTTATAGGCTTCGGACTTCTCTTTGGTGAAGATTTAGTCGGAATAATCGGACAGCCCGGATTTGATATTTTCACATCCTACGGTTCATTCGATTGGTCAAACTTTGTATTCAACCTTGTATTCTGTGCAACAACAGCAACTATCGTTTCAGGTGCAATGGCTGAACGTACTAAATTCTTATCCTACTGCGTATACTCAGCTATCATCAGTGCTATCGTTTATCCTATCGAGGCACACTGGGGCTGGGGTGGCGGCTGGCTGAGCCAGTGGGGATTCCACGATTTCGCAGGTTCAGCACATATCCATATGGTCGGCGGTATCGCAGCTCTCGTTGGTGCAGCTATACTCGGCCCCCGTATCGGTAAGTTCACAAAAACTAAGGACGGCGATATCAAGGTCAACGCCATTCCCGGTCATAACCTTACAATAGGAGCTCTCGGATGCTTCATACTCTGGTTTGGCTGGTATGGATTCAACGGTGCAGCTTGTACTTCGGTTGATCAGCTCGGTTCAGTATTCCTTACAACAACAGTTGCTCCTGCAATCGCAACTGTTACTTGTATGATATTCACATGGTTAAAATATGGCAAGCCTGATGTTTCAATGTGTCTTAACGCTTCATTGGCTGGACTTGTTGGTATCACAGCTCCCTGCGATGTTACAGATTGTCTCGGTGCTTCTATCATAGGTATCGTTTCAGGTTTACTTGTTTGCTTCGGTGTTTGGTTCCTTGATTACAAGCTCCACATCGACGATCCTGTTGGTGCAGTAGCAGTCCACATGATGAACGGTATCTGGGGCACTATAGCAGTTGGTCTCTTTGCAAATCCTGATGTTCCCGGTTATTCACTGGCTGACCAGAACGGTAATCAGCTCGCAGGTCTCTTCTACGGTGGTGGCTTCGGACTTCTTGGCAGACAGCTCACAGGATTCGCAGCAATTGCAGCATTTACGGCAATCTCAATGACAATAGTATTCTTTGCTATTAAAAAGACTATCGGTCTCCGCGCTTCTGAGCAGGAGGAGATCATTGGTCTTGATGTTACAGAGCACGGTCTTATATCCTCTTATGCAGACTTTGCACCTGCTCTTACAGATGCCGGAATGTATGGTTATACAAAAGATGACGCAAAGAGCGTTAAAAAGGTCGGAACTTCCGACACACCTGCTGTTCCCGTTGACAAGGCTGTTGAAGTTGAGAACTATTCAGTTCCTTCACCAGACGGTACAAACAAGCTTACCAACATTGTAGTCATATTCAAACAGCAAAAGCTCCAGCAGTTCATTGAGGCTATGGAAGCTATAGACGTAAAGGGCATAACAGTTACAAATGTTCTCGGCTGCGGAATGCAGAACGGACAGACAAACTACTATCGTGGTACTACAGTAGAAATGAATCTGCTTCCTAAGGTAAAAGCTGAGATCGCAGTATGTGCAGTTCCTGTGGAGAAGGTAGTTGCAGCAGCTAAGGCCGCCCTCTACACAGGTAACTACGGTGATGGTAAGATGTTCATTTATGACATTGAAAACATTATCAAGATTCGTACAGGTGAGGAAGGCTATAATGCTCTCCACGATTCAGCTGAATGGGAAAAAGCATAATATTACAGTGTCGCTGCGGATAATAATTACAAAATTATCCGCAGTTGATTACACATTTATATAATACCGGGAGGTAATTACAATGGAAAAAATAACTGATTTCTTTGGTTCGATGGTATTTGATGACAGAATAATGAAGGCTACACTTTCAGAGAAGGTGTATAAGTCACTGAAAAGAACTATTGTCAAGGGAACTCCACTTGATATATCCGTTGCCAATGCAGTAGCTGCAGCCATGAAGGAATGGGCGGTAGAAAAGGGCGCCACACACTACACACACTGGTTCCAGCCGATGACTGGTGTGACTGCCGAGAAGCACGACAGTTTCATCTCCCCTGCTCCCGACGGCAGAGTTATTATGGAGTTCTCCGGAAAGGAACTCGTCAAGGGCGAGCCTGATGCTTCGTCATTCCCGTCCGGCGGACTTCGCGCAACATTTGAGGCAAGAGGCTACACTGCGTGGGATCCCACTTCTTACGCCTTCATAAAGGACGGCACACTTTACATCCCGACTGCATTCTGCTCTTATACAGGTGAGGCACTGGATAAGAAAGTTCCGCTTCTCCGATCCATGGAGGCTATCAATAAGCAGGCACTGCGTATCTTAAAACTTTTCGGAAACACAAGCGTAAAGAGTGTAAAGACCTCCGTTGGTCCCGAGCAGGAATACTTCCTTGTTGACCGTGATATGTGGAAGCAAAGAAAAGACCTCATTATGACAGGAAGAACTCTCTTCGGTGCTATGCCGCCCAAGGGACAGGAAATGGACGATCACTATTTCGGCTCTATCAAGCCGAGAGTTGCAGAGTATATGGCTGATCTGGACAGAGAGCTCTGGAAGCTCGGCATCCTTGCCAAGACAAAGCACAATGAAGTTGCTCCTGCACAGCATGAACTTGCGCCTATCTATGATACTACAAATATCGCTGCCGACCACAACCAGCTTACAATGGAGGTAATGCAGAAAGTTGCTCTCCGTCACGGACTTGTTTGTCTGCTCCACGAAAAGCCTTTTGCTGGCGTGAACGGTTCCGGCAAGCACAACAACTGGTCTATCTCCACAGATCAGGGTGAGAATCTGCTCTCTCCCGGAGAAACACCGGCTGAGAATGCACAGTTCCTGCTGTTCCTTGCTGCTGTTATCAAGGCTGTTGACGATTATCAGGACTTGCTGAGACTTTCTGTTGCTACAGCCGGCAACGATCACCGTCTTGGTGCAAACGAAGCTCCGCCTGCTGTTATATCTATATTCCTCGGTGATGAACTGACCGCTGTTCTTGATGCCATTGAAAATGATACTCCATACGGCGGAACAACTAAAGAGAAAATGAAACTCGGCGTTGATGTGCTTCCTCAGTTCAGCAAGGACACTACTGACCGCAACCGTACTTCGCCTTTTGCATTTACTGGAAACAAGTTCGAATTCCGTATGCTCGGCTCATCCAACAGTATCTCCTGTGCAAATATCCACCTCAATGCTGCTGTTGCTGAGGTGCTGAGGCAGTTCGCTGATGAACTCGAAAGCGTATCCGATTTCAATTCAGCGCTCCACGAACTCATCAAGCGCACTATAAAGGAACATAAGCGCATAATCTTCAACGGAAACGGCTATGACGATGCATGGATAGCTGAGGCTGAGAAACGCGGACTCATGAACCTGAAGACCACTGCTGACGCAATGCCGCATATCTGCGATAAAAAGAACGTGGATATGCTCACTTCACACGGTATTTTCACAGAAGCTGAGATATTTTCACGCTGTGATATAATGCTCGAAAACTATGTAAAGACTGTCAACATTGAAGCTACAACAATGGTGGATATGGCTCGTAAGGAGATAATCCCTGCTGTTGCCAAGTTTGCTGCTGATACTGCTTCTGCTGTCTCTGTTAAAAAGAGCGTATCCAAGGCTGCATGTAAGTACGAGACAAAGCTTGTCACCGAACTCTCAGAGCTTATAGACGAAATGGATACTGCCACAACAGAACTCGAAACTGCGATTGCCGAATTCAAGGATATCGATGAGATAATAAAGGCTTCTGAGTTTGTCCGCGACACAATGCTGCCGGCTATGGATAAGCTCCGCAGTGCAGCTGACAAGGCTGAGACAGTAACGTCCGCGACCTACTGGCCGTTCCCTGCGTACGATAAGCTCCTTTTTGGAGTATAATCATTTAAAAGCCTGAGAAAGTCTTTTTATAGATATCTCCTTAAAATACAGCATAAACTACAGAGCCAACAGCATTTAGCTGTTGGTTTTGTAGTTTTCGGGTAATACCATTGTTATATCTTAATCAATTTCTGATACTCCTCCATCTCCAACTTGCCATCAGCAGCTTTAGTTCGCAGCTCGATAGCGTATTCTCCCCACTCAGCGAACTGTGACTTGCTCATTTTCTTTTTCATATAGCGAGCGTAGTGCTGTTTGTATGCACGATTGTATATCTCCCACACAGGATCACTCTTTATCTTCTCCTTGAAGTTGTGGCTCATTGCATTGTCACGGCAAGTCTTAGGCGGATTACTGCTGACCAGGCGCTTGCAGTAGTGTGAGAAGGTAGTGTGCTTCATGATGAACCACCGACCGCAGTTGCGGCACTTGACAGGCATAAACTTCTCCTCAATGCACTTGAATAATTCAAAATACAGAAAGGCTCCCAGCGATGTGAAACGATAAGTCTCACAGAGTATGGGACCTTTTTTTGTTTCGATAACCGTGTGCCCCATGCACATACTTCCGCTTGAAGCAATACTTGTATAACGCTGAAAAGTATCAATTACTTTTTGAGTTGTCGGGTAACTGTTGTGGTCACAAAGCTCGTCAACGAACGGCATAAAGATTTTCTTGACGCGGATAATGTCCTCGATAAAAGTTGAGAACTCGTTCGTCATCTGCTCGATACAAGTTGCGAAGTCAGCAGCGTCTTTTCTGTTTTCATAGTTGCTGAAAACTTTCTTGCTGTCAAATTCGTAATCAGATAACGCTCGCAGTTCTTTCAAATCTTCTGTGATATACATTTCCTCAAAGGACACAGGAGTGCTCTCTGCGTTGACAAAGTGTTCGTTGTAGTCATCGACTTCAAACTCCGAGTCCTCATAAAATGGCTCATCAAAAATGTCGTTGTAGTACGCAAACAGATTTCTCAGGAGACCGTGCCGGAAATGTTTTGTGTCGTAGGGCGGAAGTGACTTCGCAATGTCCATGATGCTATCGTATGCGAATTCAATTTCCTGTGCGCACTTGCCTATGTCAGCAGGGCAGAACATGGAACTTATGTTCAGCTCTGACTTTGCACGTTCACATACGCCAAACAGTTCACCTAAGTCATAAAAATTCATTGAAAAATAGCGCAGAAGTATCTCTCCGAGCGGATAAACTCTGCTGTCGGAAAGATATATTTTTCTGTCATGGTAGTGTGCTTCTATCTCAAACATAATAACTCCTTTCAGAAATAGTGTTCTATTTCGTCAGAGGGCATAACACTGCGGATTGCTTTAAAAATAGCTGTATAAATAGCTTGAAACCAAAAGTTTACAATTTGTTCACAAAAATAGATTATAGATTGAACTCGGTAGAGATAGTATACTATATCTATTGACTTTTGTCAAGAGAGCGTGTATACTGAACACAGTTAAGACGTCCGGACAGCTCTTGACATCACAAGTAAAAACTCGAAACGCGAAAGGAAGATGTAGATGAAAGATTTGAACGTTATCAACTGCACAGCGTACTCTAACGGCGTCAATTCACCGCTTGAGTATCTCAACATCACTACGCCTGCCGAGTTCAAGGTGGTGATGGACTTACTCTGTTACTACGACAGCGAAAAGAAAAGTTCGACCATAAGCCGCACAGGTATTGCAAGAGACACTGCAATGTCGGTGAGCAATGTTGAGCGCGCACTGAAAACTCTTGCGCAGAAGGACATCATTCGTATCCACAACAATTATGCTGACAACGGTCGTCAGGTCGAGAACTCTTATGAGGTCGCATTTCTCAACTATGACATGGACGAAGACAAGCTCCGCAACGCAGAGCTTGCACTTCAGTTCAAAAGTTAATTGTCATAGGGGCTGTGTCATGATGTCATAGGCTTATATATTAAGTATACAAGATAATATATATTATAATAGCAAAGAGAACGGTTATGTATTACTTGATAGTTATATAAACTATGTGCCTTCTTTTCTTTGCAATAATAACTATGACAGGAAACGTGTAAGGAACGATGATCTGAAACACGCACAGAAAGCCCCGAGTTTGCCGCCTTCAAAACCAAAATAGTATAGTTACCCCACCGCTCCCGTTGAACGCGATTGTCGCACAACGTGGAGCGAGTGTGGCGATACCACACCAATACTATTAGCAAAGGAAAAGGTGGTGACGGTGACAAAAATTCTTCCCTTTTGGGAAGGCAAGCATCGCAAGCGGCATTCCGCCTGCCGCTGAAGCGGGAGAACCCGTGCCCCTTTTTGGTTTGCAGGAAAAAGGCTGGCGTCAAACCGCCAGCCAATTTACCTCGGACGGGCAGTGCCCGCCGAAATATCGGAACTTACAGTATTTGCAAATTGAGGTCAAAATAAGAAAACGCGAAAAATCTTGGAGTCAGAAAAAGAAAAAACTACAATTATCGCCTATAATCATGGAGGTGTGACCGGAGTCAAAGAATCATTTTAAATTGAATAGTAAGTTTGAAAAAGTGTGACGTGAAAGGAGTTCATATGAGATCTGAAACTAATGAAAAAGCTCTTTACGTTGACAAAAAGATGACCATTAACGGACAAACCTTTGACGTGACGCTTGTTTTCAAACCTCCTGAAAAGCCAAGCGAAACCGTTGAGGATAAGATAAAGCACTTGATAAACGGTGAAAAAATAAGCTGAAAAAGCTCTGGACTTTCGAGCCGGGTAGTGATATACTGTGGGTGTATCCTATTCGGTTTGATTCCAGAAGCGAGCGCTTCGGAACAGGAGGATATATGAAAACAGAATCAAACGCGGAACAGATAACAGCGCTGTACTGCCGCCTCAGTCAGGAGGACTTGCGTGCAGGAGAGTCGCTGTCAATAGAAAATCAAAGACTTATGCTGAAAGACTACGCCGAAAAGAATGGCTTCCGCAATTGTCAGTATTACGTCGATGACGGTTACAGCGGCACCGATAACACACGTCCCGAGTACGTTCATATGCTAAGCGATGTTGAGAACGGATTGGTCGGAACAGTCATTGTGAAAGATCAGTCGAGACTTGGACGTGACCACTTGGAGACAGACAGGCTCATGGAGTTGGTGTTCCCTGCATATGATGTTCGCTTCATTGCGGTAACTGACAACGTAGATAGTGCTAACGGTTTCAATGAGATGTCTGGTATCAAAAACTTGTTCAATGATATGTACGCCCGGGACTGCTCGAAGAAGATACGTGCAGTGCAGCGAGCTAAAGGTGAGCGAGGAGAGCGCGTCGGAACAACAACTCCATACGGCTATATGAAGGACGAAAACAAACACTTGATACCGAATCCTGAGACCGCACCTGTCGTCAATCGGATATTTGAAATGAGTGCTGAGGGTAAAGGTGTCCGAAAGATATGCGACATACTGACCGCCGAGGAAGTATTGACTCCGAGTGCTTATGGAGCTCGCAAATATGGCAAGCAGAAAACAAGCTCGCCTTATCGCTGGTCGCTGAAAACAGTCAGGGAGATGTTGAAAAATCGAATCTACTGCGGCGACACGGTCAACTTCAGCACCTACACGAAGTCCTACAAGCTGAAAAAGACGCTCAAGAACGAGCCTGAGAATATGCTCATATTCGAGAACACACACGAAGCTATAATCTCACGGAAGCTGTTTGACACCGTTCAGAAGCACTACGAAGGAAGAAAGAAGTCGGACAAGTTCGGCGAGACTGATAAGTACGCTGGTTTTCTTTACTGCGCGGAGTGCGGTTCAAAGCTCTACCTACACCGAGCGAGAACGCTTGACCCGAAGAAGAATAACTATATGTGCGGCGGCTATCAAAGCCGCGTCACGGACTGCACCGCTCACTACATTCGAGAAAAGGTGCTCGATAGTATTGTGCTTCGGTATCTGAGACAGGTTGTCAGCTATGCGCGTAACAAATCTGACGAGTTCTACGCTATGGCAATGGCAAATGGTGAGGTTGAAGCTCAAAAGCAGTTTAAGGAGAATGAAAAGCTTAGAAGCGAATATGAATCCAAAATTAGTCAGCTCGACAATGCGATACAGCTTCTCTTCATGGACAGGTCAAACGGAAAGATCACGGATGAGCGCTACGATATACTCTCTGCAAACTTCGAGAAGGAGCAGTCAGAGATAAAAGCCAAGCTCAGCACTCTCGATTCTCAGCTGGACAAGATGAAAGTGCGAGAGAAGTGTGTCAGAGACTTCATTAACAACGCCAAGCAGTATACAGAGATACGCAAGCTCACTCCCGAGATACTAAAGTCTTTCATCGGGCACATTGAAGTCTACGAAAAGGCAGTCAAACATTCAAGGACCTGCGGAAACCACATCGTCATCTACTTCACCTTCATGCCCGACAAGGCAATAGCTATTGACAGGATGATATCCGAGAATGGTGAAATTATAACCCTTTAATAACAAAAATCTCCGAGGGAATGCTCCCTCGGAGATACCATACATATTAATGTTCGTTAAGGAACGTGAGCTAAACTCCCTTCCTAAAACTTTCAGCTTGTTTTTTTCGCAATGGTATAAGAACTAACACAAAAATAAAAAACCGGAAGTTTATATAACTTCCGGAATTTTTTATACCATTGCGAAAAAAACGAAATAAAAGTCTTTGGAAAGGGGTTCGGGGAAGAACCTTTCCTCAGAAAGGTTTGCCCCGATAAAAGTCGCAATAATACTGCATCAGCAGCACATATACAGTACCTTTGACATCAACCTTTGAGGACACCGAGCGGGTCGATGAATCTGCCGCTGTGAGTCATTTCGAGGTGCAGATGAGGTTCTTCGCTGCTTTCGATGTCGGCGGTATTGCCGACAACTCCGATGAGGTCGCCGCCTGCGACGGTATCGCCCTGCTGGACTGAAAGATCAGAGCCGAGTCCGCAGTATTTGGTCACATAGCCGTTATGGTGATCGAGAGTGACTGTGATGCCCCAGAGCGGATCGTTTTTGATCTCCTTTATCTCGCCGGATGATACCGCGTAGACTTCCGTTCCGACCTCCGCCTTGAAATCAGTACCGTTGTGAGTCTGCCATGCGCCGGTGGTCTCATTTTTTACCAGTTCGCCGCAGCTGAAAGGATTTATGACATTTTCGATGTCTGCGAGCGGCGGCTTCTGATTTTCGAGTACCGTATGACTGCTCTCAGCGGCTGTCTGCTGAGCCGGCGGTTCAGCAACAGTGTCTATCACCGGAGCGTCCGCATTGAGCTTAGCCGGCGGTATAGTGGTAATTTCGCGCGGTCTGGTCGCCTCCGGAAGTGTGACCTTTACCGGCGGAGCAGTCGTTACCGGTGTGGTAACTGTGTATTGATATGAGGTAGTCTTGGGAATGTCATCGGCTCTTTTATCGACTGCCGCTTCGGGCGAGGCGAGTTTATTTGCAGGCTTGCTGCCGCCGTGGTCATAAGCGAAAAAGCAAGCTGAACCGATCATTACTGCACTTATTCCAAGAGCTGCATAAAAGCCCTTAGTACCTTTTTTCATGTTGTTATCTGATAAAGAATTTTTCTTCATGTATAACACCTCCAAGTATATTGTTGACTGCGATCGGAAGATTATACGTCAGTTTTTTTGATCGTGTGAAAAAATGGCAGCTGCTTCGAGCTGTTCCATATGCAGTATTTCTTGACATATCATGTTTATTAAGCTATAATTAATTTGTATTCGGTAACCGGCATCAGCGGTTATTGCTCCGGACTTCGTTCGGGAAAAGGGACTGATTAGGGGGATTGGAATTGGAAAAATCAGCTGTATTGAAAAAGCTGAAAAACAGGCTGCATATCGACAAAAGAACAGAGGCAGCCATCATAGCTTTAAGTATTTCGTTCGGATTCATGATATTTTTGTTTTCTCCAATGGAGATATTTGTCGGAAGTCCGAGTGATTTCACAATAGGCTTCAGGGAGATCTTCTTTCCGATGCTTTTAAAAGCGGCGGAGGCATCGCTGTTTATCGCATTATTGCTTAATGCTGCCTGTTTTATTAACAAAGCGCTTTACACAGTTCTTTCGGATCTTCTGTTCGGCGCACTTATCGCAGGATATTCTCAGCAGCTGTTTATGAACGGCAAAATGAATCAGATCACAGGAGATGAAGCTGCAAACACAGAGCTTTCGCCGGCTGTTACAGCCAATCTGATAGTATATCTGTTACTGCTGCTGCTGCCGTTGCTTCTGACCTTTATCAGGTCAGCACTTGGCGAAAGGATACGAATAAAGCTTCGCAGCGAGACTGTCGTTGCCTATGTTTCAATAGTGATCGTGCTGATGCAGACAGTAGGTCTGGCAGCAACGTCAGTAAAGGTAGACTGGAGCAAATACGACCGCAATTTCACAGCACGTTTATCCTATAATAAACTGCTTGAGCTTTCCGGCGATGAAAATATAGTTGTATTCATCGTTGACCGCTTTGACGGCGAGACCTTTGATGAGGTACTGAAAGAATATCCTGAGCTTAACAGTGAATTAGGCGGCTTTACGTATTATCGGAACAACGTTTCGCACTATACGAATACCTTTCCGTCAATTCCAAATATGCTTTCCGGTCAGCATTATGAGGGCGAAAATGTCGTTGATTACGTAAGCAGGATATGGAAAGGGGATACCGTTCCGAAGCTCCTTTTTGAAAACGGCTGGCGTAATACAATGGTCATTGACAGCAACACAACTTACAGGAACAACGATCAGATCTCCGGATTTTGCAGCAATATCGAGAAAATAGATCAGGATGATATTGAGTATAATTATAACGGCGAAAAAGGCATCATCCCTACTATGACATGGCTTTCGATGTATAAGCTGTTTCCGTATGCTGCAAAGGACTTCTGTCTGCCGATGGTGAACAAGTCTCCCTCAGAGGACTTCATAACGGTTGACGGCGAAAACAGTGATCTTGTACCGCTCCTCACATCTGATAAGGTCGATCTCAAGCTCTACGCTCAGTTAAAGGAAAAAGGGCTCAGAACGGGCGAAAACAAAACGTTTACCTTCATTCATATTAACGGTATGCACGATGTCAGCAAAGAGGTCTCTGAGCTGTATCAGAACGTTTCAAAGGCTGATGAACGCACTACTCTGCGCGGAGTATTTCAGATTCTTTCTGAATATTTTGAACAGATGAAGCAGCTTGGCATATATGATAATTCGACTATACTTGTCCTCGGTGATCATGGAAGGCTTCCGAATGAAATAATGTCACAAAGGCAGGCAACACTCGACGATGTTATAACGACAGCTCTGCTTATAAAGCAGAAAAATACCGCAGCTGAGCCTTTGAAGACCGATTCCGTGCACGAGCTCTCAAATGACTATTTCTTTGCGAGCATTCTTGAATACGCAGGTATAGACCATGAGAAATACGGCGTTTCGTATAACGATGTTATCAACGGCAATCTCAGCGCTCCGAGGTACTTGCAGACGATGTTCTGGAACGGTTCAAACAACATTGATTACAAAGCACTCTATAAAATAACCGGCGATGCAAGAGATTTTGACAACTGGGAAGAACTCCCGGAGCATGAATAGCGGCTATTCCGCAGCTTAACGGTGAAAAAAGCAGCCAGACGCTTAAAGCGCTGGCTGCATTTTTGTATTATTCTGGTTGTGCAGCGGGATCCGGAGGATCAGCTGCGGCATTCTGAGGCTGTTCATCAGCAGGTGCAGGCTGCTCGTTCTGAGGAGGTTCAGCGGCGGGCTGTTCGTTCTGAGGCTGCTGCTGAGGGAGTTCCTGCGGATGATTCTGCGGGATCTGCGGCAGATCCGGGTACTGCTGAGGCTGCTGCTGTTCCTGCTGATCTATCTGTATCTGAGGCTGGATGTAAGGCTGAGTTGTAGTAGTTGAGGTAGTTGTAGCAGTTTTGTCTTCGGGGGAAGTTGTGACCTCCGGCGGAAGAGTAGCGGTCGGCTTTACGCCGTTGAGACCGTAGCACTCCTGATAGCCGAGGATAAGGTCGCGGATCATGTACTTTGAATACTCACCGCCCTCGATGATACCGGCGAAAGCGACTTCGGGATCATTCGCAGGAGCAAATCCGATGAAGAACGAGCTCTGCTCTTCGAGGTCCTTACCGGTCTGAGGAGTACCGGTCTTGATAGCGACATCGAATCCGAGATCGGAGAGCGAATACTTAGCCGGGAAGTTGTTCTTTGAAGCGTCTATCATACCGCTGATGATGGTATCGAATACGTAATCGTAGTTTTCCTCGATCTTGCAGGCGACCTCTGGCTGAGTTTTTGAAACGAGGTCGCCTGAGCCGTAATCGTAGAGGCTGTCAACGATGTAGTTCTTGTAGCGTGTACCGTGGTTGCCGATCGTACTTGCAACTGAAGCCATCTGGAGCGGAGTTATACCCTCGTCCTGGTTACCGATAGCCGCCTGAAGCACATAACCGATGTACCATGTGAGACCGTGCTCTTCAAAGGTCTCGGGGTTACAGAGATAGCCGGCAGCATCGCCGGTCTCGATGCCGGTGTGCTGACCAAGACCGTAAAGCTGGGAATACTTGGTTATCATGTCGATACCGAGCTTGTCTGCGAGCTCATAGAAGTAGATATTGCAGGAAACCTCGATCGCGCGGCGTATCGAGATGCTGCCGTGCTTGCCGGTACAGCTGAACTTGCCGCCGTGGTAGATCATATCTGTTTGGCAGTTGAAGGTAGTGTTCGGATCGACGATGCCCTCGTTGAGACCGGCAGTAGCGGTAATGGTCTTGAAGGTCGAGCCGGCGCGGTAAAGACCGTGTGTAGCGCGGTTGAGGAGGGGAGAATCCTCCATTTTCAGGAGTTCATCGAATTTGGTCGAGTAGTCCTTGAGGTTGAAGGTCGGAGCGGTCGCAAGACCTTTCACAGCGCCTGTTTTAGCATCGAGGACTGCTATCGCGCCGCACTTTACATCCTTGAATTTAGGGTTAGTGTTGATATTCGGGAACTCCTTGATGAAGTTATCGAGGATGCCCTGAAGCTTCAGCTGGTAAGCGCCGTCAACGGTAAGTCTCACGGTGTCGCCGGAGTGGGTGTCAACAATGGTCTTCACATCGACCACAGAGCCCTTATCAACGGTGATCTCCTCTTCGCCGTTCTGACCGCGCAGAGTTTTTTCGAGAGCGCTCTCGATACCGCTTTTGCCGACAACGTCATTGAGCGCATAGCCCTGATTTTTGAGCTCCTCGTATTCCTCGGCGTAGATAGGACCTACTGTGCCGAGCTCGTGCGGGAGGATGTCTCCGCGGACGATACGGCGTTCAGAAGCCTCAACAGCGTCGATACCGGGATAGAAGTTGCTCAGTTCCTTGAGGTCAACAACAGTCTGCTGGTCAACGCCCTTAGCGAGTACCATGTCGATGTTATAGGCGAAGTCCTGAACGATCATCTCATATCTCATACCGGCGATGATACGTCTTTCCTGTTCGGTGTATTTCGCGGAGATCTTGTTATCCGAGATGAGCTTATCTATGCAGTTTTCGGCAGTTGCGTATACGTTCAGGTTGAGGTTCGAGATGACCTCCTGAGATTCATCGTTGGTAAAAACATAGGGCGAATCCTTGCTTATCGGCAGAGTTTCCTTGAATTCGCAGCCGTGCTCTTTGAGGGCATTGTATATGACGAGAAGCGTCTCGTTGCCCTTTTCGAGGTCTTCCGGAAACAGCGATTTGCACAGCACGAGGTCTGTTCGGGTGTTGTTTGTGACGAGGACGTTTCCGTTGTAATCCACGATACCGCCGCGTGTAGCCTTTATCTGACGGGTATATGTCACAGCGTCCTTGCTGAACTTGGTCGGAGTTTTGATGTCTTCATCACCGACTACCTGTATCTCCATAAGGCGCAGCGCACTCAGTACACCCAGCATTATCACAAGCATTACGATTATTATGGATTTTATATTATCAGTGAGACTTTTCAAATATATTCTCCCTTCATCTCTGAAAGCAACCCCCGCATTTCCGTGTGTTTTCAGGTTTCGGTGATATGCGGCTCTTATCGGGGCAAACCCTTTTGAAAAAGGGTTCCGCCAACAGCAGCGTATTACTGAAAAGGTAAAAACGCAGGGGATGCGGAGGTTATTGTTGTTGATTGCGGGTATTGATAGCTTCCTCGATAGAGAGGTGTGCTTTAGGCATAAAGAAGTGGTTGATAAATCTGATAATGAGGAAGATAAATACGGCTGAGATCATAGTATAGAGCCATATCCTCATAGAAACTCTGGTAAATATCCTGCTTACGTCGTCGTATTTCCAGATCTGGTAGTAGAATTTATAATCGAGCCAGCACTGGATAAAGGCAGCGAGGGCAGTAATAGCCATAAAGTTCACGAATTTGTTTTTCAGATACAGTTCAAACAGAAGGGAAGTCATCAGGCATGAGACTGTGAGGATCACCGCATTATAGCCGAAAAGCTTATTGCAGCTTATGTCGATAAGGAAGCCGCATATTGCTCCCGTAAAGACAGAGGCATACTGATCGTTATTGATAGCGATGCAGATCGGGATAGGTATAAGCAGGATCGGTTTGCGCCATGTGCCGGATGTCATAATGATGAAGCTTGAGAGTATCAGAAAGTAGTAGAGCAGCCAGCGCACGACTGTTTTAAAGCGGAGTATACGCTGTTCGCGGGAAGTTCTGAGCCTCATCAGTCATCCTCCCTTTTGCCGCTGAAATCGGTGATAACGATAACAGAGGTCAGACGTGTGATGTCGGTACACGGTTCGATCATAGCCGTAACGGAGAGACCGTTCGAGTCATATCCGATACTTTTTATCTTGCCGATAGGGTAGTCCTTCGGGAACATACCGCTCGAACCGGCAGTTATCATGAGATCGCCTTCTTTGAGCTGATGTGCGGGGCTTACGTGGATAAGTCTTGTAAGACCTTCCTCGGCAGCGACAACGCCGCCCTCGATGATACCTGTATCAGCGCTTGACGAGGAGCATACCGCAGCGATCGAGAGATCCGGTGAGAGTATCGAGCGCACAGTGGTAACGTGCTTTGAGACCTCAATGGTGATACCCACAAGACCTTCCGCAGTAACAACCGGACAGTTCGGCTTGATGCCGTCCTCCGAGCCCTTGTCGATAGTGAAGGAACGGAACGGATCATTGGTAACATAACCCAGTATCTTGCACGGAACTGAGAGGATATAGTCCTCATGATCCTCTTTTATGCTCACGAATTTTCTCAGTTCCTCACATTCAGCGACGAGAGCATCGTAGTTAGTGAGCTTTTTGTTCAGCTCACCGAGTTCAGCCTTTAGACGCTGGTTTTCCTCGTAATACTCATCAGCCTTGTTGAATTTATCAACATTGCGCTCGAACTTCATGCTTATGCCGTTAGTGACCTTCCTTATCGGCTTGGTCATGGTATTAATGAAGGAAACGCTTGAAACAGAGTAGCCGCCCTTAGTGACGGCGTAGATCATTATACCAACGAGGAATGCGAGAAAAGAGAGCATTATTTTGAATCTGGTGCTTTTTAGGAATTCACGCATTTGCTTCTCCTTAATAATACTTGACGTTTTCTGTCAGAGCATCCTGATAATCAGCGATGTGTTCGAGTATTCTTCCCGTACCCTCGGCAACGCAGTCGAGAGGGTATTCAGCGATATACACCGGCATACCTGTCTCACGGTTGATAAGTCTGTCAAGACCGCGCAGCAGAGCGCCGCCTCCGGTCAGAGTGATACCGTGGTCGATAATATCGGCTGAGAGCTCAGGGGGAGTTCTTTCGAGAGTAGACTTTATCGCGTCGATGACTCTTGAAAGGGGTTCAACGAGTGCATCGCGTATCTCGGCAGAGCTTACAACGATATTCTCAGGGAGTCCGTTAAGGAGATTGCGTCCTTTGATTTCCATAGTCTCCTCTTTTTCGCTCGGAAAGGCGTTGCCGATCTCAAGCTTAACGTTTTCGGCAGTACGCTCACCGATGAGGAGATTATATTTTTTCTTGATATAGTTGATGATAGCGTTATCGAATTCGTCGCCGGCGCATCTTACAGAGCGTGAGGAGACGATGCCTCCGAGGGAGATAACAGCGACCTCGCTCGTACCTCCGCCGATGTCAACGACCATACTTCCGGCAGGATCGTTAGTCGGCAGACCTGCGCCGATAGCGGCAGCCATAGGCTCTTCGATGATGAGAACGTTATTCGCGCCGGCTTTCTTGCAGGATTCGCGCACGGCACGGCGTTCAACGGCAGTAACGCCCGAAGGTATGCAGATTATGACGTTAGCCTTAGTGAAAAGAGTACCTTTCAGTGCTTTGCGGATAAATTCCTGAAGCATAGTGGTAGCGATGTCGAAATCGGCGATAACGCCGTCTTTGAGAGGTCTAACAGCGACGATAGAGCCGGGAGTCCTTCCGATGACATCCTTAGCTTCCTTGCCGACATAGCGGCATTTATCCGTTCTGGTGTTGACAGCAACAACAGAAGGCTCTCTTATTATAATACCTTTGCCTCTCATATATACAAGGGTATTTGCTGTACCCAGATCAATACCAATATCTTTAGTAAACATTAATGCAGCTCCTTAAAAAACATATATGTAGAAATTATTTGCCGGAGATAAGCTTCGGAGCGGTCTTGTAGTAGACAAGAACGGCTGTCAGAACGAGCAGAAGCTGGCAGACGTTGAAGCTGAGGAAGAAACCGAATGCGAGCTTGAACGAATCGGTGTCGATGAAAGTACCCGGATCGAACTTGAGAGTTTTAGAGTAGCCGAGCCATTTCAGCGAGCCATAGGCGTAATCTCCGACGATATCGCCGAGGAAAGTTGCTGCAATAACGAGCAGAACCATGTAAAGCGTCTTTTTCATTATGATCTCCTTTCGCCGCAGAAGCGGATTTTGTTCTATAAATTTTCTATACCGGATGAACCGAAGCCGCCCTCTCCTCTGTTTGTCTGAGAGAGGGAATCGCTGACCTCGATCTCCGGTAAAAGGATACGTGTTGGGATAAGCTGAGCGATCCGCATACCGTGGGTGACGGTGAAGTCTGATTTTCCGTGGTTTATCAGTGGTATGAACCATTCGCCGCGGTAATCGCTGTCGATAACGCCGACGCAGTTTGCGAGGGCGATGCCGTACTTTGTAGAAAGTCCTGAGCGAGGATATATCAGCAGAGCGATGTCATCGCAGTCGGGCTGAGCAGTGAGACCTGTCGGTATCATTTTTATCTCGCCGGGAGCGAGTACGACAGGCTCATCGAGGCAGGCACAGACATCCATACCGGCGCTGCCGGAGGTAGCGCGTGTCGGAATGACCGCATTTTCGCTGAGTTTTTTGAAAGTTAGCTTCATATCAGATACCTCTGTAATACAGACCGCGTGTGATGTTGTGTTCCGGCTTCTGACCTGAGATAGCACGTCCGGTCTGGAAAGCGTCCTCATCGCTGAGGAGGATAACACCGAAGGAAATACCCTTGAATTCGTTTAGCCTGTCCGCCATGAAGAGGCAGTCGGAGTTGAGCACCTCGGTGTATTCGCCGGAGCAGGCAACAGGAAGGGAACGTCCTGTGCGGTCGATGAGGTGACCTGTGCATTTCGCGCAGCCGACCTCGTTCTTTATGGGACAGTTTCTCGTAAGCATGAGCGGCAGCCGTCCGTAGACCACGCCTCCGAGCGGCAGCGAGGTACGAAGTCCGGCTATCTGACGGAGAGTAGCCTCGACCGAGACTATGCAGTCCACAAGACCTGCATCCCTCAGATATTCCGCGCTGAACGAGTTGTAAACATTCAGCGTGAAGCTGCCGTGGAGCAGCATACCGGTCTCTTTGCCGAGAGCGATACTGTCGGGAGTGTGACACATAAGGCGACCTACTCCGAGCGACTTTACACGCTCGATGTCCGAACGTACAGCGGCTTCGTCCGCGATGAACCTCGGCGGCGAAGCTATCACCATTTCAGCCGGAACTTTGCTCAGAAGTCCCTCATTTATAAGTCCGCACGGCACTATCACAAATTCCGCTGATCCGGCAGCTGCGACAGCCTGAGAAGCTGTCCTGCACATTACACGCAGCGGCAGCCGGTCGGGCGCTTCCCTTCGGGAAGCCGCCGCGAACTCCGGCACATAGTCAGTGACAGTGAATTGCGGGGTATTGGCGTTTATGACGAGTTCCGAAAGCTTTCCGACGAGTTCGCGGCGAAGCTCGTTGAGCTTCCCGACCGGCGTAAAGAGACCGTCGTCGATGTCGGCGGTAAGTGAACCGAATGAGAACACCGTGTCGCCGAGCTTTGAAAGCTGACGTGAAAGTGAATCGAGGTCAGTCGGACGGTTGACAGCAGGGGAGGGCACATCGCCTGTGACCTCAGCGGAGACACTGCCGCACGAAGCGGTAATAGTGACCGGCTGACCTGCGCGTACAACAGCGTGGAGATCGACCTTGTGTATCTGCCGCTCATGGCGGTAGAGCTCGTGAATTTTAGGGATAAGAGACTGTGCGGCGGTAACGTCCTCTTTCTGGCGGACGCCGAACATCTCAGACCTGTTTGTAGTAAAATAGCCATCGGTGAAGCCGCTTCGTGAGAAAACTCCTTTGAGAGTCTGCATATCGGGCACATTACCTTCAAGAGCCTGTGCGAGCTCACTGACTGCGGAAGCGACGTACTCCGGACGCTTCATGCGTCCCTCTATTTTGAGCGAATCCACGCCGATCTCTGCGAGTTCGCAGGCGCGCGGGATAAGTGAGAGGTCCTTGAGGGAGAGAGCGGCTTTATCCTTCTTGCCGGAAGCCGAGAAAGGCAGACGGCAGGCTTGTCCGCAGCAGCCGCGGTTGGCTGAGCGAGAGCCGATCATCGCTGACATATAGCACTGTCCCGAGACTGACATACACAGCGCACCGTGTACGAATATCTCGGTTTCGATATTCTCCCTGCAAATGGCAGCTATTGTATTTTTGTCGAGTTCACGCGCCGGAACTACGCGGGCATAGCCGAATCCACTGAGTAAACGCGCACCGGCGGCGGTATGTACCGACATCTGCGTAGAGGCATGGAGAACAGCGTCCGGAACGCAGCGGCGGATGAGTTCCGCACAGCCCCAGTCCTGAACGATAAAGGCGTCCACGCCGACAGAAGCGGCATATTTTATATAGTCGCAGAAGGTATCAGCCTCGTCATCGGAAATTATGGTATTCACAGCGAGGTCGAGCTTAGCACCGCAGAGGTGACAAAGTCTTGCGGCTTCTGCGAGTTCTTCGCGGGTAAAGTTAGAAGCGCTGCTTCTTGCGGAGAAGAGTTTACCGCCGGCATAGACTGCGTCCGCACCGGAACGCAGAGCGGCACAGAGGGCTTCCATGCTGCCTGCCGGAGCGAGTATCTCCGGACGCTTCATCAGATGCTGTCCTTGAGCTGGCGCAGCTTGACCATATTTTCAAGCTGTTCGATCTTGGATTTGAGCACCTCGATCTCTTTCTGGGCTGCATCGCGTTCGATGCGGGTCCTGCCGGCTTCATCGACATATTCCTTTGTCTGTGTACGGATATTGTCGAGGCGCTGATTAGCCTTGTTGAGGTCATCGAGTAGGCTCAGAGCGACCATCATCGAAGCGGCATATGGTGAAGAACCGCTGCCGGAATTCATGATCTCGTTTATTTTATTTTCGAGGGCTCTTGCGAGTGCGTATACATAATTCGGGGATTCGGAGGTTTTAAGCTTATACTCCTTGCCGCAAATTGAAACTTTCACATCGTTAAGCATTTCGTTTTCGTTCCTTTCGTAATAGACTAATGCCGCATGGCATCAAATCACCACTCTACATTATACTACATTTTTTTGCATTATGGAAGAGTTTTTTACAATTAACATATTTATTTTATTCCGGAGACCGTCAATAGTAGCGCTTCAGACCTATAACCTTGCCGAGAACGGCTACACTATCGAGGATTATAGGATCCATAGTATCGTTTTCGGGCTGGAGGCGGAAGTGACCTTTTTCCTTGTAGAAGCGCTTGACGGTAGCTTCCTCGCCGTCGATGAAAGCGACGATGATGTCGCCGTTTTCGGCATAGTCAGTCCTTTCGACTATAACGATGTCGCCGTCGAGGATACCTGCGTTTATCATACTTTCGCCGCGGACTCTGAGAGCGAAGAGGTCAGCCGGATCGTAGTTATCGGTCTCGAAGCCGATATAGCCGGTGATGTCCTGAACCGCGGTGATAGGCTGACCGGCGGTTACTGTACCCAGAACGGGTACGGCAGCAGTAGAGCTGTTTGGCAGACGGAGAGTACGGTTGAGGTTATTGGTCTTTTCGAGCAGACCGTCGTTCACGAGCATTTCGATATAGCGGTGAGCGGTCGATGTCGAGTGGAAGTCCATAGCGTCCATTATCTCGCGGACAGAGGGCGAAGTGCCCTCATTGAGCCTGCGTCTGATATAGTTGAAGACCTCTATTTTCTTATCCTTAGTTGACATATCATGACTCCTCTCCGAGTTTTTTGAGTATCATCTTAGCGATTTTATAGGCATCGCCGCAGCCGAGGGTGATAACGAGGTCGCCCTCCTGAACGTGATCGCATACATAGTCGCATATCTGCTGGAAGTTGGCGTATTTACGCTCATCTGTCCACTCTGCGGATTCGTCCTGCGGGAACCAGATGCAGTCCGGTATTTTCTCAGCGAGGTGTCGTGTGAAGATGCCGTAGGTATTCTTCTCGCGGCTGCCCATGATGTCGGTGAGGACGGCGTGATCCGGTATTTGCAGCACTCTTGCGAAGTCATCGAGGAGAAGCTTTGTGCGCGAGAAGGTGAACGGCTGGAATATCGCCCATACGTGGCTGAAATTCATTTCCATAGCGGCTCTGAGGGTAGCTTCGAGCTCTGTGGGGTGGTGGGCGTAGTCGTCAACGACTGTAACACCCTTTTCAAAGCCGAGCTTCTCGAAGCGGCGCTTAGCACCGCGGAACTCAGCGAGTCCTTTCTGAACGGCTGAGAAGTCCACGCCGAGGTGATCTGATACTGCGATAGCAGCCAGAGCGTTGAGGACATTGTGTATTCCGGCGACGTTGAGGGTGATCGAACCCAGTTTTTTGCCGTTTTTCATAGCATCGAATGTAGTGAGCAGACCGTTTTCGTGACGGATATTCTCAGGATAGAAGTCGCAGGAAGAGTCCTTGCCGAAGGTGATGATCTTCTTGTCGAGACCTTCAACAGCCTTCATGGTGTTGGCATCTGAGCCGTTCACAATGAGGATCTTCGAGGTATTTCCGGCGAATTTCCGGAACGAAGCGATGATATTTTCAAGAGTTCCGAAGTAATCGAGGTGATCGGCGTCGATGTTGAGGATAACGGAAATATCGGGCGAGAGCTTGAGGTAGTGATCCTCGAACTCGCAGGATTCGCACACGAGGACATCGCTCTTGCCGGCGATGCCGCTTCCGCCGATGCATGGGAGTTTTCCGCCGATATACGCGGAGAGATCGACACCTGCTGTGAAGAGTATCTGGGTTATCATAGAGGTAGCGGTAGTCTTTCCGTGAGTACCCGAAACGCATACGGCGTTATTGTACCAGCTTGTCACGATACCGAGGAGGTCGGCGCGTTCAAGGACCGGAACTCTGCTTGCTCTTGCAGCCATAAGCTCAGGGTTATCCTCCATGATAGCGGCAGTGTGGACGATGAGGTCAGCGCCCTTGATGTTCTCGGCTCTCTGACCGATGAATACCTCGATGCCCATTTTTCTTACAGCTTCGAGGGTTTCGGTCTCATTGTTGTCCGAGCCGGTGAGGAAATAGCCCTGCGAGTGGAGTATCTGGGCAAGAGGGTACATACCCGAACCGCCGATACCGATAAAGTGGATGTGTTTTTTGCCGGTTAAAATGTTATCCAATACGATCACCTTTCCTGACTGCGGATATAGCTCCGCATGATTGTTATAATATTATTTTATTAACATAAAAATTTGCTTGCATTTTTATCTAAAGTATGTTATAATGCGTGTATGGTCCTAAAGCGCCGCTTTTTGCTCTTGGAGTTCAGCATTTTGAGCTTCAGAACGTGACTGCTTTCGGCCGTTAATCTTCATAGAAGGAGGAGACTGAGTGGAAATTACAGATGTGAAGATCAGAAGGATCATGTCCGAAGGCAGGCTGAGAGCTGTTGTCTCAATGACGGTTGATGATATGCTTGCTGTTCACGACATTAAAGTAGTTCAGGGGGATGACAGACTTTTCGTGGCAATGCCGAGCAGAAAAGACGAAAACGGTGTTTTCCGTGACATCGTTCACCCTATATCAGCTTTTGCAAGAAAGCAGATCGAGGAGCGTATTCTTGAAGCATATCAGGAACA
>ONAI01000009.1 GCA_900315755.1 uncultured Ruminococcus sp.
AAGTCTTATGACTTTACATTCCAGACATAGGGAATATATCACATTCCACATATCATAATGTATTATACCATACAAAAAAGAAAAATTCCATTTCTAATTTGACCTAAATCGGCATTGTATTTTTGTTGGTTTTACACAGTTTTCACATACTAAGATTTTACACACTAACAAAATTGGGCTAACCGTGGTTAACAAAAGCGAGGCTTTGTTTCTCAGACGCAACAGCATACAGACTTTCTTTATAATAAAAACGCATTTCTTATTGACCAAGTGAATACTTTATGTTATAATAGTATAAAATCATTATAAAAGATTTAAAGGAGGCAGACAAATGTTTGACAAAAGTATATATGTCCGGCATCTCACCACTCTCAGGAGCTGCCGCAAGAAATACACTATCATATTCTTCTATTCGATAGCATCGAGCATAATGCTGCTGCTTTACGGTTTTCTGAATCTGGTGAGCATCAGTCCTGATATGTATATACTGAAAATGACAGAAAACAACAACAATCTTCTGTCGCCGAACTATTTTGTGCTATTTATTGATTCATTGATAGTCGCTCCCCTCGCCCTCTACTTCGGACTAAGGGTATCTATCAGTCAGCACGACCTCTCGGCTTTACTGAATATCCTGCTGCTGACAAGCAATCTTATACTGTTCTTTGTAAATCGGGACTGGGACTTCTTCCACCGCGTACCGATAACCTTCGCTTTTTATGCGTTATTCTGTGTTACAGGCATATTCTTCTCAGTGCTCGGACTAAAAACCAATTTCCGGTATCACTGGCTCGAAGAACAGGATGGCTTTCCGCATTTCAGTGAGCATCTCGCAGAATACGAGATGTACGGCAGGAACTGGGACAAATACAATCCGTACATCGCAGAGAGCGAACGCCGCAGCAAAACCGCTCAGGATCATATGGACGAGCTCCCGCAGCTCTCACCCGAACAGCCGGACAAGCCGCAAAGCAATCCCACAAAAGATTGAACTATAATTTATGTGTATTTGTTTGTAGTCTCTGTACACTGTACAGAGACTACTTTAATTATCAATACATATTTACAAAAAATTCACATTTCAAGCTGCTCATATTTTATTGACAAATCACGGTGATTATTGTATATTTATCTTGTATCATAACGTATCCGCAGGCTTCGCAGCAGGTGTACTGCACTGCCCCTGTTTCTTCAGTCTGACGGTAAGGAGGAAATCATGAATCTGCCAAACGATCCGGCTATTCTTTTAAGCTATGTAAACACCAAGCTGAGAGACGACTTCCCTTGTCTCGACGAACTATGCAGCTCTCTCTGCGTTTCCAAAGAACAGATAGAATCCAGATTATCGTCTATCGGTTACGTTTACGATCCGGAAAAAAACTGCTTCCGCTGAGTTATCTTACGCGGAAAGCCCAACCAAAACGGGAGGAAAACATGAATCAATTTTTCAAACACGCAGCCTCAGCACTTATGAGTGCAGTTCTGGCTGTGTCTGTACTGCCCGCCGCTAAAGTCTCAGCGGTCAGCGATGATACCGATCCTGAGGTCATCGTTACCTTCGATATAAGCGAAGAGGGCGTTTCTATTGCAGAAAATGATGACGGAACTGTACCGGAGCTTACTGATATTTCCGGTAATGTCGGAAGCTCATTAAGAGTTCCGAAGGTTCAGCTCGTAAAAGAAGGCTGTATTTTCAACGGCTGGACTGATGACGGTATCAGAGGCTTAGCCCCCGGCGAAGTATTCCAGTTCCCGGATGCAGAAATAACTGTATTGAAGCCTGTGTTCTCGATCGAAGGCGACAAGAATTTCCACAAGGTCGAGTATCAGATCGAATTAGAGGGAAAAGTCTACGGAAAGACCGAGAAGCCGCGTAATAACTACGGAACTCCGGGCGATTTCATGACAGTATCTACTATGCTTATGAGCAACGATAAGTACAAGCTGTTCGATTACTTCATCGACGGAACTTATCTCCTCGAACGCGGAAGACACTTCGTTATGCCGGACCGCGATGTCATCGTAACTCCGAACTGGAAAAAAATGTATAACCTGACCTATACTGCCGGCGATGTAGACAGAATCGTAGGCGCCGAGAATATGTACTATACGGCTATGGAAACAGACGGTGTCAACCTCCAGAAGTCCGACCGCTTCTCCAGACTCGGCTTCAAAATAACAGGCTGGCGCAGCAGTCACGATGACCAGATATATCCACCGGAGCTTCAGTATACTATGCCTTCTGAAGACGTTATTATGTACGCTGTTTGGACTCCTATAAACTATCACTTCATCTTCAGAACTTACGATGATACTGAGTGTGCCCATATCACTGCCAAAACCGACACCTCTTTCATCGTGCCGGAATGCACCTCAGTCAAGCCGGGCTATAAGTTCGGCGGCTGGGACATCGAGGGCACTGTTTATCAGCCAGGTGATGAATTCTTCGTTGAGGGCGTTATAATCGGTCTCGGATACACGATCAATCCGGTATGGCTCAAGGACGATCAACCAAGCACTTCCTCAGATGTTACACTCGCCGGAGATGCAAATCTCGATAATGTCGTAGATATGTCCGATTCCGTAATGGTTATGCAGGCATATCTTAATCCCGAAAAATACGGTGAAAACGGATCCAGCGATGACCACATTGATCCGCTGGGACTTAAAAACGCCGATGTTGACGGCAAGAACGGCGTAGATCTCAACGATGCACTTCTCATCCAGAAGTACGCTCTCAAGATCATAACAAAGTTCTGATGCAAAAAGGGTGTGATAATATCACACCCTTTAAGTCTGTCAAAAAAACTTCATTTCAATAAAAAGTATTATCGGGCGCATTCTGTGCGCTTCCCTTTACGGAAAAAGCGGGCTGCCGAGCCGTAATCTTGCGTTACGTATTCGGTAGCCCACGAAACTGCCCGAGGGGGCTCCCCTCCGTGCGCCCGTGTTTTATTTCACATAGCAGCTACCTTTTTATATCACGCCAAGACCTTCAAGAAGAAGCTTCGTACCGATAAGAATGAGTATAACTCCGCCTGCAAAAGCCGCCTTGCGCTCATATTTGCTTCCGAATTTGTGTCCTATCCACACTCCTATGAGTGAAAGTCCGAACGTAATAACGCCGATAGAGGTAACCGCCAGCAGCAGATTCACCTCTTCCGCCACGAAAACTATGCCTACTGCAAGAGCGTCTATACTCGTTGCGATAGCAAGAACGAACAGTTCACTGATAACAAGCTTGTATTCCTTGCCGCCTTCGTCCTCATCCTTTTCAAAAACAGCTTCAAGTGCCATTTTACCGCCTATGACAGCAAGAAGTCCGAACGACACCCAATGGCTCACAGAGGTAATGTAATCCGCAAATCTGCTTCCGAGGAAATAGCCTATCAGCGGCATAACTCCCTGAAAAACGCCGAAAAACAATGCCGTTATCACAGCGCCCCGAACATTTATCCTTTTCATGGTAAGCCCTTTGCATACAGATACCGAAAATGCGTCCATAGCAAGTCCTATCGAGATCAGAATTATTCCTGTAATATCCAATATACTTCACCTCAACTCAATTATTATATACCATATGCAGTTTGAGGTCAAGTTATAACTGTTTGTCCGAAATAACACAGCGCTGCGTATGTGTTGTATCCACATAGCAGCTTTATTGACAATTTACTGGGGCAAACCTTTCTGAGGAAAGGTTCTTCCCCAGCCCATAAGCATATTCTTAGGGAAGTATATTATTTATTATGTCTCCGAGGGAGTGATCCCTCGGAGATTTGCTTTATTCTGCTTCACTTTTCAAATGTCTGTATCATTACACCGTCGAGTTTGATATCCTTGTCTGCTAAGAATGAGAAGTGTACCGTTATATCGTTCATGCAGGTTCTCGAACGCTTTTCAGCCTTTTCGTGGACTTCAATACGTATTATGAAAGCTCGAAGAAGCTGTGGAGTAACTTCCGTCACATCAACGTATTTCTTAGCGTTGTTGATGAACTCCCTGACACATTTCTCTTTTACCGCCAGATAGCTTGTATGCGAATCAAGCTCCTGAAGTTTTTCCTTCAGTTCAGACTGCTCTTTCTCATATCCGGCTGCAAGGCTGTCGTAGCGTTCGGGAGTCACTCTGCCTGTGACTCGGTCCATGTACAGCATACTGATAGCGCTTTCAAGTTGATTTATCCTTGTTTCATACTCGCTGCGCAGAGCTTCGTTGTTTTTAGATTGGGACATTGCTTCGTTTTCACCCTTGCTCATAGCCATTTCATAGAACTCCTCAGAATGCTCTCTTGCATACGTTGTAACTCTTTTTATTACTTCCAGTACGATCGCATCTACCACTTCTTCCCTGATATAATGGGCGGTGCAGTTACTCTTTCTCTTTTCGTATCGACCGCACATAAAGTTGTTATGTGTCTTTTTGTTGCGGTGAAGATAGAGCCTTGAACCGCACTCCGCACAGTAGAGATACCCTGCATATTTGTCCATTTCTCCGTTGCCGTTAGCACGTTTTCTGCCGACAAAGTGTTTTTGAACAAGCTCGAACAATCCTCTGTCGATAATTGGCTCATGAGTATTTTCAAATATGAGAACCTTTTCAGGATCATTCTTGATACGCTTTTTCAGTTTGTTCGACTTGGTATAGGTCTTGAAATTGACTGTATCACCGCAGTACATCTGATTCAGAAGCATACTGCGAACGGACGCAATCGACCAAGCGTAAGGCTTGTCCAATTTTGGATTTCCCGAACGACTGCCAGTCTTATTAAAGGCGTATACGCTCGGCGACAGCACTTCTTCCTCTTCAAGAGTATTGCATATCTTCTTCATACCAATACCACTCGCGTACATCTCAAAGATACGTTTTACAACAGGTGCAGTCTCAGGATCGGGGATTATTCGCTTTGAGTCATTCGGGTCTTTCAAGTACCCATAAGGCAATGAAGCTCCGACACGCTCTCCGCGTTCTCCTTTGGCTTTCTGAATTGTTCTGATCTTCCGGCTCGTATCCTGTGCAAAAAAGTCATTGAAGTAATTCTTTATGCCTGACATATCATTCAAACCGTTTATACTGTCAACGCCGTCGGAGATAGCTATGAATCGCACGTCATATGACGGGAATAGTATTTCCATAAGCCTTCCTGTTTCAAGGTGGTCACGTCCAAGTCTTGACTGGTCTTTTACAATGACTGTTCCGACAAGTCCGCTTTCTATGTCTTTCAGCATACGGACATATTCAGGTCTGTTTTTATTGACTCCGCTGTAACCGTCATCTATGTAGTATTGGCAATTCTTGAAGCCGTTTTTATCTGCGTATTCTTTCAGCAGAAGCCTTTGGTTTTCTATTGACAGCGACTCTCCTGCACGCAAGTCCTCCTGACTGAGGCGGCAGTACAGTGCTGTAATCTGATTCGTGTTTGATT
Source organism: uncultured Ruminococcus sp. (assembly GCA_900315755.1). Taxonomy (GTDB): domain Bacteria; phylum Bacillota; class Clostridia; order Oscillospirales; family Ruminococcaceae; genus Ruminococcus. The sequence continues at coordinate 5,423 of ONAI01000009.1, forward strand.
CTTTCATTATTATCCTCCTGTTCCAAAGCTGATGCTTCTGGAATCAAACCGAATAGGAGCTACCAACAGTATACTCCTACCCGGCTCGAAAGTCCAGAACTTTTTCAGTTTACTTTTTCGCCATTTATCAAGTGTTTCAGCTTATCGTAAGCTGTCTCAGTCTCATCTTTGGGAAGAGGAAATGTAAAGGTCACATTATAAATCTTCCCGTTAATTTCAATTTTGTTATCAGAATAATATCTGACTTCTTCTTTTTCAGCCATTCGTTCATACTCCTTCCATTGATCCCGTTCATGTTTCTGATGTGATTTTCGTTGTTCATTTTCATCATTCCTTTCACTTTTATTGACTTGTAATGTGAGGGGGTTCGGGGGTTCGCCCCGACAAGCAATGCGGCAGGCGGAATGCCGTCTGCGATGCTTGCCTTCCAAAAATGGAAGACTTTTTGTCACTCGGTACCACTCCGTTTCTTCGCAAATAATATCGCCACCGTCCGTTACTGATGCAGCTGTCTATACTCGCTCCATGTTGCGCGACAACCGCTTCCACCGCCGCATTTGGGATAACTACCCGATTTCAGTGTAGGCGGCAAAAACGGGCATTTTTGTGCGTGACGGTAACTTTGCAGTGACAGTAACTCTACCGACACGCCACGCAGATGAAGCTATATAGACGTTTGCGAGCTATCTGCAAAGTCGGGCGTGACGGTAACATTTCTACCGTCACTACTGTCACGCTGTAATTTGCTGATAGAAAAAGTGGGAGCAGTATCCCTTTTGCAAATCGGACTGTTTTAAGCACATTTTTATCGTCCCCTAATAGTATTATGGTTCGATTTTCCTGTTTTGCATAAAATCAGGTAACAATTTCAATTCGTTCAAAACGACAATTATTAAACTCAGGGACAGCATATTTTTTGTTAAGCAATCAAGCAACTTACTGTTTGTGAAGATATATCATCGTTTGTGGGATTTCAAGGGACGGCAGGGACATCATTATTGTACACAGCAATATGCTGCCACTGCTGTCCCTGTCGAACCGACTTCTCTATCCGCAAATAGCAAAATGTGGGAGCAGTATTCTTTTTGCATTTGGCATAAAAAATACCGCAGTCAGATTTACCGACTGCGGCGTTCGCCTTCTAATATGTATTATGGGAACTTTTTTTCATTTGCATAAAATGTGGAGACATTTATTTTTCGTTTGTGGAGACATTTTTTAGCAACTATTCAAATTTATAAATCGTAAAATTAAACAACAAACAGCTTGATTTGTTGTGCATATGCACGTTTTTGTGTTGCTGCAACAAAAGCACTTGTTTAAAAGCATAAGATATGGTATAATTATAATATATTTTTGAATATGAGGTGATTATTATGCCAATTTCTGTAGAAAACTTAAACGCCCAAACCGTTACTCCGTCTAACGGAACAAATCCGCGTACTCTTTATGAGCATCAAGTAGATGCGCTTAAAGCTATGAACGCGATAAATAAGAAGCAAGAATTCCGTACACTACTTGTATTGCCAACCGGTGGAGGTAAAACATTAACTGCTGTCTATTGGCTTTTACAGAATGCGGTGGATAAGGGCAAGAAGATTCTTTGGATTGCACACCGTCACCTCCTTCTCGAACAGGCGGCTGATACATTTATCAACAATGCTTATACCAACATTATGATAAACCATACATCTTTCCGTTATCGTATCATATCAGGAATGCATGATAAGCCTATTCATATCAAAACTGATGACAACATACTTATAGTCAGCAAAGATAGCATAAACCGCAGTCTTGAAAGACTTGATAAATGGCTTAAGAATGAAGATGTATTCCTTGTTATTGATGAAGCTCATCATGCTGTTGCTAAGACATACCGTAAGTCCATACAGTATGTCGAGGAACACGCCAAATCTATGAAGTTGCTCGGACTTACTGCAACGCCATTTCGTACATCGGAAAAAGAAAGAGGTGCTCTTAACCAAATATTTACTGATGACATAGTTTATAAGATTGATTTAAAGACTCTTATTGACAGGCACATCCTCGCATATCCCAAATTCATTGAGGGGTGTGAAACAGGTATTGAATTAGGCGATAGAATTGGACTGAAGAATATACAGGAAATCGAAAATTTTGATGCGCTGCCAAAGAATATTCAAGATTTTCTGCAAGATAACAGGGAACGTAACGCTTTTATTGTTGATCACTATGTTAAGAATAAGGATAAATATGGTAAAACCATCGTATTTGCAATAAACAAGACAAATGCAATTGCACTAAATAAAATATTTCATGAAAGAGGAATACGTTCAGACTATATTGTTTCTGATGTGCGTAATGCTGATCTTGGAATTACAATATCAAGCAAAGAAAACGAGGAAAAAATCAAACTCTATCGAGATGGAAAACTTGATGTGCTAATCAATGTTAATATCCTCACCGAAGGAACTGACCTTCCACAAACACATACCGTATTCCTTACTCGACCGACTATATCAAGAGTTTTTATGACACAAATGGTTGGCAGAGCGTTGCGCGGTGAAAAGGCTGGTGGTACAACCGATGCATATATCGTTCCTTTCATTGATGACTGGAATGGAAAGATCGCGTGGGTAAATCCGCAGTCATTACTTAAAGACGAATTTGAACCACAGGATACCCCTGCAAAGAAACAGCAGTATGAGCTGCGTGTGATTTCAATTTCCAAAATCGAAGAATTCGCGGCAATGCTTAATGAAGGTATTGATACATCTGCACTTGAACAGATCGAGATGATAGAACGTATTCCCGTTGGATACTATATGTTCAGTACACTTGAATGGAATCATCAGATACTTGTTTATAACAGCACTCAGTCATCATATCAGTCATTAATAGCTGACCTTCCACAGATAATGGAATTGTATGGGATTGAAGAGGAAACCATACCAGATGATGTGTTACCAGAAATGACAGATTATTGTATGGAACAGTATTTTGATGAAGACTTGGTACCTGCTTGCCAGCGCAGCGACGTTGAACACTTGCTTCTATTCTATGCACAGAAAGCGGTTGATCCTTTATTTGTTCCTCTTGACAATATTGTGCGGAAAAAGCTGGATGTCTCTGAAATTGCCAAGAAATTTGAAGAAGAGGCTATGACAGGTCGTGAACGCAAGGCATATCTTGATAGCTTATGGGATGCCGAGGACAGCGTATATAAGATCTATTATTCCAGTCCATATATTTTTAAACGCATGATAGATATTGAAATGGACAAACTCGAGGGATATATGGAAACTGACTATGCTGCACCACAAACAAAGGCTGAACTTCGCGAACTGGAAGACCTTCCATTAGAGGAAATCATCAATAGGTATCCTAATGTTGGCATACCGCTGAAAATGAGAGTATTTGATAAGGCTCGCAACGCTGACGGTAATTATGTATGTGCAAGCTGCAAAAAAGTATTTAGCAACAGAAAGGACTTGCAAGTTGACCACATTAAGCCAATGGCTAAAGGCGGAAGAACTGTTGAATCCAATCTTCAGATATTATGCCGTTTCTGTAATCAGCGGAAGGGTGATAAATAATGGTACACACTAAATACAAGTTTACTCCTCAAGATATTGCAGTATATCTATTGATAGCTGATTTGCCGCGTTCTCGTGAAGATAAGATAATTGAAGATTTTTTTCAAGAATACAATGATGAAATAGTTTTCAACTATCGTAATGACTTTCTTGAGTTACGCCGCCAAATACATAATTCAATGATATTACTTGAAATGAGTGATGAAGAATATGCTGAAACTCAATTGATAATGCGAGAACTCCAAATTGAAAAAACAGAATACGAGCCTAATTACTTTGGAGCATACTTTAAACTTATAAAACTTCAATTGTTATATTCAGGAAAAGATTATCAACGCATCAAACTCAGAACCCTTTTGAATGATTTTGGCTATAAAAGGCGAACTGAAGCCTTAGTTAATAGCATAACGCGTGCGATGAAGGCACTAAACCTACAGCCTTATTTAAAGCAATATGAACCATGTGATTTGGCAGAAATTACACTTGATCAGATGGTAATAATAAGGCTTAATTGATACCCATCAGTATTAAAAGCCGCCACTTATAATATACAAGTGGCGGCTTTCGTCCTATTCGGTTTGTTTTCCTTTACTACGATAAGAATATGCTACACCCCTTTCCAAAGACTTTTATTTCGTTTTTTTCGCAATGGTATAGGTACTAACAAAAAAAAATAAAAACCGGAAGTTTACATTACTTCCGGAAATTTTATACCATTGCGAAAAAAACCAGACGAAAGTTTTAGGAAGGGAGTTTGAGGGAGAACCCTTTTTCAAAAGGGTTTCCCTCAATAAATTACTGATAAACTTCCATATGGGCACAGCACGTATGATACGCTGTTATTCTTCCTCTATGCTCCTCGTCTGTGAGGGTAGTGTAGTTAGCCGGGATCATCTCAGTTTCAGCTGAGAGTACATTATATCCCTTGCCTGCAAGTCCCTCGCGGAGGGCGTGAACGTTCTCGGGAGCACATTCGATCTCGACAGTCTCTTCATTGATGTCGAAATCATCGCCTCCGAATTCAAAAACATCGTCCATAACAGCGTCTTCGTCAAGACCTGTATTTTCGAGGATAACGATACCCTTTCTGCTGAACATGAACGATACACAGCCAATAGTACCGAGGTTTCCGCCGAACTTATCAAAATAGTGACGAACCTCTCCAGCTGTTCTGTTTCTGTTATCTGTAAGACACTCAACTATAACTGCAACGCCGTTAGGGCCGTATCCCTCATAAGTGATATTCTCGTAATTGTTCTTATCCTCGCCGCCGGCAGCCTTCTTGATAATTCGCTCGATGTTATCGTTAGGCACGTTGTTTGCCTTAGCCTTAGCAATAAGGTCACGGAGCTTAGCGTTGTTATTCGGATCAGGACCGCCCTCTTTTACGACAACTGTGATCTCTCGACCGATCTTAGTGAAGATCTTGCCCTTTACAGCGTCTGTTGCTTCCTTCTTACGTTTGATATTGTTCCATTTTGAATGACCTGACATTGTTTAACACTCCTATCTGATTATTATTCGTTTATCTATTTCACTTTCATCGGGTATCTGAAATATCCCCGCGAATTTCTCTTCAAGTCCCTTGTCAACGTAATATGCGCTGACCTTTCCTTCACTCACAAGCCGATTTCTCTCAGCGATACGCTGTTCCCAGAGTTCATCGGAAATATCGAGGTAATGCAGCTCGCAGGAGACCTTGTTCTGCGAATAGAACCTTCTGGCATACTCTCTCTCAGCGGAGGTCCAGAAGCCCCAGTCGAGGATAACGTTATTTCCGGAAGCAATGACCTCCAGCGATTTACCGTAGAGGTAAGCCTGAGTACGGCGGACATATTCATCCATCCTGTCGCCCGCACCCTCCGGGAACAGTGAAAGAGTTATCTCGTCAACTGAAAGTATAACAGCATTGTTCTTGTTTCTCAGACCTGCCGCATAAGCGGTCTTGCCGCTGCAAAGCTTACCGCAGGTCATGTATACCTTAGCCATCGTTTTCCGTCTCCCGTGATATTATAACGTCGAAAATCTGCGTGATGCGTTCATTTTTTCCGATAAGGAAGAGATAGCCGAAAAGGCTCTCTATCGCCGTTGCTCTGCGATACTGAACAGCCTCGGCGTGTTTCGGAACGGTATTTCCGGTAGCGTTCCTTCCGCGTTTCAGGACTGCAAGTTCATGCTCATCGAGCATATCAGCCACAAGGTCATAGGCTGCCGCCTGAAACTCAGCGCACACCAGCTTTATCTTCGCAGAGTGAAGCTTTGCGACAGGCATATTCGCCTTTCTCAGGAGGTATTCCCTCACCAGCGTATCATAAACACTGTCGCCGAGAAATGCAAGGCTGAGTGGACTGTAACTATTTGCCTCACGCACTGATAAGTATTCTTTTTCCATATTATTCCACAAAATCGAACTCGAAGCCCTCAAGGTTAACGGTATCACCTTCCTTAGCGCCCATTTCCTCAAGCTTGGCGATTATGCCGCTGTTGATGAGCACTCTCTGGAAATACTGGAGCGATGAATAGTCGTCCGGATCGACAGTCCTCATAATAGGCTGTATCCACGGCGCATCGACATAGTATACATCGTCCTCGAAGGTGATCTCGAACTTCTTGTCAACACCGAGCATTTCGTCGAGTTCCTCCTGCGGTATCGGCTCTGCCTCGTACTCCTTTATCGGCGGGAGCGTATCGAGCACCTCTGATACCTTGCCGATGAGTTCGGCAGTACCCTTTGTAGTTGCGGCAGAAATACAGAAGAACGGTATGCCCTTATCCTCGATAAATCTGCGGAAATCGTCTATCTGTTCCTCGGTAGCCATGTCGGACTTATTTGCAGCAACTATCTGCGGACGCTCTGCAAGCTCCGCATTGAACTTTGCAAGCTCCTGATTTATGACCTCGAAATCCTCTTTAGGATCACGTCCCTCAACTCCGGAGACATCGACAACGTGTACTATAAGACGGCAGCGCTCAACGTGGCGGAGGAACTCATGTCCCAGACCTACACCGTCACCTGCCCCCTCGATAAGACCGGGGATGTCCGCCATGACGAAAGACTTCTCTTCATCGACCTTGACAACTCCGAGAACGGGAGTAAGCGTTGTGAAATGATAATTTGCTATCTTCGGCTTAGCCGCGCTTACTACCGAGATAAGCGTGGATTTTCCGACATTCGGGTAGCCTACCAGACCAACATCTGCAAGGAGTTTGAGTTCGAGAGTGACCTCAAAAGCCTCACCGGGATAGCCCGGCTTAGCGAAACGCGGTATCTGTCTTGTAGACGTAGCGAAGTGGACATTGCCCTTTCCGCCCATACCGCCTCTTGCGAGTACCTTCGGCTCATCTGTGGACATATCTGCCATGATCCTGCCGGTATTTGCATCGCGGATGACAGTTCCTCTCGGAACTTTGACTATCAGCGGCGGAGCGCTCTTTCCGGTGCAGTTTCTTGCTGCGCCGTTCTGACCTCTCTCAGCAACGTATTTGCGTTTATATCTGAAATCTATCAAGGTCGAGAAATTGTCATCGACCTGAAAAACGACATCGCCGCCTCTGCCGCCGTCGCCTCCGTCAGGACCGCCTGCGGCAACATACTTCTCACGGTGAAAAGACACCGCACCATCGCCGCCGTCACCTGCTTTGATTTTAATTCTTGCCTGATCAACGAACATTTTCCGCGACCTCCTTGACATCTAAAGAAAAATCCCAAGCGGAAAGCTCGGGATTTATTGTCTTGTAATGCGTGATTACTGCTCGATCTCGTAAACTGAGACCTTCTTACGGTCACGGCCGTAACGCTCGAACTTAACCTTACCGCTAACTGTTGCGAATAAAGTATCGTCTGAACCGATACCAACGCCCTCACCGGGATGAATGTGAGTACCTCTCTGACGAACGAGGATATTGCCAGCCTTTACAAACTGACCGTCAGCTCTCTTGACACCGAGTCTCTTAGCCTCAGAGTCACGTCCGTTCTTAGTTGAACCAACACCCTTTTTATGAGCAAAAAACTGCATACTGATCTTGAACATACTTACACCTCCGAAATAGTGATTTTGATTGTTTCGGGAAATTCCTCAAGGATAGCCTCGAAATGTTCTTTAAGACGGTCAAGCAGACGTGAAGCCTCACTTCCGCCCGATGTCATACATCTTATGACATTCTCACCGACCTTAACATCCGGCTTGCAGCCGAATTCATCGAGGATATTCACCATCAGCTGAACTGCTGATGAGACAGCAGCACACGCAACGTCCCTGCCGCTTTCAGCAAATCCGGCGTGACCGCTCAGTTCAAATCCTTTCAGACTGCCCTTTGATCCATAGAATTCAGCACGGATCATGCCTTGATAGATTCGATCTTTACCTGAGTGTAAGGCTGTCTGTGACCCTGCTTCTTCTTCTCACCCTTCTTAGGCTTGTAAGTGAAAACTGTGATCTTCTTAGCCTTGCCGTTCTTAATAACCTTTGCTGAAACAGCTGCACCGTCAACGTAAGGTGTACCGATCTTGAGTCCATCGTCTGCTCCGAGAGCAACTACCTTGTCAAAAGTAACTGTCTCATCAGCCTCTGCTGCGAGCTTTTCGATGAAGAGAACGTCTCCCTCGTTTACCTGATACTGCTTTCCGCCGGTTTCAATAACTGCGTACATATTGTGGCACCTGCCTTTTCAATAAACTCGCTGCGACGGGGTGTGCGGATGCACAGCTTGTTCGCCCGTTTACAAGCGGCAATAATATTTTATCACACCATGCAGGATTTGTCAAGCACTTTTTTACGATTTTTCGTAAAAAGCCTGAAACCTCATGCTTTATAAAAAAGCCTGAGCATAGCGCTCAGGCTTTTGATTTTACCAAACCTTGTAATTCTCAACGTTTATCTTGTAGGATGTACCGGGAACATAGAGATCAACAGGCTTGATCTCGTTGCCTTCCTCCTTGGACTTGTCGATAGCCTTCTTGAGTTCGTTGAATGCAACGCTGTTTGTAACGATGCGTGTTACCTTCTCCTGTTCAGGTTTCTTGTTGAAGTATTCAAGCACAGCCTGCTGGAGGTAGAAGTAGGAACGAAGCTGAGTTTTTCTGAATTCGATCTGAGTTGTGTCATCGCCTTCGCCCTCAATGAGGAAGAGGCTGTCGCCCTCTCTGTAACCGAGAGTAAGCTTAGCGAATATCTCAGGGATGAATATCCTGATCTCGGCAGCAAGAGCCTTATCGCCTGTCATTTCCTCAACCTTTTTGCTCATCTCGTTATACTCTTCACGGCTCTTGATAGTAGTCATCATCTCGATGGTTTCCCTTGCAGCTTTCATGACTGTATCCTTATCGAACGGACACTCATCGTCAGCGCGGTTCACAAATATACCGTACTGCTTCTCGCAGGTGAAGCCGTCACCCTCTGGCCATGAGTTAACGTAATCAAGGAACAGCTTTGAAAGCTCATTGCAGACAGATCCGTTCACACGCACTTCTGTTATTTTCTTATCCTGGAAACGTGCAAGATATATTCTGATCCAGTAGTATTTCTTTGAACCGAGATACTTTGAGATCTCGTCCTTGAGATAGCCCATGAGCATGATAGGCTGCTTCTCCTTAACGCCGATACGTACAACAGACTGGCAGTACATATCGAAATCGTAGTGCTGTCTGAGGTAATCCACAGAGAAATGCACCGGATTCTTCTTGTTCATAGACTGATCTATCGGATGCCACAGACCTGCATAGAAAATATCAGCAGCCATCTGAGCAGCCTCCTCATGAGTCATTCCCTGAGCGTCAACAGGATCAATGAGCGGCTCATCGAAATCATCGTTCTTAACAATGAATACGACCTGAATAAGTTTGATCTCGCCCTTTTCCTCCATTCTGCCTACCTGAACGTCAACAGTGAAGCCCTTAGGCATGATAACGCAGTCATCGTACAGAGTACCCTTGAGCTTCTCATTGAGCTTTTCGAGGACCATCTGCTTGACGTCTGCTGAAGGATTTTTAGTCTCCTGTTCAACCTGCTGATTCTTCTTCTTGTTAAATATTCCCACTTTGATCATACTCCTTATATAATTGATTTATTGACTGATTTATCACAGTGTAAGCCGGACTGCCGCCCAGCCCTCCTTGACATTTGCTTCCGGTCCGCTGAAGCCGACACCGATAAGTGCATCCACGACCTCGTTCATGCGTTCCTCTATGATTCCGGACACTATAAGAGTTCCGCCCTTTTTCAGATAGCGTACAAAAAAGTCCTTCATCGCAATAAGTACATCTGCCACAATATTTGCAGTTATGATGTCATACTTATCGCTGATCTCTGCGGCAAGCTTCTCATCGCTGAGTATATTGCCGTAATACGTCTTATAAAGTGCCGTATCAATATTGTTTTTCGCAGCATTTTCAGCAGCGGTAGCCGCAGCATTTTCGTCTATATCCACCGCAACAGCGCTGCCTGCTCCGAGGAGCATCGCGCCAATTGAAAGTATACCGCTTCCGCAGCCCATATCAAGCAGCTTATCGCCTTTATTGAGCGATTTTTCGAGCAGTTCCAGACAAAGCCTCGTTGTGTGATGCTGACCTGTTCCGAAGCTTGAAGCGGGATCGATTTCAAGTATGATCCTTCCATCGTCTCCGGAATATTCCTCCCACGAAGGTTTTATAACAAGTTTCTCCCCGACTTTAAGCGGTTTGAAATACTGCTTCCAGTTATTAGCCCAGTCCTCTTCGCGGATGCTTGAAAGCTCCGCTTCGAGTCTGCCGTAAGCACCTTCGGTGTCCTGAGCCTTCATTTCCGCAAGTACTGCCCTGATAGAGGTGAGCATATCAGCCCCCTGAGAATTAGAAGGCAGATAGACCGTAACACAGGTCTCGCATTTAGAAAGCCCCATAAGGTCATCGTCGATGTAATCCCACTGACCGTTCTTGTTTTCAAGGAATTCGTTGAAATCCTCAGCATCCTGTATCGCAAAGCCCTTTATACCTATATCGGTAAGCTTTGAGCAAAGGAGCTCTATTGCTTCGGTAGCGGTGTAGATATTAACTTCAGTCCATTCCATTCAGTTATCTCCTTAATAGCATACGATCTTCAGATACTCTATGACATCTCCGCCGTCAACACAGCCGTCTCCGTTAATATCGGCAGCCTTGATCTCACAGGATCTCAGATCGCTTATTCCGGCAGGCAGAGCCGCCAGTTTTTTCAGATATTCATTAAGCAGCGAAAGATCATATTTGTCGATATTACCGTCGCCGTTTATATCGCCCTTTTTCAGCTCAGGCGATCTGCCGAGCCTTCTGAGGAAGGTAAGGTCAGCCCAGCCGACTTCATTTCCGTCCGCATCGACTATCCTTCCATAATTTCCATAGACCGCATCTACCGTAACGATATTGCCGTATCCGAGACTGTACGGAGCAGCCTTTGTATCAACGACCTCATAAACATTTACACTTTTTTCATTTTCACAGTAGTATTCAACCGGTTCTATCGGGAATCCGGTATTTGTGGTCGTAGTCGTTGTAGTTGTTGTCGTTGTTGTGGTCGTTGTAGTAGTTGTTGTGGTGGTTGTTGTTGTAGTAGTCTCACAGAGCTCAGGGAAATTGTGGTTTCCGTCTCTTCCCCTCAGCACCCAGTATTCATTCCCGCCGAGGTCGTAAAGGTCGTAAAGCTTCCTTACGTCGCTCGCAGGATCGAGCATATATATCTCATCGTCCTCGATACGCTCAACGTATACCCAGTGGTGACCATTCACATTTATGATGATATGGTAACCATTCATGAGCATAGGAACAAGCTCGGAAGCTACTTCTTCCCTTGTATAGCCATCGAGGTGATAATCAGCGATGAAGTCTATCTGCGGGATAAGCTGACTTATCGTACCCCAGCTCGCAATACCGCCGCCGTAAGTGAATCCGCCGCAGTTACGGTAAGCATCAGCAAGAACGCCCGGATTGAACTCCGACACGCTGCTTATTCCGAGATTGCTCAGCGCACGGTCATCTATCGAATTTGAATGAACAGCCATGACAGCGAGAGAAGTTATGAGGCAGCCTGAATTCGCCACTGTTGTACCGTTCATGCTGACATCGCCCCATCTCGGATTCATCTGGCTCCATGTCGAATAATCGTCAGCAGCCGAAGCCTGTACTATCGGACGCACCGAAAAGACTGCTGATACAAAGATAAGAAAAGCAAGAACAACTCCTGTCATTTTCTTTCTGGTGACTGAATGCATAACTACCCCCTGTTCTGTCGGCGTATTCAGCCGGACTTTTTTATTTTCGCCGCATATTCTGCGGAACTATGCTGTTTCATGTTTCTTTTTGTGCAGAGCCTCTCTGTAAGCCTCAAAAGCGGCTGTATAGACCTCTATCGCCTTATCGCGCTCCTGTTCCGAGAGTTCTTCACCGCCGTAGGCAGCCCTGTTGAAGAGCAGCTCGAGTTCTGAGATGTCCGCACCGCTGAAAAGTCTCACAGCTGCGGCAGTTTCAGCGGAAGTTACCGTTCTGCCGAGCCTGTAAATGCGGCATATCCTCTGCATAGCCGCGATAACGACTGCGGAAGGCTTTTTCTTTCTGCACATCCTTAAAAATACCTTATGCGTTATCATCGGCATAAGCAGGTATAATATCAATGCCAGAACAGCAGTACCGAATATGGTAAGACCTGCTGCTGCAAGAGAATTTTCCTCATTGCCTTCCCTATCGCCGCCGGTATTCATGTCTGTTGACATCGTTGGCTCAAAGACTACCCATCCGAGACCTTTGATGTAAAGTTCGGGATAAGCGTGAGCATCCTTCGGAGTTATCACAAAATTTGCGTCGAGGTTGTCTGTTTTGCCCGGAGTCTGCATCATGAAGCCCTCGCAGTATCTCGCCGGAATACCGCAGGCACGGGCAAGCAGTACCATAGAAGTGGCATATTCATAGCAAACGCCGCGCTTTGTGCGGAACAGGAAGTCCTCAACGTTTTCCGTCCTCGACTTGACGTAATCAAGATCGTAAACATAGCCGTTATTGAGGAAGTAGACCTCGATAGCCTGTGCTTTGGCGTAATCAGTTCCTTTTCCTGCTGTGATCTCCGCAGCGAGTTCTTTTATCTTGTTGCTGTTGTCGAAATTAAGAAGCTCGACAGCATTCTTATATGCTTTGTATTCTGATACGATGGTCTTGTAATCAGCGTAGAGCTTTTCAGCGGTATCCTCATTCTCATGCGCCTCATAGACATCGTAAAGAACGTCTCTTGCGTCCCTGAGAAGCTGCATATAATCCGCTGAGGAAACTGCATTTACCAGCTTTCTGTTCACCTCATCGTTCATGAAGGAATCCTCACAGTAATCGAAGGTGAAGCGCTCATTTCTCGCATATTCGTAATCATCCTGACTTATAACTCCCGAAACGGAGAGATCAAGTCTCGAATCGAAGGTCGAATCCCTCATGATCTGTGCATACTGCGGAACGGGTACAGATAAACCCGAACGGTATACAGAGTAAATATCAACGCTTTTGGTCTTCGGCATCTTGAATTCCTTGCCCACAAGCTCAGTGAGACCGTATTTAGCGGCAAAACTGCTGTCATACGCAGCCGCCTTCATAAGGCACTGAGGAAGATCGCCGGGATTTCCGACTACGCTCGGATAGCTTCTTATCCTCTTGGCAATATCAGAATCCAGATCCTTGCCTTTCCACGAATCGTTATCAAAATTATAGCTTGACAGTGTATTTGTTTTCAGGTGGAGAGGCTCGTCCGCCTTGACATAGTAAAGCGGTATGCTATTGTTTACGCCTCTGAACTGCTGACCGGACGAGCTGCCCCTGAATCCGCTGAGTGAAGCGACAAGTCTGTCGGTAAATCTTTCAGCAGCGATAAGCGACTCGACAGCCTCACGGTTCGCCTTGATCTGCGGCTTCGGAAAGACCGAAGCGACTATCATGAAGGTGAGTGTGAAAATGCCAGCCGAGGAGAGTATCCCTCTTTTGCCTACAACAACAGTTCTGCTGTCCTCATGAAGCTGGCGGCAGTATACCATCAGTCCGATATAGCTCGCAACTATGAGTATAATGAACTGAACAAACATTTTTTCGTATTCCTTACCGTATATGATAAAGGGTATCATCATGATAAGGAAGTTCATGAACACACGGTAGATAACTCTTGTGAAGTAATATATGACCGATGCCATGAAAAACTGGAACAATATGAAAGTTGCCCACGAATACCATACGTTATAGTCGAGCGCGAGCTGCGGCGTGAAGAACCACAGCGCGTAGCTTATAGGCTTCGTTTCAAGAACGTCCGTGTAATAATCGTAACCGATACGCGTTACAAATACAAATATCTGGAACGCCAGATAACCTGCTGCTATGTAGAGCGCTCCGCCGATAAGCTTGTGCTTCTGTACATAATCGAAGAGCCTGAACAGTAAGTATGTAGCTGCTACCGAAGCCAGAGCAAACATCAGATAGCCTTTCTTGTAAAAGTGATACATTATAGTCGTCATGATGAGAACAGTGTACCACAGAACAGGATCGGCGAAGGTCCGCTTCAGATGATCTGTAACAGCCGATGATTTTTTCAAAGTCACTTGCATAATTTATACCATTTTGAAGTTTTCGTCTTCATCAAGATACCAGAATTTAAGTCCGGTAGCATTAACGCTTTCAGCGCTTACACCGAGGATGCTCGTATTTTCCCTGTCCTCGATGACATCCGTCACCGCAGCGAGCTCGCTGCCGGCATCAGTAGTAGCGATAAGGCAGGCGCAGACATCATTCATCATGCCGCGCAGATCTATCCTTCTTCCCTCTGTCACCTTCACGGCGAGCACCTTCAGCAGAAGCTGTGCAGGATATTCCGGATTATCGACCGTTTCAACGACCATATCTCCGCCTGTTCCGTAATATGCGAAATCACAGGCAATACCCTGTTTTACGAGCAAAGTTACAAGACCGAACACAGAGCGGATGATCTTTTCCTCAGTTATAACGGCATATTCAGCCGAAGCGCCTGTTTTTCTGTAAAGGTCGAGGACTATGAGCGGCTGCACTGACGATGCAGCCTCATCAAGCCTTACCATGAGTTTATTCTTCTTCGATGAGAGCTTCCAGTTCACTCTTTTCAGCGGATCGCCCTCAACGTACTCCCTGTGCTCATATCCGGGGGAAGTATTGGCTGAAAACAGCATAGAAGTGTCACTTTCTTCCTCATCATCGCTTGTGAAAACGACATCTGCAATGCTCATGAAAAGCTGCGAAGACGATTTGATGTCCGGAATTTCCGGAACGACTCCGACAGATACAGGCTCTGGCAGAACGCCCTTTGCTTCAAGCCTCATGAATCCGAGGAATCCGCAGGAATACACCTTTTTAATGGATATACTGCCGTTTCCGCCGACTCTTCCTCTTACATCGAAGCTGAACTCAGTGCTTTCGTCCGTGAACATTGAAAGGCGGAAGGTCTTGTCCATTTTATCGAAAACCTCGCTCACTTCCGGCACTATCTCTATGACTGAAAGCGGAAGCTTTCCTGTTTTTTCGACCTTGACCTTGACCTTTATCGTATTGTTCTTGTTCACATAAGAATCGCATTTCAGGCTTATTTTTATGCGCTTCCTGCTGCTGACAGCCAGCGCAAACGAAATAAGCGGAGCGGTAACAAAAAATACTATCAGTATGATACCCATACTGCCGTCCATAAAGAAGGTAAACAGGTAGGTGAAGAAAGCGAGTGCACCTATACTGAAAATGGTCTGGATTATCTTTCTCATCTGCTCATCGACGGAACATCGCAGGTTTTCAGGAGATTTGTTATGTATTCCTCATTGCTGCTGAAGGCTGTTTTGCCTTGCGGCGAGAGGATTATTCTGTGTGCCAGAACCGAAACTGCAACATTTTTAACATCATCAGGAGTAACATACTCCCTGTCGTATATATACGCGAAGGCTTTTGCCGCCTTATACAGGGCTATACTGCCTCTCGGACTGATTCCGAGGATAGTATTCCTGTCTTCTCGGGTAGACGAAACAAGCTTTACTATATACTGCTTGACTTCGTCGGTAACTCTTACCTTTTTGACCTCTTCCTGCATCCTGAGAACGTCATCAGTAGTTATAGCAGGCTCGGTAATATTATTGATAGGGTTGTGCATCTCAGTACGTTCAAGAATATCGGTTTCCTCCTTGAATGTAGGGTAACCGAGCGAAAGCTTCATGAAGAAGCGGTCCATCTGAGCCTCAGGAAGGTGGAAAGTACCATAGGTCTCAACAGGGTTCTGAGTTGCCATAACGAGGAACGGCTTCGGAAGAACGTGGGTTTCGCCGTCGAGACTTATCTGTCTTTCCTCCATAGCCTCAAGCAGAGCCGACTGTATTTTCGGTGAAGCACGGTTTATCTCGTCTGCAAGGAGGAAGTTGCACATCAGCGCACCTTCACGGTAAACGAAGTCGCCTTCCTGCTGCATGAACATAGTAAAGCCCACAATATCCGAAGGCATAACGTCAGGAGTGAGCTGTATACGGTTGAACTTTCCGCCGATAGAGCGGGAAAGCGCGGTGATAAGCTGAGTTTTTCCGACACCGGGAACGTCTTCAAGAAGGACATGACCTTCACAAAGAAGTGCTGCGATAAGTTTAGTGATAGTTTCATCCTTGCCGACTATGACCTTAGCGATAGAGCCGGTAAGCTTTGTAATATCAGAATTCATATGATAAACCTCATAAATATAAAATAAAGATTCCATCCTTTGAAGTCACAAGAACCGGCAGGCATGACCGGCGTGATACAAAAAAACCTAGTATGAATATTATACCATATTTTAAAACTGTTATCAAGTGAAATATACGTGAAATATCGAAGTTGAATCTTGTGCACCATAAACAAAAGCACCGTCGGAATTTAAACAGAATGTTACTAAGTATAATAAATAAATAGCACAAAATACAGCTATAACCGCAATTTTTCATATAGCAGCGCCCCGGAAAGCAGTTGACAAATCGCAGGCAATGTGTTAATATATTAGCATAAAATGCAGGTATTTTACTGAAAAGGAGAGATAAAAATGTTATATGAATTAATGGGCATTATGGCGGCCGCTCCGGCAACTGGTGACAATTTTCCGGCGAAAAAGCTTATAGCGGTCATCGTTATCGCCGTTGGAATACTCGTTCTGCTGAGCATTTTTGCAGTTGTTGCAGGCAAAAAGGAAGAAGAGGGAAATCCCGGAGAACACGATCCCGAAGAATTCAACACAAGAGATGACGGATAATTTTTAACTTGTACCTCCGCATACACTATATAAATAGTTATGCGGAGGTGTTTTTATGATCTGCACCCTTGAAGAACTGCGGCGAAAGGAAGTTATCGACATCGAGACCGGCGAAAGACTCGGGTTCATTGATGATGTCCGCATCGACCTCAGCACATCTGAGGTGCTTGAACTCGTCATCTACGGCAGATTCAGGATATTAGGGATTTTCGGAAGGGATACCGATACAGTCATCCCCTGCTCGGACATTAAAGTTGTCGGCAGCGAAGTCATACTGATAGAACACGCAAGAAAGCCCGAACAGACAAAATCACTAAAATGTCAGACTGGCAGCACCGTAAGTTTGTTTAAATAGTTTCCAGGGAACTACTTGAAATTTCTTTCAGAAAATGATATAATATTAAGGCAATTCGCACGGTCGCGTTTTTGTGGATTGGTGCGTTCATGTGAACGTTGTCCGCAAGCCAAACGCGCCGGAGGATTAATATAACCAATTTTTAAGGAGGACTACACCATGGGAGTAGTATCAATGAAACAGCTTCTTGAAGCTGGCGTTCACTTCGGACATCAGACAAGAAGATGGAACCCGAAAATGGCTCCGTACATTTTCACAGAAAGAAACGGAATCTACATCATCGACCTTCAGAAAACTGTTAAGAAGCTCGAGGAAGCTTATATGTTCGTTCGCGACATCGCTTCACAGGGCGGCGAAGTTCTCTTCGTAGGTACAAAGAAGCAGGCCGGCGATTCCGTTAAGGAAGAAGCTACAAGAGCAGGCGCTCACTATGTAAACGCAAGATGGCTCGGCGGTATGCTCACAAACTTCAAAACTATCCAGACAAGAATCAAGAGACTTGAACAGCTCCACACAATGGAAGAGGACGGCACTTTCGCTCTTCTCCCTAAGAAGGAAGTTGTTAAGCTCAACCTTGAAATAGAAAAGCTCGAAAAGTTCCTCGGCGGTATCAAGAATATGAAGAAGATCCCAGCTGCTCTCTTCATCGTTGACCCACGCAAGGAAAAGATCGCTGTTGCTGAAGCTAAGAAGCTCAACATCCCGATCGTTGCTATCGTTGATACAAACTGCGATCCTGATGAAGTTGATTACGTTATCCCTGGTAACGATGACGCTATCAGAGCTGTAAAGCTTATCGCAGGCACTATCGCTAACGCTGTTATCGAAGGCAGACAGGGCGGCGATGCTGAGGCTCAGGAAGCTCCTGCTGAGGAAGCTCCTGCTGACGCTGAATAAGCACTATATAACTTATAAATTCGGGCGGATAATATCCGCCCCGACTTAAAAATAAACAGGAGGTCATTACAATGGGAAAGGTTTCCGTTGCAGAAATAAAGGAACTCATGAAGTCCACAGGCGTTGGCATGATGGACTGTAAGAAGGCTCTTGAGGCTAACGACGGCGATATGGACAAGGCTATCGAATTCCTCAGAGAAAAAGGTCTCGCAACTCAGGCTAAGAAGAGCGGCAGAGCTGCTGCTGAGGGCGTTGTAACTGCTGTTGTAAACGGCAATGTAGGCGTTCTCCTCGAAGTAAACACTGAAACAGACTTCGCTGCTAACACTGATGACATCAGAAACTTCGTTGCTAACGTTGCTAACACTATCATCGAAAAGAATCCTGCTGACGTTGAGGCTCTCAAGGCTGAAACTATCAGCGGCGGCTCAAATACAGTCGGTGAAGTTCTCACAGAACTCGCTGGCATGAAGATCAGAGAAAACATCGTTATCCGTCGTTTCGTAAGACTTGAAGGTGTTCTCGCTTCTTACATCCACAACGGCGGCAGCATCGGCGTTCTTGTAAAGCTCGATACTGACCTTTCAGCAGATCAGGTTTCAGCTATCGGTAAGGACGTTGCAATGCAGTCTGCTGCTCTTAACGCTCCATATCTCTGCCGCGAGCAGGTTCCTGCTGAGGTGATCGAGAAGGAAAAGGAGATCATGATGGCTCAGATGGCTGAGGATCCTAAGATGGCTTCAAAGCCTGAGCAGGTACGCGCTAAGATCGTTGAGGGTAAGGTTGGCAAGTATTACAGTGAAAACTGCCTCCTTGAGCAGGCATTCGTAAAGGACGACAAGCTTTCAGTTCAGGGCTATGTTGACGCCGAGGCTAAGAAGCTTGGCGGTTCTATCAAGGTCGTTGACGTTATCCGCTACGAGCGCGGCGAAGGTGTTGAGAAGAAGGAAGACAACCTCGCTGACGAAGTTGCAAAGATGATCAAGTAATTAATGCGGCTCCCATTTCGGGAGCCGTTTGCTTTAATAAAAACAAGGGGGATAAATCAGCTTTATCCCCCTTTTAATATTCAGTTATTTACCAACTGATCGTTGAATGACTATGGATGTAGAACTCTTCCTGACTCGGCTGCCAGCCCTTAACCTTCGGCGGAAATGCTTTGTCGTACTCTTCAAGAGCCGCCGTATCATCACACGGATGATCTGCATCGTTCGGATGATAGTACCACTTTCTGCCGTCGAGAGTGCCCTCCCTCAGTTCCTTTACCAGAAGAGCTGCCGGAAACACATCCCCCTCAAAGCATACGTTGTACTTTTTACAGCTTTTGTAGCCTCTGGCAACGTAGTTATCTGGATTTCCGAAGTTGATAACAACATCATAGCCCATATCCGCAGCAAGCTTAAAGGTATGTTCAAGGAGTGCTTTTCCGAATCCGCAGCGCTGGAACTCCGGCAGAACACAGATAGGCCCCATAGTCAGGACATTCATGACCTCACCGTTTTCATCAGTGAGTGTACTTTTGCTGTACATAATACTGCCGGCTATCCTGTCACCGATGACTAAAACACAGTCGAGTTCCGGGACAAAAGCCTCATGTTTACGCAGAATGTGCATGAAATAGTGTTCATCGCAGCCGGGCTTGCTGAGATTCCAGAAAGCTTCTCTGGCGAGATTTTCTACTTCGTGATAGTCATTTTCTGTTTCCAAGCGAATGATATAGTCAAAATTTTTCATTGTTTTTCCTCCTGAAATGCTGACAAGACACGGGAGGTTTGTGTGAGTGATAGTATTCGCAAACCTTCCCGTTTACGCTGCTATCTCAGGTCTGTTGAAATTCTTCAAACAACTTTCTCCTTAAAAAAAGAAATATCAGACAGCTTACCTGCGCTGTCAGTTACATTATATCACGTTCGCACTATTCTGTCAACAGCTTCTTATCCCGCCGGACATAAAAATGCCAGACCTCTTCTCAGAATAGGTCTGGCATCAGAATTAATGTCTGCTCAACGACTCAAAAAGTGCCTTATTATAGATTTTAGAAGGCATTTTTGAGTTGTCAAAGTGAACTTGACATCAATTAGTGTGCCACGCAAATTCCCAAATTATAAAGAATTTGCGTTCCCCGAACAAAGTTCGGGGCAATAACCGCCTGACGGCGGTTATTGAGGACACACTAATTATAAACGTGTTATCGCACCGAGTGCTTTGAGGTATTTCTTTTCCTTATACATCATATTGTCGGCGCGGTCAAATATTTCGCTGACGCGCCTGTCGCTTTCAGGCTCATACACAGCCATTCCGACAGAAATGACAGGTCCTTTTTTCGATGTAAGATTATCCATGACCTTATCGCGCAGAATGCTTATGAGCTCATCACGCTCGTGGTAATCGCTGCTGTTCAGGAACGCAACGAATTCGTCACCGCCGACTCTGAATATCGGACTGTGAGCAAAGACCTTACATATCATCTTGCAGGCAGACTGTATGTACTTATCGCCTGCTTTATGTCCGAGCGTATCGTTGATATGCTTAAGACCGTTGATGTCGCACACCACTATCGCAAAATAAAGGCTGCTTCCGTCATCAATATTCTTCTGCACAGAGGCTTCAAGCTCACGGTAAGCGTTCTTGTTTCTTGTACCTGTGAGTTCGTCGCGTCTTGCGAGTTCATTAGCCATATTCAGTGCCTGTATGCGTTTGTTTTCCTCGCGGACTTCATCGTTGATATTCTCAACACCGATGATGAAATGCACCTTATCGCTTGCCCACATAACGGTAAATCTGGTATACTGCGTCTTACCGTCGATTATGAGCCTGTAATCTATGCTATGCTGTTTTTTTGCTTCGAGAGCGGTTATGAGGTAGTCTCTCTGGAGTGTATTGGCAACTCTCGCCTTATCCTCCGGATGAACGACCATATCGCAGTTCACCTTTGCATCAGCGAAGAAATCGTCGCCTTTTTCCTGTATCTCAAGCTTACCGTAGATAGAATTCGCGGTATACTCGGCATAAGCGCCGCTTGAGCAGTCAACATAATAGATAACATCGTAATTGAGTGCAAGACTCTCAGCGATCTGAGCATAGGTTATGCTCTTTTTCTTAGTTTCCTGAAGATCGTTCTGGATAGCGACCTCGTTATTGATATTCTCAAGACAGATTATGATATGCTTGCTGTCTTTAGCCCAGATCTGCGAGCAGCGGACGTGCATGACTTCGTCCTCAACATAGAGCCTGTAAGAAAGGGTAAAGGTATTCTTCTCAGAGAGGTTCTTTATTATAGTCTCCTTGCTGAACAGCCTCACAACTCTTTCCCTGTCATCAGGGTGGATAAGTCTGTTAAGGTTCTTGCGGCTTTCCGAGAAGAAATCCGCGCCGGCAGGTTTGATATGCAGTTTTTTGTAAACGTCGGTCGAGGAGAATTCAAAGTAGTTATTGTTCTCCATATCAACGTAATAAAGCGTATCGTAATGCTCGGCAAGGCTGGCAGCGATCTGGTTATAAATATCGCGTTCCGCCTCGTGCTTTTCGGATTTCATTCTCCTGCGGACCTCCGCATCGACATTTATTACACCGAGAATGAAATAGTCATCGTTTTCGCTCACGCTGCGGATCAGCCTTAGTCTGTGGTAGACAGGCTTGCCGTCGATCATAAGGCGGTACTCTATATTCTGCATGGTACCGTTTTTCATATGAGCCAAGAGATTTTCTTTTTTCATATCTTCAATGAAAATATGAATATCGTCCTTATAGATGACCTGTTTTGCATCGCGGATAAGGTTCTTGAAGAAGTCCTCACCGCCCTGTTCTATCTGAAGCGACTGGAAATTCGGATCATTGGAATACCATTGATACTCATTAGTCACGGCATTTACGTAATAGACGCTTGTGTAGTCGACCAGCAATGCCTGTGCTATTTTATTGAAAACACTGTCGTTATTGGTCATAGTTACCTCCTGTGCCGTGATACGGAATCCTAATGTTAATAACATTATACCACTATTTTTGATAAATTGCAATAACCTGTACTAAAAAAATTGTGAATTCGTTGCATTAGTTAACAAATATACCAGATTGCCATATCCCTGTAAATCCGCATTCAAGGCATAAGGTCTGCTGCGGGGATCATTTTTTGTTAGCACAGATTAACAACTTGCAAGCCAGCCGGACTTGTGGTATAATTAGTGTGTCATCATAAGGCAAATCAGACTCTTACCATGTACATTCTTTCAGGAGACCGATGTTTTGAACTTGAATAAATTCTTCATACTGATCGCAGCTGTGGCTGTGACCTCTTTCACGGGCTGCAAAAGCAGTTCTTCCGCTGATACCTCAGTGCAGAAGACTTTCAGCCGCGATCTGTTCGCTATGGATACCTATATGAGCGTGAGGTCTTACGGCGGTGACGAATCCGCGCTTGATTCCGCTGAAAGCTGCATCCGTGACCTCGAAAACAAGCTTTCCGCAACTATTTCCGGAAGTGAGGTGAGCAGCATAAATTCCGGCGGCGGCAAGCCGGTCGATGTCAGTGATGATACTGCCGCTATCCTCAGAAAAGCGGTCGAGACCGGCAGCCTCACAGGCGGCGCTCTCGATGTTACAGCCTATCCGCTCGTCAGAGAGTGGGGCTTCACTACCGGCAGCTACAAGATACCGTCTCAGGAGAGGATAGATTCCCTCCTCACCTGCGTGGACTACCGGAAAATAGTCCTGAACGGAAACACGGTGACACTTCCGGACGGTATGCTCCTTGATCTCGGCGCTCTCGCAAAGGGCTACACCGGCGACAAGGTTATAGAAACTCTCCGCAAAAACGGCGCTGATGCCGCAATAATCAGTCTCGGCGGAAACGTTCAGGCTTTCGGAGAAAAGCCGGACGGCTCTGCGTGGAAGGTCGCCGTGCGCGATCCGTTCACACCGGAAAACGATATGTGTACCATTGAGATCGGCGAGAAAGCTGTAATAACGTCCGGCAACTACGAGCGCTGCTTCACCGGAGATGACGGCAAAGTGTACTGGCACATCATTGATCCCGCCGACGGCTTCCCTGCCGATAACGGCATCGTTTCTGCAACTATAATCGGTGATGACGGTCTGACCTGCGATGCACTCTCAACTGCGATGTTCGTGGAAGGTCTTGAGGGTGCCTGCGAACTCTGGAAAAACGACCGCTCCTACGATATGATACTCGTCACCGACGACAGCAGGATATTCTACACTGAGGGCATCGCTGATTCCTTCACCAATCTTACCTCAATGCCTGCGGAGGTGATCCCCGTTGACTAAAGGCGTTAAAATATGTATTGCGGCAGTCGGGGCAGTATTTATCGTCTCGCTGGTGCTGACCGTGAGATTCCTCACACCAACTGACAAAAACGCTTCCGAAGGCTCTGTGTGGGTAGAAATAGTTCAGGATAACAATGTGATATTCACACTCGATCTCAGCAAAGAGGACGACCGCTCCTTCCGCATAGAAAGTCCCGAAGGCGGCTGGAACGAGGTCACGATAAAGGACCACAGCATCATGATCTCAGACGCGGATTGTCCGGATCACACCTGCGTAAAAACCGGTACTCTCAGGTATGAGTATCTGCCGATAGTGTGCCTTCCCCACAAGCTCGTAATTCGCTTCTGCGACAAGGAGAACAGCTGATGAATACCCGAAAACTCGCTGAACTTTCAATGCTTACAGCTGCGGCACTGATAGTATTCATAGTTGAACTGAGATTCCCGGATATACTTCCTGTTCCGGGAGTAAAGCTTGGTCTGGCGAATATTTTCACAGTCTACGCCGTTTACCGTTTCAAGGCGAAGGAAGTCTTTCTGATGGTAATAACGAGAGTAACGCTCGGCGCTGTGTTCAGTTCAAATTTTTCCGCGCTGCTTTACAGCTTTTCCGGTGCGATGATGTGTCTTGCAGGTATGCTCCTTGTCAGACGCATAATACCGGTGAAATACATCTGGCTTTGCAGCATTATCGGTGCTATCCTGCACAATACCGGTCAGATACTCGTTGCTATGCTGGTGATGCGTTCGCTGGCAGTTCTCCCCTTCTATCCGATACTCCTTACAGCCGGATGTATCGCCGGTGCTTTCACAGGTATCTGCGCCAGCCTCATACTAAAGCGTCATACGCCCCGCAGCAGCGACTGAAACGCTCCCTATATACGCAAATGCGCCCGGACCAGCAGTCCGGGCGCTTATCATTTACCTTACTTTACTATGCACTTCTTGAATGCTTTCTTGCCCTTGCGGACGATGACTTCACCCTCAAGCTTTATCTGAGCCTTAGGATCGCTCATTTTCTCGTCATTTACAGTGATACCGCCCTGCTGGACAAGTCTGCGAGCCTCTGAAACAGACGGTGCGAGTTCAGCCTTAACGAGAAGTGTGAGAAGTCCGATAGCGCCGTCAGTGAGGTCATCAGCGCTTATCTCGGCAACAGGCATATTCTCGTTTGAACCGCTTCCGCCGAAGAGAGCTCTTGCAGCAGCCTTAGCCTTTTCAGCCTCTTCCTCACCGTGAACGAGCTTTGTGAGTTCGTATGCGAGGAGCTCCTTAGCAGCGTTGAACTGAGCGCCTTCCATAGTCTTTTCCATTTCCTCGATCTGCTCAACAGGTACGAATGTGAGCATCTTCAGACACTTGATAACATCAGCATCGTCAACGTTTCTCCAGTACTGGAAGAACTCATAAGGAGTGGTCTTATCAGGATCGAGCCATACTGCGCCCTTTTCGGTCTTACCCATTTTCTTGCCCTCAGAGTTGAGAAGAAGAGTTATAGTCATAGCGTAAGCATCCTTGCCAAGCTTGCGGCGGATGAGCTCTGTACCGCCGAGCATATTGCTCCACTGGTCATCGCCGCCGAACTGCATATTACAGCCGTATTTCTGGAACAGCTGGTAGAAATCGTAGCTCTGCATTATCATATAGTTGAATTCGAGGAAAGAGAGTCCGCGTTCAAGACGCTGCTTGTAGCACTCTGCTGTGAGCATACGGTTTACGCTGAACTGTGCGCCGACCTCGCGGAGCACCTCGATGTAGTTGAGGTTCATGAGCCAGTCAGCATTGTTCACAATGATAGCCTTGTCGTCAGAGAAGTCGATGAAGCGGCTCATCTGCTTCTTGAAGCAGTCAACATTGTGCTGGATAGTCTCAGGTGTGAGCATCTTACGCATATCGGTCTTGCCGGAAGGATCGCCGACCATTGCTGTACCGCCGCCGATAAGTACGATAGGCTTGTTGCCTGCCATCTGGAGTCTCTTCATAAGACAAAGCGCCATGAAGTGACCTACATGGAGCGAATCAGCTGTCGGATCAAATCCGATGTAGAATGTTGCCTTTCCTGCGTTTACAAGTTCCTCGATCTCTTTCTCGTCAGTAAGCTGTGCGAGGAGACCTCTGCGTTTGAGTTCTTCAAAAGTGGTCATAGTTTAATTCTCCTTTATTATCTTCAGCAAGCTTTAATATCTCATCTTTGTGAGAGAGTATGAGCCTGCGTTTCCATTCACTGATATATATTTCATTTTCATATATCCAATCGTCTATGATATCTGAATCATTGAGCCATTCTTCCGGATAAGGAAAAGTATCAGTTTCGACCTGATATTTTTCGTCAGCGTAATCATGTATGCCGGAAGAAAAAATATCTGCCCATTTTTCCTCTCCGTCAGCTCTGAGGTAATCAGCGGCTCTTTCAAGCTTTCCCTTTTCAAAAGAGCCGTTTTCATAATACTGCCATACTCCGCATCTGAAACTCATTCCCTGCCAGCCGTCCAATTCGATAAACATGAAAGCTGCATCGGGAATATCCTGATACGGTGTTTCTTCGTAGACCTCATATAAAAACATGAATATGTAATATTCCACATCAGACAGTTCTTCCGGTGCAGTTTCCTCATAGGTCACGAGCAGGTCATTGATAGAATCATATCTCATATACATCTTCCTTTCCTTAACGGAAAGCACAAATAAACAATGAGTTCGTCGGGCGACCTCATTACTATCACTCCCCTTAAAACAAAAAGTCCCCGACAGTCCGAAAAGACCGTCAGGGACGAATTTATCCGTGTTACCACCCTGTTTTATGCGTAGGAACGCACCTCATTCAGCTATAACGGGCATTACCCGTCCACACCTACTCATGTCATCTATGCGGACACTTCAATGCAGCTACTCCCAGCCGTAATTCTCCGCGCACCTTCGTCCCCTCGCACCACCCGGAAACTCTCTGTATCTGGCTCTGCACGGCTTTTGACCTTTCACAGTATTTACGCTACATATCATAACATATACCAGCCGGATTGTCAAGTATTACATTTGTTAATATAAAAAAATATGTTGTCACTATTGACTTTATTTCTACTTTGTTGTATAATATTATCTGTTGATGCTGATGTGGCACAGTCGGTAGCGCAACGCCTTGGTAAGGCGTAGGTCGTCGGTTCAAGTCCGATCATCAGCTCCAGCGGCGGGGAGCCCCCGCGGGCAGTTTCGCGTTTCACTTTTTGTGGAACGCGAATTTTTTCCGCGTTCCATACCGTATCTAAATTGTAACACATACACTGCGCCCCCTTCCACGGGGGCGCTCATTTTTACTCGCTCACTTTGTACGAAAATGTTACTCTGCTTTCGCTGACGGAAGCAAATCTATTTTGTAACACATACTCACGCAGAGCCTGCGCGCCCAACCACGTTGGCACTCGCAGGCTCGTTTTCTTTTTACAAAAGGCTTACTCTCCTTTCGCTTACGGAAGCGTATCTTTTTGTAACACATACTCACGCGGTGAGCCTCCGCAAGCTTATTCACGCTTCACTTTTAGTGGGGCGTTTGTTTTTATCCGCGCTCCATACCGTATCCGAATTGTTCCACTTCTCAACATAGTGCCTGCACTTTTTTCGCATTTCGCATTTCAGCGGACGCGATTTTTTGTCTTAGTACGGAATTCGTGCCGGATATATCCATGTGAACACTCGCAGCAGGCGCAGAAAAATCAGCTGTTTTCATATTAAAAGAATAAAAAGGTCAAGAAATTATCATAAATGTCACAAAAACGCTATGCAAACTCAAAAAAATGTGTTATAATATAAATATAAAGCTTATCGCAAATCCAACAAGGAGGTCACTATTATGAAAAAAGCGAAATTGTTATCACTCATATCAGCAGTTGTCATGCTTACCGGATGCGGAAGCGCCGGCAGTTCTTCAAAGGCTGATGACCAAAAGAAAAACGATGTACCAAGTCTTCCCGATTATGAACTCCTCTGGAACGATGAATTTGACGGTGATGAACTTGATGATTCGATATGGAGCTACGATCCGCACGAGCCCGGCTGGACAAACAACGAGTTGCAGGAATATACCGAATCGACCGATAACGTGTTCCTGAGAGACGGAAAACTCGTACTCAAAGCTATCAAAACAGAAAAAAATGGCAAGCCTTACTACACATCAGGAAAAGTAAAAACACAGAACAAAAAGGACTTTACTTACGGCAAGATCGTAACAAGAGCCAAAGTTCCTGAGGGCAAGGGCTTATGGCCGGCTATCTGGATGATGCCAACGGACGAAAGTATATACGGTACATGGCCGAAATGCGGCGAGATAGATATTATGGAAATACTCGGAAGCCGTATTGATACCGCTTACGTTACTCTTCACTACGGCGAGCCTCATGGTGAACAGCAGGACACTCATATCCTCAAATCAGGTTCTTATGCCGATAGTTTCCATGATTTCTCAGTTGAGTGGGAACCCGGCGAAATACGCTATTATGTTGACGGCGACCTCACTCTGACTGTCAACGACTGGTACTCTGCTGATGCAAACGGAAATGAAAAAAAGTTCCCTGCCCCGTTCAATCAGCCATTCTACATTCAGATGAACCTTGCAGTCGGCGGTACATGGCCGGGAAATCCGGACGATACCACTAATTTTGACAAGGCTGAATTTGAGATCGACTACATCCGTGTATACCAGAAATTCAAATACGACAGAAACGTATCCAAGCCTGAGCCCAAAATGCGCGAACCTCTTGAAGACGGAAACTACATCCATAATGGTGATTTCTCAGTCGCAGAAGACCTTGAATACGATGTAGACTGGAAATTCATGCTCTATGAGGGCGGTAAAGGAAGCGCCGAGATCAAGGATAATATGATCGTTATAACTACACAGAACGAAGGTACTCTTGATTACTCAGTTCAGCTTGTACAGCCTGAAATGCCGATCAGAAAGGGCAAAAAGTATAAGGTATCATTTGACGCCTGGGCGGACGAGGACCGCAACATCATAGTGTGCGTTTCAGCACCTAATGCAAGCTGGATAAGATACCTCAAGGATACCACGCTCGGTATCACGGCAGAAAGAAAGAATTATGAATTTGAATTTGAAATGAAGGACAGAGATGATCCTAACGGAAGACTTGAATTCAATATGGGACACTGCGGCTCTACCGCTACTGTCTACCTGACTAATGTAAGATTGGAAGAAATAGGCTGAGTTCCTGAACCAATCGCTTTGTATATGTAAATAAAGCAGTCTGCATTTATTGTGCAGGCTGCTTTTTATTATGAGTTCGCGGTCAAAGATTCGCAAACTAAAACAGAGCCTATGTTTTGACCTAAACATAGGCTCCCCGCTGTGTTGACTATTCAAATTCGATGATCGCACCGTGAGCGAGTACGTGTATGCTCTGCTAAAAAAGTAAGCGAGCTCTCGCGAGCGTCAACGTGGAAGCCCGCGGGGGCTCCCCGCTGGTGGAGCATAGGGGACTTGAACCCCTGACCCCCACACTGCCAGTGGATTTTCAAGCTTTTTCGGACTTGTTCATACTTAGCGTATTCGTCTATAAATCGGAATTTCCTTGTTGTATTCTATTCAGAGTTATAATAGTTTGTAGTGCCCTTAGTGCCCTCAAAGTGCCCTCATAGTGCCCTGAAATTATCGTCAGAATAAGCTATAACTTGATCATTTAAATGATATTATACACTCTTGCAAGTGTAATGTCAATGAATATTTTTAGTATCGTATAATAACAAAAAAACATCTGCACTCACCCCAGAGCAAAGGAGAAAAAACGAGTGCAGACGTTTTTTGAAAGAAGCGTTGCTTAAAGCTATATTTATTATATCATATTTCAGCCGAAAAGTCAAGGCTTTTGGCTATTTACCGCTTATTTCTTTATACAGTTGAGTGCATAAGCTCTTGCATCTTTCAAGGTTGTGAACTGCTGCTGACCTATACGGACAAACTTTGCGCCGATACGGTCAAACCTTTGGACTGTTGCTTTGCCTGTCGCTCTGTCAACGGTCAATATAGATTTACGCTTTACGTCCTTACCGGATGCAGCTTTCAGGCGTTTCCGCATCTGCTCTCTCCAAGCTGTTGTAACTGCCATTGTCGTTCACCTCGCTCAATCAAGATACTTTGTATAAGCCGGCATTTTATCAGGATGTTTGCGGACAAATTCAGCTATATCAGGGTGTTCGCTGAGAATATCCCTGTAAACTCTGCCGCTGCCGTCCACGTTGTTAATGTATCTGTTACCGTATTCAATACGCATTGCGCTTATGAATGACGAATAGATCATAGCTGTCGCAGATATCGCCGCAGGGCTGTTCAGCTCTCTTTCTCTTGCTGCCTTTCGCTCCTCGAATTTTGCCCTTGAAGCATTGAACGTGGAAATTATACCGTCTCTTATACCTGACTTGAATTTGAGTATTAAAAGATCACTGAGTCCTCTGATAAGTCCTGTCTCGTTATAGTAACGGCAGATAATATAGTTACCGTGTATAGCCGGTGAGCCGTCCGAATAGTTCACGCCGGTAACAGGTTCATCCTTTCCGGCAGGAGCTTTGAGGAGTGAAACTATTTCCTCGTCTATTTCCTCATTTTCTATGATAAGTTTATCCGGAGTGCATCCAAGACGTGCGGCACACTGTCGGAGCTTATCCTCGTTCTCTACAAGTTCCACGACCTCGGGAGCGTGATTTGATGTTATCAGCATTATTTTCATTTGTTTATACCTCATTTCCGGCATTGCTGCCATATTGTTTTTCCCATTTTTCAATCACCTTTTCAAGCGGTGACTGCTGTTTTGGCGGTGTTACCTTCTGATCGGATAGACGTTTTAAGGCTGCCGGACTTAGTCCTAACTCATTACTGAGCTTTCGGCAGAGTTCGCTTAAGTCTGTCCACGCTTGCAGAAGGGGATTTTTTCCGGTATTCCTTGCCCCTCGGTCTGACACCTTTTCAATGACCGGTTGTGCGCCTTCGTCCACGTATTGCTTGTATATCCTGTCACGTTCTGCCAGCGTTTCAGCGTAAACATTGATTATCAGGCTGAATTCAGACTTGTAGATGTTGAGTGCTTCAAGCTGACTGACGATTTCTTCCTTGTATGCTTTTATAGCGTTGTTTTCGTGCATTTTTCACACCTTCTTTCATATAATGAATTGTTATTGTCACTACAATTGAACGTCGTTGCAGTGCTTTCTCTGCGCTTATGGGGTATTTTATATTATTTTTATCTCAGATTTATGAGAAGTTACTGCCACCGTTTCAATTTACCGTTGGTATCATTATCTGGACTGGGGGTCGTAGTTGCTACGCCTAAAATAAGCTACTACGCTTAAGCAACGAAATATATGGGAATTCTCTTGTTTGTAGCAGCGTAGTAACTATAATCCTATAAAGTAGTATTTTGTGCTGTATTCAAAACATTATCCGTTATACTATCTAAAAATATTTTTTTATAAAAATCAGCTACTACGCTTCTACAATTGCCATAATTGGCTATATACCTTAGTTTGAGCGTAGTACCATAATATTCATCATAGCTTCTACACCTACTACGCCTTGTATTTCTTATCAGATAAGTATTCGGAAGCTATCCTCACCGGTAACTTATACACGGTACTCGGTACGCCGTCCATACGCATTTTGCGAGGCTCATATCCAAGCTTACGCAAAACCCTTCCGATATTATCCGCAGTAAAGTTCCTGAGTTCGTCGCTGTACCGCATCTTGAAATCCGTTGCCGTAAAGTATTCCTCTCTGATCTCATAGCCGTTTCTTGGCTCTTGAATCATTGACAGAATATCTGCTATTTCCTGCTCTCCCTTCAATGCTTTGGAATGATGCTTGTTGAGGGAATTAAGCTGTTCAACTTCTTCTCTTGTAAGACGGAAGCAGCCTGAAAGAGTTTCGCCCCTTTTCAGTTCATTATCAACGATCACCTTGACCTCTGCCCATAATTGAAGGAAATCAAAGTTTCTGAATGTATCTCCCTTTATATCAATGAATCTATTATCATCTATCCTGATAGTCCAGAAACGTCTGTTTCCTGTTTCATCGACCAGAAAGTTCATATCATTTGTACTTCCGCAGAAGCTTGTACGCCGTGCGCTTGTCTGATATGTCCTTGCATACGGAAGCCGGTATTCATCGGTAGAATTAGTGATAAACGCTTTCAGAAGGTCAATATCCTTCCTAAGAGTGCTGCCTATCTCACCAAGTTCACAAATCCATTTTGAAGTAAGCTGAATCGTGCTGTCCTTGTTCCTCGGGTCATAGCATCTTCCCTCTCCGAAATAATTAGGATGAAGCGCCAGTGCTTTCAATAGCTGAGTTTTTCCGAATCCCTGCGCTCCGCAGAGTACAAGCACACCGTCAGCATCAAACGGCTCTTCCTCTGAATTCATCAGTATTGCATAAGACTGCATCAGCCATTTTCTCAGAAGTATCATTGAGAAACTGTCATTCTCTATCGTAAGCATTTTGCATAATTCAGGGAATCTGCCTATACCGTCCCATTTGGTGGAATTAATCATTTCAAGCAATGGATTGTAAGTGTTGAGCAGTGCGATATTTGATATTACAGAAGATACATTCTGAATATTCACGCCCTTGTAATCAGGATAATTCACCTTAAAATCATCTATTATCTCTTGCACGATCACCTGCGGAAGTGCGGCTTTTGAATACTCCGTAAACTTTACAGGCGAATCTATCTCCATATCGTGGGTGATGATATTAGTGCGGATTTTTATGCTGTATTTGCTGAAATACTCTTCAAGCACGGGTCTTGTGAGATATTTCACATCGCTGCTCTTTTCAGAAGATATGCTGTTCTCAGCACTTGTTACCGTTTCGGGGATTTCATACAGCTTAGAGCGCTCAACAGCTTCACAGAGCATTTCCCTTGCCTTATCAAGTCCGACAGCAGAAGCAATATCCGAAATATCACCCTTGTTCTGCACATCAGGATATATCTCTTTAGCAGATATTGACCTGACCTGAATTCCGGCAGCACAAAGACTTCCTGCGGTATCGTGACCGGCTTTTGTTCCTGCATCATCGTTATCAGAAAGCACTATACAATTTTTCCCTGAGAGAAAGCTGTTATACTCGGCTTTCCATTTGCTTCCTGCTCCGTTAGGACTTGTAGTTGCTGTGAATCCCATTTTTTCAAGAGTTTCAGCGTCCTTTTCACCCTCGGCGATATAGACGGTATCACTGCCGGATATGCGGTCAAGATGATATAACGGCGGCTTGAATTTGCCAAGTCCTGCTTTTTTGTTGAACCCACCGTTTTCATATCTGTACCAGAGAGCAGTTTTCTCACCTATACTGAATCTATCACAGGGAGAATGGAATTTGTATATCACTTTTTTCGCAACAGGTTCGCCTTTTTCGTCACAATAGATATGTTCACGAATATCTGCACAGTCCTTCCAGTTCTTCTTTTTACCGGACAGATACAGTTCTTTAGGCTTTATACCTTTCGCATTGAGAATATCCTTGTAGCTGCATTTGTGCTTGCAGTCAATAAGGATTTGAGCCTCGCCGCTGCTGTTCCTGCCAACTGATATATACAGTTTATCCTTACCGCATACAGGGCAGACAGCTCTGAGTTGATTTCCGCTTTCCTGCTTAATCGGAAATTTACCAATAAAGCTATCATACTTTTCTCGTTCTTCGTTAGTGAGTAATTCAGATATCATTTTATCACCTCACTAACATCATCTGTCAAAGAATGTGAATTGAGGTATTCGTCCAGCGAATCACAGTTGACAAGTATCTTGTTTCCGGCTCTTATTGCACGGACAGTACCATTCAGACACCATTTTCTTACGATGTAAGAGGACAGACCTCTTGTTTTAGCTGCCTGAATTATCGGCAGCATTTCCGGTATTTTATTATTAATCATCAGCTTTTAGCAACCCCTTTCGTAAAAGAGTTTATTTCCGGCTTTTTTCAACGGATAAACATTGAATATCGGAAAATGTTTACAAAAAGTTAATATTATCCGTTGCACCTGCTCCGCCAGTATGATATAATAGGAGTAAAGCAGGTACTATCTTTGTGTGCTTAGGTATTTGCTTAAACGTCTGACGGTTGCCGCCGTTGGACGTTTTTTATTTTGCCTGATTGGAAAGCTGACCTTTTTTCTTCCAGTAATTAGCGGTATGCTGTTTGACTTTCTCCTTGTTAGCCCTTCGCCATTTTCGGTAATACTCACGCCTTGCAAGGATAGCAGCCTGTTCTTCCTGAGTAAGATTTGAAATATCTTTCATTTTATCACCACCTAAAAAATAATACTTGACTTACGTCTAAATATAGTATATAATAATAAACAGAAAATAACAAGTAGAACAAAATAATAATTTCACACCATTATCGTGAATATAGTACAGAATAATATACCGAGGTGAAATAGATGATATTTAATAATGAAACAAGCATAATTCTTTCAAAAAGGCTAAAGGAACTTAGAGAAGAAAGAGGTATCTCACAGGAAACGCTACTTGAACAACTCAATTCAGCAGGAATAAAAATTAGCCTTATTTCATTAAAAAACTATGAGGTGACAGAACAGCACCATTCTAAATTTCTCGCCGTAAATGGAATGAATACAGAATTTCTTTTCAATATTGCTGAATTCTATGGCGTATCAATTGACTATCTTCTTGGACGTACAGATACACGTTCTCCGAATCCTGATATACAATCAGCGTGTGAATATACCGGACTATCTGAGAAATCAATTGAGAAGTTAAAAGGGATAACTCATTTTGAATTCGATAATTCCGTAAACACTGAGAATGCTAACATTATTGATATGTTTATCCAATCAAAATATTTTGAAAATTTAATATCACTGCTATTAACCTTATATAATTGTTCGGCTGAAGGCGGTGATATTGAGAGTTCAAAAAACTTTGAAGAGTTTACTAATATAGGTCGTTCCAATATTGCTTGCAAATTGGCGCGATCAGATTTAAAAGATATTATGACTTATATTTGTGACGAATTCGACAGGAGGAAAAACAATGGCTAATATCTCAGAACGTAAAGACAAAGACGGTAATATCATCAGCTATCGCATAAGAGTTTCCAGAGGATATGACGGTCAGGGAAATAAATTGAAGCCTTATGAAAAGACTTTTAAGCCTGAAAAGGGAATGACTAAACGTCAGATTGAAAAGGAACTGCAAAGACAGGTCACACTTTTTGAAGAGGAATGTAAAAACGGTAATATAAGCAGCGCCCCTAATATGAAGCTGAGAGACTTCTGCAATACCTACCTCGATATAAAAACCGGTATCTTATCACCAAGAACATACGAATACTATACCAGAGTTATCAACGATCTCATAATTCCGTTATTAGGGCATATCAGAATCACTGACCTCAAACCTGCACACGTTCAGCAGTTCATCAAATATATTCAGGATAACAGCGAAAAGAAGCCCTCCCCCTCAACGATCAAGCGCAAAGTTGCTATCTTGCAGTCAATACTCCGTCAGGCTGTAAAGCTCGGTTTGATACAGACTAACCCTGCAAATGCAGAACGCCTTACAATGCCTAAGCAGATCGCTCCGCAGGTAGAAATCTTCACACGTCAGGAAGCTGTTGAAATGCTTTCCTGCCTTGAAGATGAACAGTTGCAATACAAGGTTATTGTCTATCTTGCTATTATGTCAGGCGCTCGTGAAGGTGAACTTGTAGGACTGAAATTCTCTGACGTTGATTTCATCAATCACAGGATAACGATTGAAAGAAGCGCATACAAGCTTACAGGTCAGCCAGTGCAGACTAAGCCGCCAAAGGACAGCGATGTCAGAACAGTCAAAGTCGATGAATATACCATTGACCTGATAAGGCAGCTTAAAGCTGAGAAGGAACGTGAACAGTTCAGGCTCGGTACAGCTTGGCAGGGAGATGAATGGCTGTTCACGACTTGGAACGGCTCTATAATGTTTCCCTCAACGCCCTCGCATTGGTTCAGAGACTTCCTGAAACGTCACAATTTGAAGCACAGGAAGTTCCACGCCCTGAGACATACATCTGCTACACTGTTACTTCTTGCAGGAACTAACGTCAAGCAGGTTTCCGGTCGTTTAGGTCACGCCGACCTCAGAATTACAAATCAATATCTGCACTGCATCGCTGAGGCTGACGAAGCCGCCGCCAACGCTCTTGGAAGTATGCTGATAACTCAGAAAAAGAATCCTCAGGAGCAGGAACAGCCGCACACAATACAGAAAACAGGATAACAGAAAAGGGACTGTCCGAATGTGGATAGTCCCTGCTTTTTTTGGCAATAGTGCCCTCATAGTGCCCTAAACGTATTCAGTTAAAATAAATAAGCACTCCCTCACATTGATAAAGTGCCTATTTACAGCTGTTTGTTTTGGTGGAGCATAGGGGATTCGAACCCCTGACCCCCACACTGCCAGTGTGATGCGCTCCCAGCTGCGCTAATGCCCCATGTTTGTATTATAGCATACAATTATAAAAAAAGCAAGATGCACGGAGAAAATTTACATAAATCACAGAACTCCTCGTGTTAAAAGACGTAATTGCGGCAATAATATGTCTTGACAAATCATAAGGAAGATAGTATAATATCGGAGTAAGGAGTTGATATGGATGCGGAACGTTACAACAGAAACAGCTGTTAAGAATCAGGTCGCTTCTGCCCGTATGGAAGGGATAAGCTTCAGCAGGGAATCGCTCGATATAATCAGAAAATATACCGATAATTCAATTTCACACGAAAAACTCATTGAATTGGTAACAAGGCTCTGTGCCCGGAAATCGTAATGGCTGTATACAGCATAGAAGGCTGCCGTGACAGCTGCTATCCTGATACAACAGTCCTCGTGAATAAGCTCGATATACGCGAACAATCACTGCTCAGCGAGGCTGAATCAATAATCGTGACCTCGTGTTCGGCACTCATAGAAAAGGAAATGTCCTTCGAGGACGTTGATTTCGATTATTACAGGAACATACACCGGATGATATTCGGGGATCTTTACGAATGGGCAGGAAGTCTCAGGAAGATAAATATGTCGAAAAAGGGCACTGTTTTCTGCGAGTGCAGTGAACTTGAAAGACTTGGCAGACTCAAATTTGAACGCCTGAAAAATGCCGACTACCTCTGCGGACTTCCGGACGATGCTTTCCTCGATCAGCTTGCCGATTTCTACCATGAAATGAATATGCTTCATCCGTTCCGCGAAGGCAATGGACGTACACTGCGTCTGTTCATAACCCTTCTGGTACGCAATACCGGCAGAGACATCGACTTCACAAGATGCGATACGGATGTACTGATAATAGCCGCAGTCAAAGCGGCACAGGGCGATATTTCCCTTCTCAGGGAGGTTCTGGAAGAGATAATACTATAATGACAATATGCAGTATGAAACGCTTCATACTGCTTTTTTGTAAGGAGATAAGGATATGCACGAAATAAAGTGTCCGCACTGCGGAGAGGCTTTCACAGTTGACGAAGCCGGATATTCAGCAATACTCGATCAGGTGAGGACTAAGGAGTTCGATGCGGAACTCCACAGA
Source organism: uncultured Ruminococcus sp. (assembly GCA_900315755.1). GTDB lineage: Bacteria > Bacillota > Clostridia > Oscillospirales > Ruminococcaceae > Ruminococcus. Next base: position 42,365 of record ONAI01000009.1, read on the forward strand.
CAGCTTGAAATGCTCGCAGAAAGCGAACGCAAAGAAAATGAACTCAGACTGAACAAGGCTGCCGCTCAGAAGGATGGCGAAATAAACGATCTTCGTCTGAAGATACAGCAGCTTGAATCCGAGATAAGTCACAGCCAAAGCAAAACAGAGCTTGAAGTTGCAAACGCCGTAAGTGCCGAAAAGCAGCGGTTTGAAGAGAAAATGCGTCAGAACGCAGACGAGATCGCTGATAAGAAAGAGCAGATAATCCAGCTTAATTCGGCGATCGAAAAGATGCGTCTCGAAAGCCGTCTCGAACTCAACGAGGCGATAGCGCAGATCGAAAAGGAACGCGATATGCAGAAGGCTGAATACGAAGCTAAGCTGAAAGCTCAGCAGGAAAGTCTTGAATACTACAAAGACCTGAAAACGAAGATGTCCACGAAGATGATAGGCGAAACTCTCGAACAGCACTGCGAGAACTCCTTCAATATGATACGCTCCGCAGCTTTCAGAAATGCCGAATTCGGCAAGGACAACGATGCTAAGGAAGGCTCTAAGGGCGATTACATATACCGCGAAAAGGACGATTCCGGCAACGAGATAATCTCGATCATGTTCGAGATGAAAAACGAAATGGATACCACCGCCACCAAGCACAGAAATCAGGACTTCTTCTCAAAGCTCGACAAGGACAGAACTGCCAAAAACTGCGAATATGCGGTGCTTGTTTCAATGCTCGAAGCAGATAACGAGATGTATAATCAGGGCATTGTAGATGTCTCCTACGAATACGAAAAGATGTACGTGATACGTCCGCAGTTTTTCATACCGATGATAACGATACTCCGTAACGCTGCCATGAATTCGCTCGAATACAAGCAGAAGCTTGCCGAGATAAAGAATCAGGAAATAGACATCACTCGTTTCGAGGAGCGCATCGAGGACTTCAAGACCGCTTTCTCAAAGAATTACACTCTCGCCGGTACTCAGTTCAACAACGCTATCGCCGAAATAGACAAAACTATCGACCACCTCAACAAGGTCAAGGAAAGCCTTACGAAGTCGATAAACAACCTGCGTCTTGCCAACGATAAGGCTCAGAAACAGCTTACCATAAAAGCCCTCGCCAAAGGCAACGACACTATGCTCGGAATGTTCAGTTCCCTCTCCGAAAACAGTGACGACCTCAGCTGACATTTGTGTGATACCCTTATGGAGGTTATCGGCAGCTTACCGGGGCAAACCTTTCCAAAGACTTTTATATTAGTTTTTTCCGTAATGGTATATAATTCAGGATAGAAAATAAAAGCCGGAAGTCTATAAGTACGGTACGCATATAGAAGTTTTGCCCCGAAGCGGTTTGAAGCACTTCGGGGCATCGTTTTATTATTCCTGTTCAGTTTAATAATAATTTGTTACTCTCTCCAGGGAAGATGGATATCAGGAAGTTCCAGTTCATTCACATCTTGCAAGTCGTATACGATCCCATTTTCTTCCAATTCCTTTAAAAAGCCATTCACGAAAATGGTGCTGGAAAAGGGCTGCATAAAGTCAATGATAAACTTTCCGCTAACAGCCGAGATCTCAATCAGAATCCCATCACCCTTTCCATTTGTCCATAAGTGGAAATCCCGGATATATTTTTCTTCTTCTTCAAAGTTTCCCTTCCCTACATAGCTGACCGCTGCGGTAACAAATTCACTTCCCATTTTATCTGACATCTCGCAAACAGCCATTCGTTCCTCATCTGTCGATTTGGATCGGATCAACTGATTAAAATGCTTCTGTGATGCTACTTCGTCCAGTACTTTTTCATCTCTGGACTGAACAAATACCATACCACGATACGCAGTTGCTTGCTTGGCAATCGGCCATGTCCACATTTGCTTCTTGTATTCCAGGAATGCAGAGCTGACAAGATTCTGGTGTGCCAAAGGCGTATGCAAGGCTTTACGCTCGTTGACAGTCATAACGACCCGAATTACATTTTCATCGGTTGGGTACAGCCGATGGATAGATCGGCTCAAAAGCAGCGAAACCATAGTGGCAGGGCTGCCGTCATTTTCAATGTTGAATCTCATAAATTCTTTTTCAGATATAGCAATACTGAAAACCGTTGGCCGTCTGTCGTTTTCCAATCCGGCTGAACGCCTGACATTGATCGCATTAGAAAAAACAGGTCTTGTGGGAATAGGAAGATCGGTTTTGCTGACCACAGGATCTTTCCATTCTTCTGAGCTTATTTCTTCTCCATACAGCCGGGTCCCGCTTCCTTGCAGCTCAACGCCATATTTTTTCGACATATAGTAATACAAAAGGGTCCTGATTACTGCATATGCACCGCTTCCGTCCGTAATCGCATGGGCAATATCCATAATGATCCAGTTGTTGAAAAAGGAAAATGCGATCAAATGATAGTTTGACTCAACAGTATTCAGCGTTACACCGTGCATTGATTGACAGGCAACAACAGGACGGGTATTCTCTGCCAGATAATACTCATCTTTCTTTTTTAATTCCACACAAAAGTATGGATATCTCTTCATTGTGCAATCTACCGAGTAACGCAAGGCTTCAGCATCAATAAGATCACACATTCTCACACGCAATCTTATGACCCAGGGTTGACCCCAATTCAATGCGTAAAGCACTCTGTATTCAGAAAACAATGCCTGATCCATTATAATCCCCCTCGTTCTTTAAGGCAACATCGCTGCATTGTCAATATTAAAAACTCCATAGTGCTTCTGTCGATAGAGCAGAAATGCTATGGAGTATTATTTCTATATGCGTACCGCTCATATGACCTCCGGCTATATTTATACCATTACGGAAAAAACCAGAATAAAGTTTTAGGAAGGGAGTTTGAGGGTGACTCCCCGCAGTGCGGGGAGATGTCCGAAGGACAAAGGGGACCGCCGCTGTTGGCGGAACCCTTTCGTTATTTTTCCGTTAAGTCTGTCGATGATAATAGGCAGTTCTGCGTCAATAATGTCGTTTTCGAGCTGACACGTTCCTGCATTCGCATGACCGCCGCCGCCGTAGCTGAGGCACAGCTCGCCTATATTGAATTCAGACGCTCTGTTGACTATTGATTTTCCTATCATTACAGCGGTATTCTGCTTTCTGAAGCCCCATGCAACGTGTACCGAGATCTCGGTCTCAGGCCACATAGCGTAGACCATGAAGCGGTTTCCGGCGTATATCGTCTCAAGATCGCGCAGGTCGATAACTGCGACCTTGCCCTCAATGCGTGTTACCTTTTTCAGCTGTTCCTTGAAGAGTTCCTGCTGTTCAAAATAGAGGTCAACGCGCTCTTTGACATCCGGAAGCTGAAGCACCTGTTCTATCGAATGATCAACGCAGTAGTCTATGAGTTCCATCATAAGAGCATAGTTAGAGATACGGAAATCGTGGAATCTTCCGAGACCTGTACGGGCATCCATGAGAAAATTCATAAGCACCCAGTCAGTCGGGTTAAGTATCTCATCAACAGTGAAATCGGCACTGTCGCCCTTATCAACAGCCAGCATGATCTCTTCCGAGACACGCTTGAATGTCTTAGCGCCGCCGTAGTAATCGTAAACGACACGCGCTGCGGACTTTGCATCGCCGTCGATTATATATTTACCCTCGTATTCTTCGCGTTTATTGCGGATAAGTTCGCTTTCATGGTGGTCAAATGCAAGACCTACGCGCTTATCAAACGGAAGATTGGTAGTTATATCGTTTTCGGTTATATCTATCTTACCGTCCTGAACATCCTTTGGGTGGACGAACTTAATATCGTCAATAATATTCAGTTCCTTGAGAAGCATAGCGCAAACCAAGCCGTCAAAATCACTTCTTGTGACAAGTCTTTTCATAAGCTGACCTCCATTTCAATTATTTGCTGCATATAGACAAGTTTGCTGTCTGTATGTATAATTATACCACAAATACCGCTGTTTGTCAAATGAATTCAGCAAATATATTTGATTATCTGCATACCGATTCGGCAAACGCCTGTCTTTCGGTGTTTGGAAAGTGAAAATTTTGCGTTTTTACTTGAAAAAGACGCAATTTTGTGTTATAATGGTTTTTGGTTCTTTTTATTAAGTAACTAAATCAATGCAAAGGAATGATCTTATGAAAATCAGTTTTTCAACTCTTGCCTGCCCCGATTGGTCATGGTCTGATATTTACTCTATGGCTAAAGACTTCGGCTTCGACGGAATCGAGATCCGCGGACTAGGCGACGAGATCTTTTCTGTTAAGGCAAAGCCTTTCACAGATTCACAGCTGCCTGACACCATTGCTAAACTCAAATCACTCGGACTTGAAATCCCATGCCTTTCTTCAGGCGCATGCCTAAAGTTTAAAGATAAATTCAATATTGCCGAAGAAGAGATACTTGCTTACGCTAAGCTTGCAAACAAACTCGGCACTTCATATATAAGAATCCTCGCAGACCTCGATCCCGCTCCCGGCGGCGAAGTCGATGACGACTATATCGCTGAGGCTCTCCTCAGACTCGTTCCTGTTGCTGAGGAATACAATGTCACTCTCCTCGTTGAAACAAACGGCGTTTACAGTGATTCTGCACGTCTTGCACGTCTTCTCAGCAAGGTAGGCAGCCGCAAGGTAGCTGCCCTCTGGGATATGCACCATCCATATCGCTATAACAACGAAGCTCCTGAAACTACCGTCGCTAACCTCGGCGAGTACATAAAGTACATACAGGTCAAGGACAGCGTTATGCGCGAGGACGGTACTGTTGAATACAGGATCATGGGCACAGGTGATATTCCTGTAAAGGAAATGATCGCCGCTCTCGAAACTATCAACTATAACGGCTATATCTCCCTCGAATGGGTAAAGCGCTGGGCTAAGGACCTCAGCGATGCAGGTATCGTAATACCTCAGTTCGCTGAATATATGTCACCTTACAAGAAAAAGCACAAACACGCCCTCCAGACCAATATGCGCGGCGACGGTCAGTATCCGTGGCCAAAGGAGAAGATACTCAACTATACCTTCCCCGACATCCTCGACCGTATCTGCGAGCAGTTCCCGAATCAGTACGCTTTCCGCTACACTGAGCTCGATTACATCCGCACCTATCCCGAATTCAGGGACGATGTTGATAATTTCGCCCGCGCACTCCTTGCTATGGGCGTTAAAAAAGGCGACCACGTTGCTATCTGGGCAACGAATATCCCTCAGTGGTACATAACATTCTGGGCTACTACTAAGATCGGCGCTGTTCTCGTTACCATGAACACTGAATACCGTATCCATGAGGCTGAGTACCTCCTCCGCCAGTCCGATACAATGACTCTCGTCATGATCGACGGTATCAAGAACATCAACTATGTCGATATAATCAAGGAGCTCTGCCCTGAGCTCGATTCCTGTGAACCGGGTCAGCTCAGATCAGCAAGACTCCCCTTCCTCAGAAATATCATCACCTGCGATTCCAAGAACAACGGCTGTTATACTTGGGAAGAGGCTGTTGCACTCTCAAAGAACGTTCCTTACAGCGAAGTCGAGGCTGTCCGCAAGACAATCAACATCAACGATGTCTGCAATATGCAGTATACCTCCGGCACAACAGGCTTCCCGAAGGGCGTTATGCTCACACATTATAATGTAGTAAACAACGGCAAGGCTATCGGTGACTGCATGGACCTCTCAACTGCCGACCGTATGATGATTCAAGTGCCTATGTTCCACTGCTTCGGTATGGTGCTCGCTATGACTGCTTCCGTGACTCACGGTGTTACTATGTCGCCTATCACAAGATTCAGTCCGCGAAAGGGACTCGCCTGCATCAACAAGGAGAAGATCACCTGCTTCCACGGCGTTCCGACTATGTTCATTGCCATGCTCGGTCATGAGGACTTCGATAAGACCGATTTCTCCTACATGAGAACAGGTATCATGGCTGGTTCACCTTGTCCGATAAAGACTATGGAAGAGGTTGTAGAGAAGATGCACATGAGCGAGATATGCATAACCTATGGTCAGACCGAGGCTTCTCCTGCAACAACCATGAGCAAGACTACCGACACACTTGAACAGCGTGTAAATACTGTCGGCGGACCTATTTTCGGTGTTGAATGCCGTATCGTTGACCCTGAGACAAATCAGGAAGTGCCGGACGATGTTGACGGTGAGTTCGTTGCAAGAGGCTATAACATCATGAAGGGCTACTACAAAATGCCCGAGGCTACCGCTGCCGCTATCGACAGTGAAGGCTGGCTGCATACCGGAGACCTCGCAAGAAGACGCTCCTCCGACGGCTATTTCAAGATCACAGGCCGTATCAAGGACATGATAATCCGCGGCGGCGAGAATATCTACCCAAAGGAGATCGAGGACTTCCTCTATACCTACCCGAAGGTAAAGGACGTACAGGTGATCGGCGTACCAAGTGAGGACTACGGCGAAGAGATCATGGCTTGTATCATCCTTCAGGAAGGCGAAACTGCTACCGAGGACGAGATCAAGCAGTTCTGCCTCGACAGAATGGCAAAGCATAAGTGTCCGAGATACGTTGATTTCGTGGACAGCTTCCCGATGAATGCTGCCGGAAAGATACTCAAATACAAGATGAGAGAACAGGCTGTTGAAAAGCTTGATCTCCACAAGGCTAACAATATCGTAACTGCTTAAAAAGCGTTCACAGCACAACAGCCATAAAGAAGCACAGGCTTCTCTATGGCTGCTTTTTTATCAGGACATCGGCTAAAGCTTGAAGCCTTCCGCACGGAGACGGTCTATCACATCACCGAGAATCTGAGCATTAGTGCTTGAAACTGAGTGAAGAAGAAGTATCTCTCCGCTGTGTGCCGAGCGCACAAGCTTTTCGAGAGCCTCTGAGGGATCGGGCTGTGAATCTGTTTTCCAGTCCACATAGGCGTAGCTCCAGAAGACGGTTTTGTAGCCGCAGCTTTTTACAGTTTCAAGCGCTGCCTCGGAGTATTCTCCGCACGGACACCTGAAATACTGCATCTCATAGCCGTAATTGTTACGCACATACTCATGCAGCGACATTATCTCTTCCTTTGCCTTATCCTCGGAAAGCTCCGGCAGACTTGCATGAGTCATACCGTGGTTGCCGAGAACGTGTCCCTCTGCGATCATGCGCTTTACGAGCTCCGGCTCTTTTTTGGCATAGTCGCCGGTAAGGAAGAACACCGCATGAACGCCCTTTTCCTTCAGGGTATCGAGTATCTTGGACGTATAGCCGTTTTCATAGCCCTGATCGAACGTCACGATAATGCGGTCCTTTTCATCCGAGAGCGCAAACGCATCAAGTCCGCTGTAAGTGCTGTTGAACTGCGCCGCACCGAGCGGACGGTTATCGCCGTCCACCTCAGTTCCCTGACCGTAGCCGATCTTTCGCGTATCAGCGGCGTATACCGCCATTGCGTTTAATGGAACTGCTGCTGCGAGCAGTGATGCGGCGGCTGGTAATATGATCTTCAATGTTCATCATCCTTCCAGTCGATCGCGGAATAACTCCGCGAAGTTATTATGTCACAGCGGCGGCGGATTATTAATGTTATATCCTGCAAAAAATAAGCGGCAGAGACTGTTCCCTGCCGCTCATTGATATAATACACATCTGCCTTGTACGACAGCCTGTGCAGTGTTCTATCATGCCTGAAGATAGGATCTCACAAGCACCTGAAGAAGCTCATCACGGTCGATATGACGTATCAGACTTCTTGCGTTATTATAGGTGGTTATGTATGTCGGATCTTCCGAGAGAATATAACCAACTATCTGGTTTATCGGATTATACCCCTTCTGTACGAGAGCATCGTAGATAACGGTCAGGTTCTTGCGAAGCTCTGCCTCTTTGTCCTCGTTGACTGTAAAGGTCATAGTTTTATCGAACATAATTCTCAGCCTCCTGACAATGGATTACTTCTGGTGAAACACAATAGGATCAAACAAGAAGCTTACATTAATATTATAACTCATAATAAAATATTTTTCAAGTCCAAGCAGAAATTTTTCTCGATTTGACTGTATTCGCGTCCTTATTTTATTGATATTGCACAACAGCGGGGAGCCCCCGCGGGCTTCCACGTTGACGCTCGCGAGAGCTCGCTTACTTTTTT
>ONAI01000025.1:0-4392 GCA_900315755.1 uncultured Ruminococcus sp.
GAAAAAAGAATGCGATAAAACAATCCACAAAGGTGCCTTTGACATAATAAGTAACAATGCGACTCAGCGTGTAATTGAATTGTTCGAACAAGACCCAAACTACAAAATCTTCTATGACGTCAGCAAGTTTTCCAAGTACGCTAACATCCGTTGGCGAGCGCGCATTTTTCATGTATACGCACGGCGGGTTGACGGAGCTTGTGATTCCGGCATCTATTACAGCCCTTGGAGAAAAAGCATTTGTGGATCAGGATATCACTTCTGTTACGCTTCCTGCAACGCTCACTACGCTTGGCACATACATCTTCATGGGCTGCGATCAACTTACGACGGCAAGAGTGGAATGTTCTGAGTTACCGGGATTTTGTTTCGTGAGCTGCGGCAGACTGCAAAGTCTTACTCTCAGCCGTAATGTGACGAAGGTCTGTTCTCATGCGCTCAATTATACGCCGCTGAGAACGCTGACCTATGAAGGTAGCCTTGCAGACTGGGCTGCGGTAACAAAGCAGACAAACTGGGACGGTAATGCCAGTGATCTTAACGGTCTGGACAAGGTGCAGTGCCTTGACGGATATATGGAATACAATGATGAAACCAGAGAATGGGTGGAGGTGCATGATTAATGTGGAAATTCCTTGTAAAAAATCAAAGCATTGAGATTCTGGAGCGTGAGGTGCTGGCGGATCATCAGATCCAGTATGTACAGTTCCGCTTCACTTTTGATGGTGACTGGCGGCGCTTCCATAAGGTCGTGCAGTTCACGCAGTGTGATGAAACATATAACATCGTCCTCGGTACGGACGGAACTTCGCTGTATCTGCCTGCGGAGCTTCATGTCGGTGCTGCAAAAATGTCCGTGTTCGGTTACGACACCGAAAGCGACACGACCGTCCGTGCAACGACTGTGCCGGTGACGCTGAATATCCGTCCTTCCGGTTTCGTCGGTGATGACGAACCACCAATTCCGCCGACGCCTGATCTGTATGCGCAGCTTCTGAAAAAGATCGAGGAAGCAGGACACGGGGCTGACGGCAAATCCGCTTATGAGATTGCAATCGAGCATGGGTATGTTGGTACGGAAACCGAGTGGCTGGCATCGCTCAAAGGTGAGCCGGGTGAAACACCGGATATGTCTGAATACCCGAAAACTTCTGAGGTCACGACTATTGTCGAGCGCGAGATCGAGGCGGCGACCGGAGATTTTCATTCTCATGCAAACAAGGCAACGCTGGATGCTTTTACGCCTGAGCTTCTACAGGAGCTTGACAGCTTGCAGCAGTTTGAGGACAGCACACAGTATGAGATTCAGACCATCAACGAAGAATTGCTGACGCTGAATGCACAGCGGCATACACATAACAACAAGGATGTGCTGGACAGCATCACACAGGAAATGCTTGATGGTATCGCAAACGTGGCGAGACAGGCGCATTCACATCATAATATGACCACGCTGAACGGCATCACGGATTCTCACGTTGAGCGCTGGGAATTGGCGTACACCAGTGCGATGAATCTGAATGAGCGCGTAGGCGTGAACGAGGGCGTATTCGAGCGTTTCAAGACAGAAATTCTTTATGATATGCAGGGATGCAGGACTTCCATTTCGGATATTCTTACGCGCCTTTCTGCCGTAGAGACTGAACTGTCCGGCGTGGAGACCGCACTTGCGGCAATCGTGGAGGTGACGACATGAGCATTGCAAACTATCTGACAGCGCTGGATGCGCAGCGCGATCAGCTTGCCCGCAACCTTACGGCAATGGGAGTGCAGGCATCGGAGTCCGAAAAGCTGAATACCCTCGTGCCGAAGGTGCTGCAAATCCCGTCCGGAAGACCGGAGGTGACGCTGTTCCAGTCAGGCAATGAGGCTCTTGCTACCTATGGCGAGAGCATCTACACCTTTTATATTGACGGCTACCGTTCGCTGTCCGGCTTTGCGGATGCGTATCCGAATTTCTGCTGCGCGGATAACGGCTATGCAATCTACTATAACCAGCCCGATTTCAACTGGGGCGCTACCATTTATACGATGTGTATCACTCCGGTTCACATCACTCCTACAAAGAAGATCATGCTCACCTACAAGTGCGGCAATACCGAAAGCGGCGAAATGTGGCTGGTACGCAAGAGCAATCAGCAGATGTCGGCTGCGGAAACTGCCCGGTATATCCACGAGAAGATCACAGGCGGCGAGGCGATCTCTGTTCCGTTCGGTTGGCTTTTCACTGTGGATAACTATGTCGCCGTTTTGCACGACTGTGGCAGTGTATCTGCTGACGACTATTATCTCGCGTGGAAGGCGGTGACGGACAATACGCATCCGATGATCCGCACAATCAAGGTTCTGGAGGTATCGACATGAAAGAAACAATCTGTCTGGTGATCGGCGCGATCGGCGCTGGAATCGCATCGCTGTTCGGCGGCTGGGATTCAGCGCTGGTGACGCTGATTATCTTTATGGGCGTGGACTTTGCTACGGGGCTGATTACCGGCGCTATGGGAAAGTCCAAACACAGCAAGTCCGGCAAGCTCAACAGCAAGGCGGGCTGGTACGGGCTTGCGAAAAAGTGCAGTATCCTGATGCTGATTATTGTGGCGGTGCGTCTGGATATTCTGCTCAACACCAACTATGTCCGTGATGCGGTATGCATCGGCTTCTGCGTGAACGAGCTGCTCTCAGACCGGCAGAAAGGATGATAAGGATGATTAAGACCTACGGATATACCGATAACACGCAGCTTTCTCCGCACTTTAATGCACAGGAGTTCCGCTGCAAATGCGGCAAGGCTCATGATTTTCAGATCGACGATGATCTCATCACCAAGCTGGAAGCGCTCTATTCTACGCTGAACTGCTCTAAGATCATCGTGACCTCCGGCTTCCGTTGTGCTGCTCATGATAAAGCAGTCAAGGGCAGCGGCACAGGACAACATACACTCGGCAAGGCTGCGGACATCTGCTGCTACGGGCAGGACGGACAGCCCATTTCCAGCAGAACGGTGTGCTGCAAGGCGCAGGACACCGGCTTCAACGGCATTGCAAATATCACTGCCGCCTACATCTACACACACGTCGATGTGCGCTCCGGCGGCAAGTGGTACGGTGATGAGGTTCACGGCAACAGCTCTGTCACGGATGATTTCTATAAATACTTTGGAGGCGAGGATATGAAGGGCATCGACGTCAGCGTCCATAACGGCAAGATCGACTGGACAAAGGTCAGAGCAGCAGGCATTGATTTCGCCGTTCTCCGCGCAGGCTACGGCAAGCTGGCAAAGCAGAAGGATGACCGGTTTGAGGAGAACTATGCAGGCGCTAAGGCTGCTGGCATTCCGGTCGGTGCGTACTGGTATTCCTACGCAATGGACGAGGACGAGGCTCGTCAGGAAGCGGATGTGTTCCTGTCTGTCATCAAGGGAAAGCAGTTCGAGTTCCCGGTCTATTTCGATCTGGAGGAGAAGAAGCAGTTTGACCTCGGCAAGGAGAAAGTGTCTGCGATCATGCGGGCATTCCTTGAAAGAGTCGAGGCTGCGGGCTATTTCGTCGGTCTGTACGGCTCTGCTTCTTCTTTGACCACACATACCGCCGACGACATCAAATCCCGCTACACGATCTGGCTGGCGCACTGGGTTGACCAGACGAATTACACCGGCGTTTACAGCATCTGGCAGCATTCCGAGAAAGGCTGCGTAGACGGAATCAACGGCAATGTCGATCTTGACGTTGGCTACAAGGATTTCCCAACCATCATCAAAGCAAAGGGGCTGAACGGCTGGGGCAAGGAGGAAGTTCTCCCGAATCCGCCTGTGCCTGCTGCGGAGGACGGTATCTCGGTTGAAGTTACTGTTGACGGTCAGAAGTACAGCGGAAAACTGAATAAGGCATAACAGCAGCGCCCGTCGGGAATTTTTTCTCGGCGGGCGATTTTTTTTCGTCCAAACGCACCTCGATTCTGTAGTGGGATATGAAGGGGTTGACTTTCCCGGCTATCAATAGGAGGTGCGATATGGAACAGCAGAAAATCATTGATGAGATCAACTATCACAAGGCACAGGCAATCACAGAATTGCTCTACGCCAACGGTATGATTACAGTTGTCGAGTATGACAAATTATCGGAATTAAACCGCAAATCTTTCTCTCCGCTATACGCGGACTTATTACCGAAAACGCTTGATAAATCATCGGTTCAGAGTTAATATTGTATACTGACAAAGGAGGGACAACCATTGAAAATCAAGAAAATCGAAGCCCAGCCTGCTGTGGTGAAAAAGCTCCGGGTGGCTGCCTACTGCCGAGTCAGTACCGAGAATGAAGACCAGAAGGAAAGTCTGGAAGCGCAGCGTGAGCATTACGAGTCGTGGATCAGGATGCACGATGATTGGGAATGC
>ONAI01000025.1:4463-29796 GCA_900315755.1 uncultured Ruminococcus sp.
TATGTGCTGACAAAATCAATCAGCCGCTTTTCCCGCAACACATCCGACTGCTTGTCGCTGGTGCGTGAGCTGCTTTCATATAATATCCCGATCTACTTCGAGAAGGAGAACATTGACACCGGCAGCATGGAAAGCGAGCTGATTCTGTCAGTTCTCAGCAGCATGGCGCAGAGCGAATCCGAGTCCATTTCCAAGAATGTGAAGTGGTCGGTGAAAAAGCGAATGGAAGAAGGCACCTTTGTTTTCGGATATCTTCCATACGGCTACACAAAGGACGCAGCCGGAAACATGGTCATTGATCCGGTTGAGAGCGAGATCGTCAAGCTGATTTTTGATCTGGCGCTGAACGGTATGGGGACATACAAGATCGCTCAGCTGCTCGACAGACGGAATGTTCCAACCCGCAAGGGCGGCAAATGGTCAGGCTCAACGGTCAAGGGTATTCTTGTGAACGAGAAATACTACGGCGCTGCTGCTTTTCAGAAAACCTATACCGACAGCAACTTCCGGCGTCATAACAATCATGGTGAGGTCGATAGCTTCATAGCGGAAGACCACCATGAAGCGATTATCAGCAAGGAGGATTTTGACCGGGTACAGGTCATGATACAGAAGCACATTGATGAACATGTCATCGTAAAGGATATGGGAAAGTACCATAACAAATATCCTTTTTCCGGCATCATCATCTGCGGTGAGTGCGGCGGCAAGTTCAAGCGGCAGACGCAGAGTGGCGGTATCGCATGGGCTTGCTCAAAACATCTTTATAATAAAGATGCCTGTTCCATGATGTTTATCAAGGATGAAGCGATAAAGGCAGCATTCGTGACGATGATGAATAAGCTGATCTTCGGCTGCAAGCAGGTTCTCGCGCCTTATTACGATGCGCTCCGCCTTGCCGATACGGACGATAGCCTGCAAGGGATACTGGATCTGAAAAATGAATTGCAGCGCAACAGCGACCGCAAGAACGACCTGCGGAAACTGCGTGTCAAGGGCTTCCTTGATGCGGCGATGTACAATCAGGAGCTGAGGCATGTCGAAATGGAGAGCGAGGAAATCCGCGCTAAAATGAAATGCATTGACAGAGCCGGGGAGAACGGCGATATCAGGGAAACGAAAAAGCTCCTGCGCTTCGCAGAATCGGCTGAAATGCTCACAGAGTTCAGCGACGAACTGTTCACCGAATACGTTGACAGCATCATTGTGTATACCAGAACCTGCATCGGCTTCCGGCTGAGATGCGGGCTGACGTTAAAGGAGGAAGTATGTACGGGTACAAGATAGTGGACGGTAAAGTAATCGTTGACGAACAGGAAGCGGCAGTTGTTATAAACATCTTCAACGGGTATCTTTCCGGCATGAGCCTGCGGGATGCTGCCGTGAATGCAGGCAGAACGATGGTTCACAGCATGGTGAAGCGCATCATCAGTAACTTCTGCTATGTCGGCGATGACTTCTATCCTGCGATCGTCAGCCGCCAGACTTTTGCGAGAGCGAACGCTGAACTGATACGCAGGTCGGAAAAGCACGGCGGCAAGAAACGTCTGCAACTGCCGCCGGTCTATACGGAGTTTGAGATTTCAGAGCCGGAGATGCATTTTGACGATCCGATAAAGCAAGCCGAATACATCTACAGTTTGATCGGGGTGAGGAAATGAATGTTATAAAAATACCTGCCAAACCGCAGAAGGGCAATAATGCGGCGAAGCAGGAAGTCAAGAAGCTGCGTGTTGCAGCCTATTGCCGTGTTTCAACGGACAACGAGGAACAGGCTACCAGCTACGAAACACAGATCGAGCACTACACTGAATTTATCAATAAGAATCCGGAATGGGAGCTTGTCAAGGTGTATGCCGATGACGGTATCAGCGCGACCTCGACCAAAGGCAGAGAGCAGTTCAACGCTATGATCGAGGACTGCAAGAAGGGATTGATCGACATGATCTTCACGAAGTCGATTAGCCGATTTGCACGAAATACCGTTGACTGCCTGAACTATATCCGAATGCTCAAGGAGATGAACATTCCGGTATTCTTCGAGAAGGAGTCCATAAACACGATGGACTCGAAGGGAGAAGTCCTCCTGACCATCATGGCATCGCTGGCGCAGCAGGAATCGGAATCACTCAGCCAGAACGTCAAAATCTGTGTGCAGTACCGCTTCCAGCAGGGGAAAGTGATGGTCAATGCCCGCCGCTTTCTCGGATATGACAAGGACGATGAAGGACACCTGATCATCAATCCGGAACAGGCGGAAATCGTCAAGCGTATCTTCCGGGAGTATCTTGAGGGTGCAAGCTGCAAAAAGATCGCTCAGGGGCTACAGCGTGATGGTGTTCCAAATGCACGCGGAAGCACAAAATGGCATGATAACAGTATACGCCTGATTCTCGGAAATGAGAAGTATATGGGCGATGCGCTCCTGCAAAAGACATACACCGTGGACTGCCTCAGTAAAAAGCGGGTAAAGAACTCCGGCATCGTGCCGCAATACTATGTTGAGGACGACCACGAAGCTATTATATCGAAAGAGACATTCCTGATGGTGCAGGAAGAAATTGCAAGAAGAGCAAGAACGCAGCTCCCGTTCGGCGGAAAGAAGGGCTATAGCGCCAACTACGCATTTTCGCAGATAATCTTCTGCGCTGGCTGCGGAGAGCAGTTCCGCAGAATACACTGGAACAACCGTGGCAAGAAGTCGGTTGTCTGGCGCTGCGTTACCCGATTGAAGGAGAAGGACAAGTGCCGCGCCAGAACCGTCAGCGAGGAAACCTTAAAGGCGGCATTCCTTGAAGCCCTCAATGAAATGGTCTGCGACAGCGACACCTACTTGAACAGGCTGCGTGAGAACCTTGAAGCCGCGATCAATTCAGCTAATCCCATGTCGGCGGAAGCCCTCTCAGCGAGAATGGCTGAACTGCAGCGGGAGCTGATCAACCGGACGGAGCGCCGGGAGAACTACGATGACATCACAGAGGAAATCCTGCGCCTGCGTGAGCTGCAGGAGCAGAAAGGCATGGACGATGCAACGCAGAAGGAACACACGAAGCGCATAAAGGAGCTTCAGAAATTCATTCAGTCTCAGCCGAGTGAGATCACGGAGTTTGATGAGGCTCTGGTAAAGAAGCTGCTGGAGAAGGTAACCGTCCACGACGACTACTTGGAGTTCCGGTTTAAGTCGGGCGTGACGATTAGTATCGAAATGTGAATAGAAATGAGCAGCCCCGCATCACTGGCGTTCAGTGGTGCGGGGGTTATTATTTTAATCCATAATTGTGAATCCGTATTTATCTTTGTAAAGAGCGCTGATTTCTGCGAGCCGTTCCATGCAGTTTTCTTCACTGCCAATCAGGAAAGCCTTTCTGTGCATCAGCTCTGTCACGTTTCGACGAATTCCATCTTTCAGAAGCGGGATCAGTCTTTCACTGTCTATCGAAAAACTCGCTGTTTTGTTTTCTTCACAGATAATACAATCCTCAAAATACGCCGCACCAAGAAAAACATCATCAGCATTTCCCGAAAACAATGTCCGCAAAGCCTCCTGAAAAAAGAGTTTACAGCCTGCATTCCGATAAATATGGTCTCTCAAAACGGCATATGTTTCAGTTGGTACATTTAATTGCTGCGGTTCAAACTGCGATCTGTATTCTCTGGGAAGAGGATAAGTCCCTCTCATCAGCTTCAGAATCTCATTGATATCGAACAGGTTGATGCTTTCTGGCATAACAGTTACTCCTTTCCGCCTGCATTACTACGGATTTATTCCCACTTTGTACATTTTGACCAATGACAACCAATCTACGAAGTATCGAACCCTCTGTTATCCAATCTGCGCACTAACCTCACTGAGCAGATTGGTTGTCAGGCGTTTTTAGTTCGTAGATGTTTTTCCAAATACAGTAAAAAGCCGGTTAGGGTTGACTTCGCAGATTGACTGTATAGCCGAAAACTGCCGTAAAATCGGCACTTTTACGCCTTATTCCTTGACATCAAAACTACGCACTCAACGTGCTTAGTACGCGGGAAGAGGTCAACGCCGCATATCTTTTCGGTAGTGTAACCGTGTTCGCCGAGGCGTTTAGCGTCTCTTGCAGCAGTTGACGGGTTGCATGAGATCATTACTACTTTTTGCGGAGCGGCAGAAACGACAGTCGAGAGCGTTTGTTCCGAGCATCCCTTGCGCGGCGGATCGAGGACGATAATGTCCGGTGAGCAGCCATTCTGACGCAGCTTTTCAAAGACCTCGCCGGCATCACCGCAGTGGAATTCAGCGTTTGATATGTTATTCTTAGCGGCATTGAGTTTAGCGTTCACGATAGCCTCCGGAACTATCTCAACACCGACTATCTTTCCGACCTCAGCCGCCATTGAAAGACCTATCGTACCCACGCCGCAGTAGAGGTCAGCAACGATGTCCGAGGACTTCGGAGCGGCGTATTCAAGGGCTTTGCGGTAAAGCTTTTCCGCCTGAACTGTATTGACCTGATAGAACGACTGCGCTGAGATCTGGACGGTATTTCCGCACATTACATCGCAGATATGGTCAGCGCCGGAGAGTATGGAAGAGTCCCTGCCGAGAATGACGTTGGTCTTATCGGGATTTACATTCATGATGACGCTCTTAATATGAGGGTAGTTCTTGGTGAGGATGTCCGCGAGAGGACGAAGCTGCCTTGAAAACTCCTTGCGAACCACATAGCAGACCATGATCTCACCGGAGTGAGCACCCTGACGTATATAGATATGTCTCATGATGCCTGTATGTGAACTTTCATCGTAGACAGGCAGTTTTTTTGCATTTATGAAATCGAGCGAGGTACAGACTATCTCCGCAAAGACCTTCGGCTGGAGCGGACAGTCCTCGATAGGGATGACACGGTGAGTTCTTTCAGCGTAGAAGCCGCAGACAGCCTTACCGTCCCTGACTGCAAGAGGATACTGGGCTTTATTCCGGTATCTTCCGGTAGTATCGCCGCCGATGAACTCATCGGGCACAGTGTTGATACCTCCGATGCGTCTGAAAGCGTCCGTGACTATCTTGTTCTTGACACTGCACTCAGCGGCGTAGTTTATATGTCTGAAAACACAGCCGCCGCACTGTTTATAGTGCGGACAGTCCGGAGCAACCCGTTCAGCGGATGGCTCGATCATATTTTCAATGATGCCGTAAGCGTAGTTTTTCAGCACCTTCACGATGCGTAAATCGAGAATATCACCGGCAGCTGTATCGGGTACAAAAACAGCCATACCGTCAATTCGGCAGACACCGCTGCCCTCAGAGGTAATATCATTTATCTGAGCGCGGCAGATCTGATTTTTAGTAAGCATTCGGTCACCTCATTTTTCTTTTCCATCAGCTGATCGAAGCGTCTGATGTACTCATATGGGAATTTGTAGTTATGTATGCGGCTGATCTTTCCGCCGGGGTAGACGAGCTTTGTCGAAGCGGCACAGCCTGCGCCGAGGATAGTCTGCGTCTCGTCCATGATGAATATATTGTACCAGCTCTCAAAGCCGGGTTTTGCGTAGCCGACATTTTCGAGGTTGTCAACGGTATTTTTCTGACGGTACATATAGTAAGGCAGATAGCCGCTTTCCATGAGCCGCTGAATACTGTGATCGACCATTTCCGCAGCCGGATTATCAATGTTTGAATCGCCGCTGCCAAAGAGATCTGCGGCACGTTTTATAGTCAGAGCGTGGACTGTAATGCTTTCCGGCGAGAGGTCGATCATGCGTTCGAGAGTGTACTTGAATGAATCAACGGATTCAGTCGGCAGACCTGCGATCAGATCGGTATTGATGTTGGTGAAGCCGACCTTTCTTGCGAGTTCAAAAGCGCGGATCGCGTCAGCACCGGAGTGTTTTCTGCCGATGACTCTGAGCACATCGTCGTTGAGCGTCTGAGGGTTTACGGAAACTCTCTGAGCGCCGAGCTCCTTTATAACGCGGAGCTTCTCCTCAGTAATGGTATCGGGACGTCCTGCCTCGACACTGTATTCCCTGACAGCCGAAACATCGAAATTATCCGCAACGGCAGTCATTATGCTGCGGAGATCGTCAGCGGAGATAGAAGTCGGAGTACCGCCTCCGAAGTAGATAGTATCAATTTTAGTATCAGTCTCGCGGACTATCCTGCCTATTACTGCGAGTTCGCGGCACAGAGCGTCAACGTACTCCGGCATGAGCTTCAACGCGGAATCCATAGAGTGCGAGACGAACGAGCAATAGCTGCATCGTGTAGGGCAGAAGGGGATAGACACATAAAGGCTCACCGCGCTGCTGTCTATTTTGTCGAGTATCGGGAGCTGGTTTACAGCCGTATCATATGCGAGCCGGAGTTTTTTCGGCTGGATGTGGTATTTTTCACCGAGGGCGTTAAATATCTCTTCCTCAGAGCAGCCCTTCCGCATGAGGTCAACTACTTTTTTCACCGGACGTATGCCGGTCATCATCCCCCACGGAGGAGTTATACCCGTAAGGCGGCAGAGTATGCCATAGAGCAGGCGGCAGAGCGTGAATTCATCATCGCCGTCGGAGGTGGCTGCCTCAGTAACAGGCAAGCCTCCGGCAAGTCTCACGGTGACAGACATTTTGCTGCCGGAGGAATCAGCGATGACATAATCATCGCCTGAAGCCTCGCTGAGAGAATCGCCGAAAGCGAATCGGGCGGTATTGAAAAAGAGTTTGAGTATAGCCTCAGTCTCGTATTTAAAAGAATTGCCGATCAGCACGACCGGCATTTTAGATGTGTTCTGGTTCATAATTCTCCTTTGAAACGGCTGAGGTAGGGGTTATACTGCTTCTCATAAGCGAGATTGCTCTCCTCGCCGTGACCGGGACAGACTTTAAGATCGCGGTCGATCATGTAGATTTGGCGGAGTGAGTTCACAAGATCGAGAGTATTGCCGCCAGCGAGGTCAGTACGTCCGCAAGAGCCGTTGAAAAGGGTGTCGCCGGAGAACATAACGTCATCGCAGATATAGCACACGCTGCCCTCGGAGTGTCCGGGAGTGTGGATAACCTTGAACGAGCAGTCGCCGTCGTTTATCCAGCAGTCGCCGAAAACGGCAGTGTAGTCGGAAACGGCAGGGAAGCTGCCTGACATACCGAAGCCCTCGAACAGCGAATATTCAGGACTTAAAAGCATTTTGGCATCATCGGTATGGACATAGACCTCTGCACCGGTAGCCTTTCTGACCTCCTCAACGCCGAGCATATGGTCGAAGTGACCGTGGGTGAGGAGTATCTTGCGGAGGGAAAGTCCCTTTCCGGAAATAAAATCGAGGAAACGTCTGCTGTCGCCGCCGATGTCGACAGCGATGCAGCGGTCGGGAGCGGTCTGGACGATATAACAGTTAGCCTGGATAGGACCAAGCTGGAGAGTATAGATTTTCATATTGACCTCACGTCATATAGCGGATCTGTCGACGGAAATAACGCCTTTGATCTTTCTGATTTTTTCAAACAGGTTTTTGAGCTGTTCGGTATTAGATATGATTATCGTGCTTTCAAAGAGAGCGTTGCCGTTTTTGAGAACTCTCGATGAAGAATGTATGATAGGAACTCTTGCTTCCATGAGGGCGGCAGAGATGTCGTAAACGAGACCGAGACGGTCGATAGCGGTCACCTCGAAGCTTGTCTGGAGCTGACTGCTGCTGTTTTCCGACCACTGAATATCGCACCAGCGGCTGAGTTCCTCAGGGATACCGCGCTGCATAGCGGCTTTGTAGTTGGTGCAGTTGACGGTGTGTACGGAGATACCGTGACCGCGTGTGATGAATCCCACAATATCGTCACCGGGGAGAGGATTGCAGCACTGTGAGAACTTCACGGCGATGTCGTCGATCTGATCGAGAATGATACTGCTCTTTCCGTTGGTTTTTGCCTTTATGAGCGAGCTGGAAGTCGGAACAAGCTCGGAAATGTTCATCTTCTCGTATTTGTCCTTGAGACGCGGGATTATCTTTGAGAGCAGAATACCGCCGTAGCCGATAGAAGCGTAGAAGTCCTCAAGAGTTTCGCAGTTATGGCGCTTGAAATCGTCCTCAAGGAAGGCAGTATATTCGGATTCCTGAAGGTTGATGCGGTGACGCTTGAATTCGCGTTCGAGTTCCGCCTTGCCCTCTGCGATATTCTCTTCGCGGCGCTCCTTCTTGAACCATGATCGTATCTTGGAACGCGCCTCGTTGGTCTGGACGATATTGAGCCATGCTCTGTTGGGACCTTTTTCCGGATCCTTGCTTGTGATTATCTCGCATATCTGACCTGTCTGGAGCTTATAATCAAGAGGTACTATCCTTCCGTCTACCTTTGCACCGGTAGTTTTGTGACCTATCTCAGTGTGGATGCGGTAAGCGAAGTCGATAACGGTTGAGTTTACCGGCAGACTGACAGACATTCCCTTTGGAGTCATAACGACAATATCCTCAGGATCGAGATCGGTCTTGATAATGCGGACGATCTCCTCAACGTCGTCTGAGGTCTGCTGAGCCTCGATTACCTGACGCACCCATGCAAGGCGCTGTTCCATTTTGTCCTTGCCCTGAATGCCCTCTTTGTACTTCCAGTGGGCAGCGATACCGTATTCAGCGGTCTCGTGCATATCCCATGTACGTATCTGCACCTCGAACGGGATGCCCTCTTTTCCGAGGACAGTCGTATGCAGTGACTGGTACATATTTGATTTAGGGGTAGAGATATAGTCCTTGAATCTGTTGGGGAGCGGACGGAACATATCGTGTATAAGTCCGAGAACGTTATAGCATTCGGCAACGGTGTTCACGATTATGCGGACAGCGTATTTATCATAGATCTCGTCGATATTCTTGTGGCTGATGAAGATCTTGCGGTAGATGCTGTAAATGCTCTTGACTCTGCCGTCTATCTGCGGCGGCTCGGAGAATTCCTCATTCATGAAGCGCTGATTGATGCGTTTCTTTATGGATTCGATGAAAGCCTCGCGTTCTTCCTTTTTATTTTCGAGGATGTGTTCGATCTCGGAATAGGCATATGGATCAAGGTAGTGGAAAGCGAGATCCTGAAGCTCCTCCTTGATAGCCATGATACCGAGACGGTGAGCGATCGGCGCATAGATGTTCATGGTCTCAAGGGCTGTATTGCGCTGTTTATCGTGAGGACGGTACTTGAGTGTACGCATATTGTGCAGACGGTCGCAGAGCTTGATTATCATAACTCTGATGTCCTGCGACATGGCAAGGAGTATCTTTCGGATATTCTCAGCCTGCTGTTCCTCACGGCTGAATATCGGTATTTTACTCAGTTTGGTAACGCCGTCAACGAGCATTGCAACGTCCTGACCGAAGCGCTTTTTGAGGTCATCGAGAGTTGCGGGAGTATCCTCAACAACATCGTGGAGCAATGCAGCGCATATAGTATCGGTATCCATACCGAGTTCGAGGAGTATATAAGCGACAGCGAGCGGATGAATGATATAATCCTGTCCGGAGGAGCGTTTCTGTCCCTCATGAGCCTTTGCAGCGAACTCATAGGCAGAGATTATCTTGCTCAGGTCGTATTGCTTATCCTCTTTGAGTATTTTCTGGATAATCATTTCGATAGTGAAATTGTCATCGTAATCCGGTATCTCGCTCAGATATTTTTCCGGATCTTTAGGAACTGCCGTATCGGGCAGAGTCAGCTGCGGCTCGGAAGAATTTCCGGCAGAAACGTGCATATCATCGGTCATAAATATCCCCCCTGTAATTCTGTCATCCGCCGTACTCAGACAGTGCATTCCCTGAGTGAGGCGAGTACCGGTGCAGAGCCGAGATCGGCTTTTTGCCGGACTTTAAGCTTTGTAATTCTTGCATTTGCCGGCTCAATGCTTATCAGGTCAAGCTGTCGCAGTGCTTCGAGAGCTATGCTGAATCGGCAATAATTTATCTTAGCGTCGTTAAGGCGCATATAGAGCGTATCTGAATTTATCCCATTATCGGGTATGCCCTTGTATATCTTCACAACGTCCTCTCTGTCGGGAAGCATATGGGCGTAGTAATTGCGCGGCAGCTGTTCGCCGAGCATGAAGGTCTCGAATGAGCTGAGAGCGGCGAAGTATTTATCCTGCTGGAAATTCGCCGGACGTATATCCCTTGCGATCACGCTCACTGAGGTCGTGCCGTTGTACTCGTTGATTCCGAGTGTTACGATAAGACTGCATCTGTCGCCGTTCGAGACGCACAGCGCTTCCGGAGAGATACCGAACACAAGCACATCTGTCTGGACAGAGCCGTATTTCAGGCGCAGCTTTGAGTGAAGCCCCTTTGAGAGGGGATAAATGGCAGTAACGAGAGCGTCCTGGATGTGGAAAAGAGGTCTTTCGTTGTCAGTGCCGAATGGTTCGAGGACTGACAGTCCCTGAACGTTTTCGATAGTGAGATCCTGCGGTGAGACGATGCAGTCGGCTTTCAGTGACATCACAGGCATTATGCTGTTGAATTCAGCGGCGAATCTTTCGAGAAGCCTGCCGAAATCGTTTACCTTGCCTGACTTTATCGTGAAGCCGCCGGCAGCCGGATGACCTCCGAACTTTTCGAGAGTGGCGGAAGCGTAGGAAAGTGCGCTGAATATGGAGAAATCGGCAAATGAACGAGCCGAGCCGCGTATCTCGCCGCCGGAATCCGAGGCGATGAAGCAAGGCTTGCCGAAGCGTTCCATAATGCGTGAGGCGACTATGCCGATAACGCCGTGGTGCCAGTTTTTGCCGCAGATGAAGATAACTCTTCCGCGGACGAGGGAAGGATCATCAGCGATCATCGAGTATATCTCTCCGATGATCTTGTTTTCGGCAGTTTTGCGCTGTTCGTTGAGCTTATCGAGCTCTATTGCAGCAGCAAGAGCATCGTCAAAGGATTCGCAGAGAAAAAGCCCGGCAGCAGTTTGTGGAGAGCCGAATCTTCCGGAGGCGTTTATGCGCGGAGCTATCCCGAAGCCGATACTCTGCGTGTCGGTCTTTTTATCTTCAAGACCGCAGACCTGTTTCAGCGCAATGAGTGCAGGGCGGTCGGTGTTGTTGATGAGTTCGAGCCCGTAGGACACGAGAAATCTGTTTTCACCGGTCAGGCTGACAATATCGGCAACGGTAGCGATAGCAGCGAGGTCGCCGAACTGTTCAAGTGCCATAGTGTAGTCACCGCCGTCGAGGGCGGCAACGAGTTTGAGAGCAACTCCCGCGCCGCAGAGGAATTTGAATGGGCAGAAGCAGTCTCTGCGGTGAGGATCTACGACAGCTTCTGCTTTCGGGAGCGAATCTCCCTGCTGGTGGTGATCGGTCACAACGAGCCGCATACCTTTTTCGTAGATGTAAATTGCTTCATCGAGGGCGGTGATACCGTTATCGACCGTAACGATGAGGGAAACGCCGTCGGCAGCGAGCTTATCGACAGCAGCCTTGTTCAGACCGTAGCCCTCTGAGCGTTCGGGTATGTAGTATGTGACATCTGCGCCGGTCTCGGTCAGGTAGGAGTAAAGAATGACCGTGGACATGATGCCGTCGCAGTCATAATCGCCGTAAACGCAGATACGCTCGCCCGAATCAATAGCTTCATTGATGACATCGGCGGCTTTCTGCATATCATTTATGAGGAAGGGATCCGATAATTCGCTGATGTTGAGGCTCTCAGCGACTGATTCCGGTGAGGAATAGCCTTTTTGCACAAGAGCGGCAGCAGTAAGCGGAGTTACGCCGCAGCCGAGCATTATCTTTGATATTGATTTTTTGTCCGGCATACCGACGGTCCACTTCTTCATAAGAACACTCCTGAAATAAATATATATACTTTATTATACCAGAATCCGCAGCATTTTTCAATACCAGCATGAAAAAATCGGGTGCAGTGACAAAATCTTTACATTTTATACAAATTTCAACCATATAAACAGGCGGCTGATACAAAAGTTGATAGCGGAATAGTTGGGCGGTCTGCTAAAAGCGACATATTTTTCATGCCGGATGAAATATAATAGTAACAGAAGAGTATGTCCGGGGCAGCGGACACTTGCTCTTCGGAAGGAGGCTGGTCTTGCAGACGATATATATCGACGTTCTTATTATCCTCAACATCTACGTTAATTATTTCCTTCTTCGCATGACGGCAGGCATAACGCGCTCACCACTGCGGAATCTGCGATGTATAGCGGCTTCGGCGCTGGGGAGTCTGTTCTCGCTCAGCATACTTCTTCCGCCGGTCGGGAGCTTCTTTACCGGTGCGCTGAGGATAGTATCGGCAGCAGTGATAGTAGCCGCAGCATTCGGGTATGTTAGTCCGCGCAGGATGCTTCTGAACACAGCAGCATTTTTCGTATCGAATTTCGTGCTTGCCGGCTGTATCTACGCTGTATATTCGTGGTTCGGAGCTGATTTCATGCACTTCAATAACGGCTGCTTCTACATAGATTTTTCGCTGATCGTACTCATCGTCACGACCGCTGCACTCTATGCGGCTGTTTACCTCGCAAGGCTTATCTTCGGGAGTTCCGCAGCGGACAGCGGCTGTTACAGCGTCATAGTGCGTTACAGGGAGCGCATAGTGAACATGGAGGGCATAGCGGATACCGGAAATACTCTCGTTGACGTTTTCACGGGTTCGCCGGTGATAGTGTGCGACAGGTCGCGGTTTGAGGACTTCCTCTCCGCAGGCGGGAAGCTTCCGCGCGGATTCAGGTATCTGCCATGCCGTACCGTCTCAGCTGACGGAGTTATACCGGTATTCCGTCCGGACGAGGTGCTTATCCTGAACCGTCTCAGCGGCGAGCGTAAGCCTGTTGACGCACTTGTAGGTCTTGGGGAGTGTTCCGGCAGCGCGGTGTTTGATCCGCGGCTTTTAAAATTCTGAAAGGAGACAAATATGAATATCCTGAACAATATCCTGAAACAAATAAAAGAACTCTTCCGGGGAAGAGTTGACTACATAAACGGCTCTGATACGCTGCCGCCGCCGCTCACACGGCAGGAAGAGGCAGAGGTTTTTGCAAGGCTTTCCGGCGAGGATCACGAAGCGCGGAATATGCTGATAGTACATAATCTGCGGCTGGTCGTATACATTGCCAAGAAGTTTGAATCTACCGGCATAGGCATCGAGGATCTTGTCTCGATAGGTACGATAGGACTTATCAAGGCAGTGAACACATTCTGTCCAACGAAGAATATCAAGCTTGCGACCTATGCTTCGAGGTGCATCGAGAATGAGATACTGATGTTTCTGAGGAAGTCCTCGCAGTACCGCAACGACCTCTCGATAGACGAGCCGCTGAATGTTGACTACGATGGTAATGAGCTTCTGCTCTCGGACGTTCTCGGCACTGACGATGACATAGTAAACAAGGGTATCGAGACTGAGGCGGAGCGTGAGATGATACGTAATGCGGTATCGCAGCTCTGCGACCGGGAGCGCGAGATCATGGAGATGCGCTTCGGACTTATCGACGGCAAGGAAAAGACACAGAAAGAGGTCGCGGAGCTTATCGGCATATCGCAGTCCTACATATCGCGGCTTGAAAAGAAGATCATCAAGAAGCTGCGTGTAAAACTCGAAAGCATAACCTGAATAGGCGGAGTGCGTGAGCTGTCACAGCGGAGCACTCAGCAGCTGAGGGCGTTCCCTTAGAATAGCACATAAAATAATGCCTGCGGAGTTAATTTCGCAGGCATAGTTTTTGATAGTGAATGCAGTTGCGGTCAGGGAAGCGATAAATGTAAACAAATTGTGAACATTTTCTGATATTCAATGGTTTGGCATTGAAAAAGGTCACGAAACATCCCTATTATGAGGGAGGTAATAATTGCGGTATACTGCGGAACACCGGACTTTACTTCACTTGAAAAAGCAAATAAAAGCAAAATAAAGCAAACGAAAGCAAACAAAAGCAAAATAAAGCAAACGAAAGCAAAAAAAGCTGAGAATGAGACTGAGAATGAGACTGAGAATGAGACTGAGTATGAGACTGAGACTGAGTATGATTATGAGAGTGAAAATGAAAATGAAACTGAAAATGTGAGCGAGCGCGGTGAAAACCGCGTGAAGCTCCGGAAGCAATGTTTGTTCATAACATATCACAGTTAAAAGCCGGAGGCTTAAAAATTAGTCTGAAACATATCTTAGCTTATCACGAAACAGCGTCAAAAGCTTTTTTGAGGGTATTCACCGGAACGACCTCGATAGTGAGACCGGAAAGGTCGAGCGACCTTACAGACTGCTGAGGCACTATGCACTTAGCGAATCCCATACGCTCAGCCTCGTTGATACGCTGCATTATATGCGGAACTGATCTTATCTCACCGCCGAGACCTATCTCACCGAACGAAACAACATCCTCAGGCACAGGCTTATCCATTATGCCGGAGTATAGAGCCATTGCAACGGGGAGATCTGATGCAGGTTCATCAAGACGGAATCCGCCTACGATATTCAGATAAACGTCCAGCGAGCCCATATAGATGCCAAGCCGCTTTTCGAGGACTGCTATGAGTATGTTAAGGCGGTTGAAATCGAAGCCTGTCGCCATACGTCTCGGAGCGGAATAGCTGGTCTTGGAAGCGAGAGCCTGCACCTCAGCAAGTACCGGACGGCTTCCCTCGATAACGCAGGCAACGCACGTACCCGAAACGCCGATAGGTCTGCCTTCAAGCAGCATCTGCGAAGGGTTTGCGACCTCGCGCAGACCTTTGTCTATCATCTCGAAAACGCCTATTTCGTTAGTCGAGCCGAAACGGTTCTTGACCGCTCTCAGCAGACGGTAGCTCTGGTGACGTTCACCCTCGAAGTAGAGAACAGCATCCACGATATGCTCCATTACCTTCGGACCTGCAATAGCGCCGTCCTTGTTTACGTGACCTACGATTATCACCGGTATTTCGAGGCTTTTAGCTGTGTGCATAAAGAGGTTGGTACACTCTCTGACCTGCGTGAGACTTCCTGCGGCTGAGGTGATACGGTTAATGGTCATGGTCTGGATAGAGTCGATGATAGCGATGTCCGGAGCGCTTGAAGCGATAGTTTCGGCAACTGATTCTGCATCGGTAGCGGTAAGGATGTAGAGGTTTTCGGTGTCAACTCCGAGACGTTCGGCGCGGAGCTTTATCTGCCTTGCGGATTCCTCACCGGAGATATACAGCACAGAGTGTTCCTCACCGAGATACTGACATATCTGAAGCAGAAGCGTACTCTTTCCGATACCGGGTTCGCCGCCGAGAAGTACCAGAGAGCCTTTGACAAGTCCGCCGCCGAGAACGCGGTTGAGTTCGCCTGTGCCGGTATCGTAGCGGATCTCAGAGCCTGTGCCTATCTCTTCGAGTTCGAGGATGCTGTCGGAGAGGTCAGCACCGCCCTGCGAGGACGTTCTGCTGCCTGTAACAGGGGATTCCGCGAGTTCCTCCTCGAAGCTGTTCCAAGCGCCGCATGATGGACATTTTCCGTTCCACTTTGAGCTCTCATAGCCGCACTGGTTGCAGGTATAAACAAATTTAGACTTAGCCATAACGTCAGTTCAGAACTTTCTTGATAGCTTCGGGCGTGAGGATGTACTTTCTTCCGCAGACAGCGAGTGAAGATGATGCAGTGAAGCCCTCAACTGTTTTACCGTCGGCAGAGTAAGCAGCTGAGACATCAGCATCCGGATTGTAAACAGCCTTGTTTACCATATCAGCGTACACAGTACCCTTTCTGCTTTCGAGCGAACAGGTCTCATTGAGGACAGTATGTGTAACGAGCTGATCGCTGTCCTCTTCATCGGGGATGTTCTTGTCACTGAACTTGAAAACGCGGCAGAGAGCGGTATCGAAAGCGCCCTCGGAGACGATTATCTCAGGGATGCCGTCACGGTCGATGTCGAAGAGTTCAAAAGCAGTGTCAGTATCGGCAGTCTTTGCGAGGTCGAGAAGGGTGACCATAGCCGCTTGCTTCTGCTTGGAGTTGATGACAGCGCTCCAGCTTTCGGAGCAGTGCAGAGCATAGTTCACGGATTCCGCATCGAAGCTGTACTTTCTTCCTGCGCTCACCGAAGGCATATCGTTATATTCGTTCACAGCCTTTTCGTAGTCGGCGATGCGGATGTCCTCGCCGTTGCGCTGATACTTCATAACGCCGCCGGAGGAAAGTGAACTGCGGTTGTTGTAGAAGGAGTCCTTGACAATGATCGTACCTTCCTCAAGGGCTGAGAACTCGCTGACCTCAAAAGCCTGACCTGCATAGGTATAGCCAATGAGTTTCTTATCCGGAATGTAGCTGAAATAGCCGTTAGCACCGGCAGTACCGACATCTGTGATGTTTCCGCCGACCGACATGAATATGCTGCACTTTGAATCCGGAGTGATGTCCGGGGAGATTATGAGTTCCGGAGTACCATCCGCGTTGAGGTCCATGAGGTCGAACATCGAACCGGAAAGTCCCTCGGAGAAGTCCGGAGAAGCCTTGAACTCGTTCAGCTTAGCCTCATAGGCAGACTGCCAGTCGAAAACGATGCTTTCCGGCGCGACCGGCGCAGTAGTAGGCTCGGGATCGCGGGGGACTGTTGAGGTCTTGGTACTGCATCCGGCTGTGAGTACGGCAGCCGCACAAGCTATAACTGATAATGTTTTTGCTGATTTCACTTTCATATTCCTCCATAAATTCATTCTTTACTATTTTACCACTTTAGCATTTATATGTCAACTATATGCGGGGAGTCCTGCTGTCTCCCCACTTAACGAGGGGGAAACTTGCGCAGTGCCTGCGCTCCCTTCCACGATGTCGCTTGTTTCACGCGCTTATTTTGTTGCCATAGCCTGCACGTACTCGCTCACGGCACTGTAATAGCGGCGTTAGCGATATGCGATTATCAAATTTTGAGAGAGTGAGCGAGTTTACGAGCGACAACGTGGAAGCCAGCGGGGGCTCCCCGCCGTGGAAGCCAGCGGAGGCACTGCGCCGTCCGCCGGAATATATTCTCTCATGCGCCTATTGACAAATTAATATCAGTGTGGTATAATACATTCGTAATATGATTCTTCAGGGGTGGGTGAGATTCCCTACCGGCAGTCAGAGCCTGCGAGCCGTCCTGTGACGGCTGATCCGGTGCAATTCCGGAGCCGACGGTATAGTCCGGATGAGAGAAGAACAGTCAAATTCCGATCTTATGCCCCGATACTACGGGGCTTTTTGTTTTGGAGGTCTTATGGATCACGAGGATTATATGCGCGAGGCTCTGAAACTCGCTGAAAAAGGTATGGGCTTTGCCTCGCCGAACCCTATGGTAGGCGCTGTTATCGTGCTTAACGGCGAGATAATCGGCAGAGGCTGGCACAAGCAGTACGGCGGTCTCCACGCCGAACGTGAAGCGATCGAGGACTGCGATCAGAAGGACATCGACACCTACGGCGCTGATATGTACGTAACCCTTGAACCCTGCTGTCACAAGGGCAAGCAGCCGCCCTGTACTCAGGCGATAATCGACAACGGTATCAAGCGCGTATTTGTGGGCTCGCCCGATCCGAATCCTCTCGTTGCCGGCAAGGGAGTGCAGTACCTGCGTGAACACGGTGTTGAGGTCATCGAGGGCGTACTCCAGAAGGAATGTGATGCCCTCAATGAGATATTTTTCCACTTCATCACCAAGAAAACGCCATTCATCACCATGAAGTACGCGATGACTGTTGACGGCAAGATCGCCTGCCACAACGGCGCATCAAAGTGGATAACCGGCGAGGAGGCACGTAATTTCGTACAGCGTGAGCGTCTGCGTCACAGTGCGATAATGGTCGGGGTAGGTACGGTCATCGCTGACGATCCTATGCTCAACTGCCGTCTCGAAAACGGAAGAGATCCGGTACGCATAATCATGGATACACACCTGAGAACTCCGCTTGATTCAAAAATCGTCAGAACTGCCTTTGAGATACCTACTATCATTGTTTGCTGTCTCGATGAGTTCGATATTCCTTCCCATAAGGAGCGCGTGGAGCTTTATAAGGCTCAGGGCTGCCGGATACTCAATACCTACGATGACTACTACAACGCTTTCACTATCGACATCGAATGGATGCTCAAACAGCTCGCAGATGCCAATATCGACAGCATTCTCCTTGAAGGCGGTGCTGCTCTGAACTGGTCGATGCTCAGCGGAGGCTACGTAAATAAGACAGAGGCGTTCATCGCGCCCAAAATAGTCGGCGGAAACTCATCGAAGAGCCCGGTCGGCGGTATTGGTACTGATTCTCCGGATGAGGCATTTTTCCTCAAAGATCCGGTGATACACCGCTTCGGCGAAGACATTATGATAGAAAGCAGGGTTGATTATGTTCACTGGGATAATAGAAGAGGTAGGGTCGATAATAAGTTTAAAAAGATCCGGCGATAAGTCGTTTATCCGCATTAAAGCCGCGACCGTACTCAGCGACGTTCATATCGGCGACAGTATCGCAGTGAACGGCGTGTGTCTGACAGTTACTCAGTTCGATGATACGTCGTTTCAGGCTGATGTCATGAACGAGACTCTCCGGCGCAGCTCGCTCGGTTCGCTCACTGCCGGATCGCCTGTTGACCTCGAACGAGCTATGTCTGCACAGGGAAGGTTCGGAGGTCATATCGTATCAGGTCACATCGACGGCACGGGTACTATCACTGACATCCGCGAGGACGGCATCGCTGTGTGGTACACCATTTCCGCACCGTCTGAGATCATGCGTCTCGTAGTTGAAAAGGGCTCGATAGCTATTGACGGCATCAGTCTTACGGTAGCAAAGGTCACCGCGAAGGATTTCAGTGTCTCGATAATTCCTCACACCGCTGCTAAGACCGTCCTCTCGCATAAGCGCAAGGGCGATATTGTAAACCTCGAAAACGACATCGTGGGAAAATACGTCGAGAAGCTGCTCTCACCAGCCGGAAAGACTCCCGTCACAAACAGGGTGAATATGGAATTCCTTGCGCGGAACGGCTATATCTGATAATATGGCTTCACGAAGCTTTGATATATATTCTATGTGATTTCAGGAGGAAAATATGTCTGAAAATTTCCAGTATAACACCGTCGAGGAGGCTCTCGATGCCCTCAGGAACGGCGAGATAATCCTCGTTACCGATAATGAGGACCGCGAAAATGAAGGCGATATGATATGCGCCGCTCAGTTCGCTACTACCGAAAACGTAAATTTCATGGCGGCTCACGCAAAAGGTCTGATCTGTATGCCGATGAGCATTGAGCTGTGCAATAAGCTGCACCTTCCGCAGATGGTCGATTACAACACCGATAACCACTGCACAGCTTTCACGGTCTCGATAGACCACGTAAGCACTACTACCGGAATCTCCGCAGAAGAGCGCGGTCTGACTGCGCGTATGTGCGTTTCTGCCGATTCCAAGCCAGAGGACTTCCGCCGTCCGGGACATATGTTTCCGCTTACCGCTAAACGCAACGGCGTCCTCGAACGTGAAGGTCACACCGAAGCAACTGTTGATCTCATGCGGCTTGCAGGTCTCGAAGAATGCGGTCTGTGCTGCGAGATAATGCGCGATGACGGTACTATGATGCGTACCCCTGAACTCATCGGCAAGGCTAAGGAATGGGGCATGAAGTTCATTACGATACAGTCACTCAAAGAGTACCGCAAGTGCAACGACATCCTCGTCGAGAAGGTCGCCGATACCAGACTTCCCACCAAATACGGCGAATTCCGCGCTATCGGCTATATCAACAAGCTTAACGGCGAGCATCATGTGGCGCTGGTCAAGGGAGACATCGGTGACGGTAAGGACATCCTCTGCCGTGTACATTCCGAGTGCCTCACAGGCGACGCTTTCGGCTCACTGAAATGCGACTGCGGTCAGCAGTTTGCGTCCGCTATGACAAGCATCGAAAAAGAGGGACGCGGGATACTCCTCTATATGCGTCAGGAGGGGCGCGGCATCGGTCTTATCAATAAGCTCCGCGCATACGAGCTTCAGGACAAGGGTATGGATACCCTTGAAGCAAATCTTGCGCTCGGATTCCCCGGCGATATGCGCGAGTATTACATAGGCGCACAGATATTGCGCGATCTCGGCTGTAAAACGCTCCGGCTGCTCACGAATAATCCCGATAAGGTCTACGGACTGAGCGGCTTCGGACTTGAGATCAAGGAGCGTGTGCCGATCCAGATGGACGCTACTGCATTTGACCTGTTTTACCTCAAAACAAAGCGCGATAAAATGGGACATATACTCAATTACTAAGGCAGGCAGCGTGACGCTGCACCCTTCCACGTTGACGCTCGTAAACTCGCTCACTTTATTGCCATAGCCTACACGTACTCGCTCACGGCACTAATAATGGGATTCTAAAGGGCGGAGTGCCTCCGCTCCCTTCCACGTTGGCGCTTGTTTCACTCGCTCACTTTATTGCCATAGCCTACACGTACTCGCTAACGGCACAAACAATGGGATTCTAAAGGGATGTTATCCCTTTAGCGGATTCCAAAGGCAGTGCCTTTGGTCGCCGCTTTCAGTTTTTAAGGCGGCGAAACTCTCCGAAGGCGCTCCTAACAGGAGCGACGACCCTCTGTCAGCTTTGCTGACATCTCCCTGTACAACAGGGAGTCACCGCAAAGGGTGAATTCAAAAACAGTCCGGTGGACTGTTTTTGGAGATAAGCAGTCTCGCAAATCTTTGATTTGCAGAGAATGCTATATGCAGAGCTGGGAACGCCCTGCAAGTGAGGGCGTTCCCTTGTAAGGAATGCATTTGAGTGGTCTGACAGCGCAAGCTGTCACAATTTCAGTTACAATATGTCAAAGTTTATTTTAAGGAGAAATCACTATGAAAATCTACGAAGGTAACCTCATCCCTAAAGACATCCGCATCGGTATCGTTGTCGCTCGTTTCAACGAGTTCATTACCTCTAAACTCCTCGGCGGCGCTGTTGACACTCTCAAGCGTCACGACATCCCTGAAAGCTCTATCGACGTTGCTTGGGTACCCGGTGCGTTCGAGATACCGCTCATCGCCTCCAAAATGGCAAAGTCCGGCAAATACGACGCTGTCATCTGTCTCGGTGCAATCATCCGCGGAAGCACCTCTCACTACGACCTCGTCTGCAACGAAGCTGCAAAGGGTATCGCTCAGGTTTCGCTCAATACCGACATCCCTGTAATGTTCGGCGTTATCACTACTGAAAACATCGAACAGGCTATCGAACGTGCCGGTTCAAAAGCCGGAAACAAGGGCAGCGAGTGTGCTGAGGGTGCTATCGAGATGATAAACCTCATCCGCGAGATCGAAGACTGATGTCGAATATCATTTTCGATTACGACGGCACTGTCCACGAATCCATGCTTACCTACGCACCGGCTTTCCGCGATACCATGAAATGGCTATCCGATAACGGATTCATCGCGGATAAGGAATACTCCGACAGCGAGATAAGTCACTGGCTCGGCTTCAATTCCACCGATATGTGGGGACAGTTTCACCCCGAGCTTTCACTGGAAATACGTGAAAAAGCCCGTGCTATGCTCGGCGAGAACATGGCTGCAAGAGTTGAAAACGGCGAGGGCGGTCTGTACGCTGGCATCGAGGATGCTCTGCTTTCACTAAAAGCTTCCGGTCACACTCTCATTTTTCTCAGCAACTGCCGCATACACTATATGGAACGTCACCGCAGAGTTTTCCGCCTCGACCGCTTCTTCGACAGCTTTTTCTGCTGCGAGGAGTACGGATTCATCCCGAAATACGAGATATTCCGCCGCTTCTCCGACCGGTTTGAAGGCGATTTCATAGTGGTCGGCGACCGCTTCCACGATATTGACACCGCTGTCCGTAACGGTCTGCACTCTATCGGATGCGGCTACGGCTACGGCTCTGAGGATGAACTCCGCCGCGCCGACATTATAGTTACTTCTCCGGCTCAGATACCGGATGCCGTAAATGCTCTGGCAAGAAAAGGATGCTAATATGAAATTATCAAGAATCACCGCGTTTATCACCGCTGCTGCACTTACAGTGCCGTTTGCAGCCTGTTCGATCAAGATAAAAACAGGCAGCAGCTCAGAAACCACTACTGCTTCCGAAACTTCAGCGGCTGCGCCCTCGACTGAGGCTGTAAGCGCCGATAACCCGAACCAGATAAGCTCGCCCTACTCGCAGTATGATCCTGTCGATACCGATCTCATCCGCGAACACGCTGAAAAGCTCCTCGCAGATATTAAGATCGCGGACAACTCCGATGCTGTAAGGGAAGATATTGACGTACTCATTGACGATACCGATGCCGCTGTTGAATCCTCTTCGCGCGCTCAGGTACACTACTGTCTGAACTTCTCCGATGAAGATGCCGAAGCCGCTTACGACGAGGTCTCCGAGGAAGCCTATATCGCGCTCCAGTTCGCAAGGTACGCCTTCGCTCACTGCTGGAACTCCGAATACAAGGACCTCGTAAAGGATCACGTTGACGAGAAATCGCTGGATTACTACACCTACCCGAACCTCTCGATAAAGCGTCTCGAAGGCTATTCGCGCGTTGATTACAGTCTCAGTGACGAGTATACCGACCGCTACTACGACATCGTCAACAAAGTCTCCGAGATAGATGAGGACGACGAGGATGCCCTCGAAGATATTAAACTCGAAGCAGCTGAGCTCTACCTCGAAATAATGAAGGACATCTCTGCCGAAGACTTCTATGCAAACTACAACCGCGATTACTCACCCGAACTCGTTTTTGACCTCGCAGATACTGCCTACACGCAGATAACGCAGATAAGCGACAAATTCGTACAGGCTTATGTTGCCGCCGGCGGTGCGGATGATGACGGCACTGTACCCGAAGAGCTTGCGGACACCTTCGCCGCTATACAGAAATATGCATCGAAGCTTTCACCGGAAATAGGAAAAGCTGCCGATCAGCTTGTAAACGAAAAGCAATACATCATTACCAACGATGAAAATGCCTATCCCGGCTGTGCTACGATTTCTCTGCCGCATTCCCACACAGCTGCTATCTTCGTGAACAACGCCGATGAGACCGCTTTCTTCTCCGCTGTACACGAATTCGGTCACTATTACGCGACTCAGAATTTCAAAACTCATGCCGTGGACAGTCTGACCAATATGGACGTAGCTGAGATACAGTCGCAGGCTATCGAGTTCCTGTTCACCCGTTTCTATGAGGACTTCTACGGTGACCTCGCTGATGCAAAGCGCATAGAAGCACTTTCCGAAGCTCTCAATACCATACTCGCTGCATTCGTTGTAGGCAAATTTGAATACAGCGTACTCAAGGACGTTTCAACTCTTGAACCTCAGGACGTTATCGACATCTGGGATGAATGTCTCAACGGATTATCAGATACGGAATTCTACATGATACCGCATATCTTTGAACGTCCGGGGTACTATATCAGCTATGCTGTATCAGGTCTTGCAGCACTCCAGATATGGCGCGAATCCATAAGCGATCCCGCCGGGGCTCTGACTATGTACAACAAGATAGCAAAGATAGACGCGGATTCACCGGATACTCAGTTCCAGAAAACGCTTTCTGCCTGCGGTATGGATAATGTACTCACGAAGTCTTACATAGTTTCGATCACTGATTCGCTCGAAGAATACCTCGACAGCATCATCGAGAATGAATAATAACGTTTAATGGGAGA
Organism: uncultured Ruminococcus sp.; assembly: GCA_900315755.1. GTDB lineage: Bacteria > Bacillota > Clostridia > Oscillospirales > Ruminococcaceae > Ruminococcus. Next base: position 28,087 of record ONAI01000025.1, read on the forward strand.
CTCACGCGGAGTCTCCCGTTTTTTCAGTATCGTAAGCTATGCTGATAAAGTGAGCGCGTGAAAAAAGAGACATCATGGAAGTCAGCGTGGAAGCCCCGAAAATATGTATTAAGTGTTAAATTTTTGCAAAATACTTGAAAAATTATGTCGAATATGGTAAAATGATAGTACAGGAGGTGGAATATGAACGCTTTAGATATTATCAACAAAACCAAACGCAAACAGATACTCAATTACGAGGAGATCTCGTGGCTGGTGAATAACTTCACTAACGGAAATATCCCCGATTACCAGATGTCGGCATGGCTCATGGCAGTTTGTCTCAACGACCTCACAGAAGAGGAAACTCTTGCTCTGACCTACGCTATGCGCGATACCGGCGAAACTCTGAGACTCGAATTCGCTAACTCTGTGGATAAGCACAGTACGGGCGGCGTAGGCGATAAGACTACCCTCATCATCGGGCCGATCGCAGCTGCCTGCGGAATGAAGGTCGCAAAGATGTCCGGACGCGGTCTCGGTCACACCGGCGGTACTATCGACAAACTCGAAAGCATTCCCGGATTCAGGACAGATCTGTCCATTGAGGAATTCAAGAGCATAGTTAATGAAAACGGATTCTCGGTTATTGCTCAGAATGCCGATCTGTGTCCGGCGGATAAGATGATGTATGCGCTCAGAAGCGCTACTGCTACGGTGGACAATATTCCGCTTATCTGTGCAAGTATCATGAGCAAAAAACTCGCAACTGATGCGGATTGTCTGCTTCTCGATGTCAAATACGGATCGGGTGCTTTCATGAAGACAAGGCGCGATGCTGAACGTCTTGGTGAACTTATGGAAAAGATAGGAATTGCAGCCGGCAAGAAGTGCAAGGCTGTGATAAGCGATATGAACGAGCCTCTGGGACGTAATATCGGCAATTCCCTCGAAGTCATGGAGGCTATCGAGGTGCTTCGCGGCGATTCAAGAGGCGAGCTGTGCGAGACCTGTATCGAACTTGCGGCTGAAATGCTGTCATTTGGCGGCAACGGAGATATGGAGGAGTGCCGTAAAATGGCATCTGAGGCGATAACTTCAGGACGTGCGCTTGAAGTGTTCCGCCGTACTATCGAACTTCAGGGCGGAGATCCGCGTGTATGCGATGATCTGAAGCTGCTGCCGCAGCCGCGGTGCAGCTATGTTATACGTGCAATGGACGATATAGAGATACTGGCTATTAATTGCGAGGAACTCGGAATGGTGTCGATGCTTCTCGGTGCAGGAAGACTTACCCGGGATGACGAGATAGACTACTCTGCTGGAATCGTCATGAACTGCAAAGCCGGAGACAAGGTTACTGCCGGAAGTACGCTTATGACACTGTATTCCTCGATTTGCAGCGACTTTTCCGAAGCAGCGCTCCGTGCGCTGAATGCAGTTGATTACCGCCGTGCAGGCAGAAGAGCGTCCGGCGATAGGTAGGCGCAGTGCCTGCGCTCCCTTCCACATTGACGCTCGTAAACTCACTCATTTTTACGGTCAGGCTTACACGTACTCGCTCACGGCACTGATCATGAATGGGTTTGCAAGGGAGGTTCTCCCTTGCCGGATTCCAAAGGCAGAGCCTTTGGCAGGGCGTGGGGCAGCGCCCCACATTCCGTAGGGCGCTCCGCAAAGGGTGAATTGACAAAACAGTCCGGTGGACTGTTTTTCAAGAGGGAACGCCCT
>ONAI01000006.1 GCA_900315755.1 uncultured Ruminococcus sp.
GGGTCGCCCTCGCGGATACGCATAGTGCGGCGTATCTCCTTAGGTATGACAACACGTCCGAGGTCGTCTATTCTTCTTACTATTCCTGTTGCTTTCATAAAAAATAACCTCCCAAAATCATTTTGACTTTGTGAGGTTAGTATTTCCGGAATATTTTTGATTATGCGCCCCAGTGCACACAACATATAATATTGAAATATCGCAAATTTTAAGATGTTTTGTGTTGCGTTGCTGCTTGTATAACATCTTCGCTCATCATATAGTTTAACGGAATGGAAATCTGAAAAATATTCAAAATAGGCTAAGGAACTCAGCATAATTAATTCGTTTTTTTGCAGCACATTCATTTCATTATTATGTATATTTGATGACATATCATACCTCCATATAGTTAATACTTACTGTTAAAGTACTCTTCTTTTGAATAATAAGGTTTGTAATCATTAAGTAATACTCCTTTATCTAATAACGCTGTTTTTATTGATGAAAAATCCTCATTTTCATATTCAGTTAAATACAATCTAAAAATATCATCTTCAAATATTGTCTGTAAATTATTGCTAAACATATGGAATAAATCATTAGAACTCAATGTGAGTTTATCGACTTCACTTCTTGGTAGTTTTATTGAAATTCCTAGATTCAAACAATGCTTTTGAGCTATATCTTCTATTGTATTGGTTTTATTTGGTATTTCAAATGATGAATAATAGTAACATGATAATTTTGTTCCGTATTCATGTATCCCCTCGGAAAATACAACAAAATCATCTACTCCTAATCCTTTAATAACCTGATTAAGTTGACTATCAAAAAAAGGTTTAACATAGGTATCCATATAATTATCACATCTTACATAATGATTCTCTTTCCCCTCACCATCAACATAAACTCTGACTTCATACGTGTTGGTATCCGGTGTTTCAGCATCAATTTCGTCAAGTTTAAACTTAACTCCGATATATGCGTCGCTTCCATGAGTTTTTTTATAGGATTCTATATCTTTGATGTCTTTTCCGTACTTGTCTTTCATATATTCAGTAGCAAGACTGATTGCTTTGTCAGTATCATAATGATATTTTTTACTGCACGAAGATAGCATTCCTGTCGCGAGCGCTGCTGTGGTCATTAGTGCTATAAATCTTTTCATGGTTTCATCCCTCCACAGAATTGTTATTCTATATTATATCACTGATGGCTGTTGCAGTCAATCGCCATAAATAAAAATAGAGCCTACGCACATAAATAAAAATAGAGCCTACGCATAAAACGTAAGCTCTTTTGGTGTTATTTTCTGTAACCATTGGGATTGTTTCTTTGCCAGTTCCAAGAATCCCGGCACATATCCTCGAGCGTTTTCTCGGTCTTCCAACCAAGCATATTCAGAGCCTTGTCCGCATTGGCGTAAAGCTCTGCGAGATCTCCGGCTCTGCGGTCGCCGTAAACATGGTTGACCTTGATGTTGTTCACACGCTCAAAGGTCTCGACGATCTCGGTCACGCTGTAAGGAACGCCAGTTCCGAGATTGAATATCTCACAGCACTTGTCCTGAGCGAGAATATAGTCGATAGCTTTAACGTGTCCCTTTGCGAGATCAACAACGTGAATGTAGTCGCGCTCACAGGTGCCGTCCTTTGTTGGATAGTCCTTGCCGAAAATCGTGAGACACTCGCGCTTGCCGACTGCCACCTGTGTTACATAAGGCATGAGGTTGTTCGGAATTCCGGTCGGGTCTTCGCCTATCATGCCGCTCTCGTGTGCGCCGATAGGGTTGAAGTAGCGGAGAAGTATCACGGAAAGTTTATCGTCAGCCTTTGCAGCGTCCTCAAGTATCTGCTCCATCATCGACTTGGTCCAACCGTAAGGGTTGGTGCAAGCACCACGGGGCATGGTCTCAACGAACGGAACTTTGTTGTCCTCGCCGTAAACGGTTGCGCTTGACGAGAACAGAATATTTTTAACGTCGAATTCTCTCATAGTTTCAAGGAGAGAAAGCGTTGTGTCGATATTGTTGCGGTAGTACATGATAGGCTTTTGCACCGATTCACCAACAGCTTTGAGACCTGCAAAGTGGATGACCGCGTCTATCTTATTTTCCTTGAAAACCTCCGCAAGCTTTGCGTTGTCCTTGATGTCAAGCTCATAGAGCTTTACGGACTTGCCCGTTATTTTTTCAACACGGCGTATGGATTCCGGGCAGCTGTTTGAGTAGTTGTCCGCAACCACTACGTCGTAGCCTGCGTTTAAAAGCTCCACTGCCGTGTGCGAGCCGATGTATCCGGCGCCGCCGGCTAAAAAAATTGTTGACATTTTCGTATCCTCCAATTTATAACTCAACGCCATTCAGGCGAAGTAATTCTCTTGCTGTATCGACAGAATCAACGCCTGTTTTGTTCTTGACTGGGGCAAATTCCTTGTTCCTGTCCACCTCATACGCAAGGCAGTCGTCCTGTAATTTGACCATATCAAGCACAAGCGTTTCATACTTGTATGCATTTGGTTCGTCGGGAGTTATCATCTCGCCGTTTTCGTCCATATACTCTATCTTCTTGAACGCACGGTGAAGCGGAAGCTTAACAGAAAGCGTCTTGTTGAGCTTGTCCACGCGGAAAAGATAATTCAGTATAACGCCATAATTGTATGAGAGCGTCCCGTCCGCTTCACGGCTGTGAAGCATTTCGTCAGTCATTTCATAATACTCTACAATAGACGGTCTGCCGTCCTCAAGACAGAGCACTCCGACTTTTTCCTCGGGAGCCGCCTTTGCTACGACCTTTGCGCCTGAAACTTTTCCGGAATCAATCACAGCTCCGATAAAGCACGGGTCTGCAATTCGCTGTAATACATTATCAACAGCAAACACATTCAGCCATTCTATCTTGGCCTCCTGAACGACCTTCAACATACCGGTCTTCGCCATGGAAGCGTACCAGCCGCCGTTGCCGTTAGGAGCGGTAGAAATAGTACCGTTTCCGGAAAGCATAAGCTTGCCGTTCGTATCGACAGTCGGAAGCTGCTCTTGTACGCAGGTTATTTATAAGGCACTCGAAAATAAACAGTTCACGCTCAACTCCAATGTTGAACATCCCCTTCGGATGATCAAATCCAAGGCGGCTTCCCTGACCGCCGGCAAGAAGCACAGCGCCAACTTTACCGTGACTTATAGCTTCCAGTCCGATGTTAGTGAACTTCTCCGACTGAGCCTCGATCTCAGGCAAAGTTGTTGCAAACAGCGGCGCAAAAGCGCCGCGCTCCTCGTTTGTTTCGTCAGCGCTCAGTACCGAGAAATCAAGATCGTCGATCTGCCTTACCATTTCAAGCTGATCTGTCTCGCTAAGCGTTTTCATATGCGCTGCTATATGCTCCTGGCGTTTTCATATGCGCTGCTATATGCTCCTGATGGAGCATATTCAGTATTTCTGTTGTTTTGTGTTTCATAGGTCACCGCCAATTCAGATATCATATGCTTTATACGGAACGAACGGCGCATGAGTCTTCATGTACCGTTCATATACAATATATTGTATCTCTTTTCAAAGAATTTGCTGATTCTTTATAATAATCAGATAAATGCGCGGTTGCCATACATCTTCTCATAGTAGTTCTGATACTCGCCGGAAATGATAGTCTCCCACCACTCGCGGTTCTCCAGATACCACTTGATAGTCTTCTTGATACCGTCCTCGAACTTTGTCTCGGGCAGCCAGCCAAGCTCGTTGTGAATTTTGGTCGGGTCAATTGCGTAACGCATATCGTGTCCCTTTCTATCCTCAACGTGTGTTATGAGGCTCTCGGGCTTACCAAGTTCCTTGCAGATGAGCTTGACGATGTCGATGTTCCTCATCTCGTTGTGACCGCCGACATTGTAGACCTCGCCGACCTTGCCCTTGTGGATTATGAGGTCGATAGCGCGGCAGTGATCCTCAACGTAGAGCCAGTCGCGGACGTTCAGCCCCTCGCCGTAAACCGGTAGAGGCTTGTCTGCGAGAGCGTTCGCTATCATCAGAGGGATGAGCTTTTCGGGGAAGTGATAAGGACCGTAGTTGTTAGAACATCTTGAAATAGTCACAGGCAGACCGTAAGTCCTGTTATATGCCATAACGAGCAGATCAGCGCCAGCCTTGGACGAACTATAAGGGCTGCTTGTATGGATAGGAGTCTCCTCAGCAAAGAAGAGGTCAGGTCTGTCAAGAGGGAGATCGCCGTAAACCTCATCAGTCGATACCTGATGATAGCGCTGAATGCCGTACTTGCGGCAGGCGTCCATGAGCACCTGTGTACCGAGAATATTAGTCTGGAGAAAAATCTCCGGATTCTCGATAGAGCGATCGACGTGAGACTCCGCAGCAAAGTTTACAATAATGTCAGGCTTCTCCTCCTTGAAGAGTTTGTACACTCCCTCACGGTCGCATATGTCAAGCTTCACGAAGCGGAAGTTCCTGTTATCCATTACCGGCGCAAGCGTTGAAAGATTGCCTGCATATGTCAGCTTGTCCAGACATATTATGCGGTAGTCCGGATAAGTTTTGAGCATATGGAATATGAAATTTGAGCCGATAAAGCCGGCTCCGCCTGTTACAATAATAGTCATAGTCTTCACCTTACTATGGTATAGATACGTCCTTCTGCTACTGTCCTCAAATGCTGACCATACGCTGATTTACCGTACTTTTCAGCCGAATCAAGAAGGGCTTCTTTTCCTATCCAGCCGTATCTAAAGGCAATTTCTTCCGGTGCAGAGATCTTTACTCCCTGACGTTTTTCGATAATTCTCACATAATCCGAAGCATCTGCAAGGCTGTCAACCGTTCCTGTATCGAGCCATGCAAAGCCACGTCCAAGCAGCTCTGCTTTAAGCAGCCCGTCCTGCAAATACATATCATTCAGCATTGTTATCTCCAACTCTCCGCGTGCAGATGGCTGTACCTTCTTTGCTCTCTCTGCAACTCCCGAAGGATAGAAATACAGTCCTGTTATAGCATAATTTGACTTAGGAAATTCCGGCTTTTCTTCAACCGAAAGAACCTTTCCATTCTCATCAAATTCAACTATTCCGAAGCGTTCCGGATCAAGCACATGATAACCGAATACTGTTGCTGTACCATTCTGTGCACGATCAGAGGCTTTTTTCAGTATACGCGAGAAACCATTGCCATAGAAAATGTTGTCGCCGAGTATCATAGCACAGGCATCATCACCTATAAATTCTTCGCCGATTATAAAAGCCTGAGCAAGACCGTCCGGACTTGGCTGAACTGCATAGCTCAAACTGATCCCATAGCGTGAACCGTCACCCAAAAGTCGCTCAAAATTAGGAAGATCAGCAGGCGTTGATATGACAAGGATGTCCTTTATTCCTGCAAGCATGAGAGTTGACAGCGGATAGTATATCATTGGTTTATCATACACAGGAAGCAGCTGCTTCGATGTTACCAGTGTTAGTGGATAAAGTCTTGTGCCGGAACCTCCGGCAAGGATTATACCTTTCATAATTAATCTCTCCTGAACAGATCTCTTGTGTAAACCTTATCAGCAACCTCGCCAAGACAGCTGTCATATCTGTTGGCAATGATCGCCTGTGTATCAAGTCTTTTTATCTCTGCATAGGTATCAGCTCATTGCACTGATACCTCCTGAGAACCACTGTCATAATTATACATTTCAATATGATGAATTTAATACTTCTTATTGTACTCAAATCAGATTATATCATATCATAAAACGACAAAAAAGTCAAGAAATTGCTATATAGCAATTTCTTGACGCTTAAACCTTATCTTTCAATTATTCAATCATATCGTGTTATTTGTTTCAGAATATATTGCAGTTATAATTTTTCAGCTTTATTAATATAAACAAAAAGCAGCACCCTAAAAGTGCTGCTGAAAAATCACTTTGCTCCTTTACGGAGAATTACTGCAGCAGCTGTCTTAAACATAAGCTTGAAGTCAAGCCTTGCACTGCGAGTCTTTATGTAACGGATATCGCCCTCGACCCACTTGTCAAACTCCATATCGCTGCGTCCCTCAGTCTGGCAGATACATGAAAGTCCGCCCTTAACGAGAAGCCTGTTCATCTGCTCCGGAGTATAAAGCACGACCTCTCTCGGAAGCGGAGGTCTCGGACCGATAAACGACATATCGCCCTTGAGAACGTTCCAGAACTGAGGAAGCTCATCTATGGAAGTCTTGCGGATAAACTTACCGATCCTTGTGACACGAGGATCATCATCACTCTTGAAAGCAAGACCGTCAGACTGGTTTTCCTTCTGCACCTCAGCAAATCTTGCCTCAGCGTCGATGCACATAGAACGGAGCTTGTACATCTTGAAAGGCTTACCGTCCTGAGTAAGTCTGACCTGAGAGAAGAACGGATTGCCCTTGTCGTCAACGTAGATAAGAAGTGCAACAACTCCGATCGGTACAGCAAGCACTGTCAGAGCACAAGCTGAAGCCACTACGTCAAAGGTCCTCTTGAAGAAACGGTACACCTTGCCTCCGGCAGGCTTTACCTGAGTATATCTTAGCGTGTTTGAAACACCTTCATGAAGGAGATTCAATGCGCGTTCGTCGAAATTAAGGATAGGATAATCTGTTACGCCGGATTTGCCTGGAAGCGTGGGCTTAGGTTCTTCACCTTTTTCGAGCTTTTCGAGCATATCCTGAGTTACGTCGTTTTCAGAAAGAAGTATTTCGTTTGCACGTTTGATTTCAAACATATCCTTTATCACTTCTCCCTTCGGATAATTGTTGATAACATTCATATCTGTTGCTTGCATCGTTCTATCCTCCGATAATCCCAAATTTTAGAGTACTTTAACTTTGCATAATGACTTATAAGGGAACGCCATATCCCTTTAACCGATTGTAAATGCTATTTCTATTCTCAACAATTCTTTTTATCTTACTATTATCCCCTATATAATGGGGTGTATGATATTATTATAACCTCAACGTTTCAAAAAAGCAAGTGGAAAAATCAGGTAAGCGCATTTAACCAGCGTTTTTTGTAGTTTTTCACAAATTTTTCACTTTTTTATCGTTCAAAACGTCTCGGAAAAAATTACGATTTGTAAACATTTCAGGCTGTTTTTACTAATAGTATTGAAGCCTATAATGATTCTGTAACACCTCAGCCCCGATCCTGCGTTCAAAAAGTCCTTGAACTGCGTGTTGTCCGCATAGCACTGCTGCCATCAATAAACTCAATCGCTCTCTAATTACAAATCTCATTTACGTTACTTGGTAATGCTGATTATAGCACATATCCCAGTTTTTTCCAATATAAAAAGGCAACCGGAGGGGAGCCCCCTCGGGCAGTTTCGTGGGCTACCGAATACGTAACGCAAGATTACGGCTTGGCAGCCCGCTTTTTCCGTTAAGGATAGCACGCAAGAGCTGCCCTTGTTTTATTCTATCCAGAATGCGTAGTTTTCCTTGCGCGGAGAAGCCGAAGGCTGTTCGCAGTCCGCATAGCCGAGTATACAGTGCCCTATGCCCTCGTAATCGCCCTCGACGCCAAGACTGCGGAGGAGTTCCCTGCCCTCCTCGGACTCGAATTCTTCCTTTGCACGGTGTATCCAGCAGCTTGAAATACCATAGGCGTGTGCGGCGTTCATGAGGTTGCCCATAACAAGGCTTCCGTCATAAAGATAGGTCGGCATAGCCTTATTTGCGAGCACGATGAGCACAACAGGTGCATTATAGAACGGGTCAATGTCAGTGCCCATTATCTTCGCATTCTGCGCTGAGAGACGGTCACGGAGCTCCTTGTTCGTCACAGCAATTATTATCGGGGACTGACGGTTCATTCCGGTCGGAGCATAGGTTCCGGCTTCGATGATCTTTTCGATCACTTCCTTCGGCACCATGTCTGACCTGAACTTTCTGATGCTTCTTCTTGTCACGAGATTTTCGATAGCTTCCATGCTTTTCCTCCTATATTTCATAATTTCTGCCAATGCAGCTGCTTTTCCATATCCGGAGCAAGCAGCTTCGTGCGGACTGCTCCCTCCGCAAGTCTGCCTATACCGATAAAGCACGGTATCATGTATTCTTCGGGGGATCCCACCGCTTCCCTTGCTTTCTGCTCTTCATCACCGAGCGGTATACGCAGGTTGCAGCCGTATCCATCCGCTGTTGCATTTATTATACCATAAAAGTATCAGTGATGTAAAGAACAAAAAATCCACCTTGTTTTTGTCCGATTTTTCTTGACATAAGCCGATTTTGTGAGTATAATGTACTTACCATACACACGGTAAATATCAACATTTCACTTTTGAAAGAGAGAGGTTCATTGTGAAACCGAGATCAAGATTTACCGCAGCGATAATCGCAGGCGCTCTAACTGTGTCTGCAAGCCCTAAGGAGGGCTTTTAAATCGTCTGCGCAGCCGAGCCGTCCGTTTGTATAAACGAGGTCTGTTCGCAGAACAAGTCCTGCCTTGCCGACAGCTACGGAGAATACTCCGACTGGATATAGCTGTACAATCCCGGCAGTTCGTCCGTTGACCTTTCCGGCTTCGGCTTGTCCGACAAGCCCGATACACCGCTTGCGTTCACTTTCCCGAGCGGTACAACTATCAGAGCCGGCGAGCACATGATCGTCTTTGCTTCAAAACAACAGTCAACGGCTTCCGAATTCCACACCGGATTTGCACTCAGCAAGAACGGCGATACCGTTGTACTTGCAAGTCCCGATGGAAACATATTACAGAAGATCGAACTTCCTACGCTCGGAAATGACGTCACCTACGGCAGAACTCCTGACGGCGGCGACACGTTCGAGATAATGTCGCCAACGCCTGCAAAGGCAAATGCAGCAGCCGTTTCAGCGCCGGTCTTTTCAGCACCTTCCGGCTTCTACCTCAATGACTGGAAAGCCGGCGACTTCAACAGCAACAAAAAGCTGGATGTCTTTGACCTCTGTCTTATGAAGCGCGAGCTTTTCGGTAAGAAAAACAGTTTGTAAAAAACTGATCCGGCAGAAAAGTCATATACCGATACCTATATCATAACCACAAACAAAATCTTTTTGGGCAATATTAGATAAGCTTATAAGATCGTTTTTGTGCAAAACTCCCTTTGCTTTTTCCTTAAAAAAGTGCTATAATATGATTATGAGAACGTGTAGCAGTTACTGCGTAAGTCCAGTTACTTGCTTCACGTTCTGTTTTTTTGCGGGGTGATATTGATGTATAAAGTTGGCGATATGGTGATGTACGGAACGTTCGGTATATGTAAGGTCACGGCGATAGAAATGCGTGATTTTACGGGAGAAGAACAGGAATACTACATCCTCAAGCATATCAGCTCTGATAAAAATGTATTCTATGTACCGACAAATATCGAAGCAGCTCTCAGTAAAATGCACTCGATATGCTCAAAAGCGGAGGTCGATGAGCTGATCTCCCATATGAATTCAGAAGGACTGATATGGATAGACAACGACATCAAGCGCAAGGAGGAATACAGCCGTATCATAAAAGATGCCGACAAGCACGAGATCATCAGGCTTATCAAAACGCTGTATCTGCGCCGCAAGGAGCTTTCCGGAATCGGAAAGAAGCTCCGTTCCACGGACGAGAACTATCTCAGCCTTGCTGAAAATATGCTTTATGAAGAGTTTGCCTACGCTCTCAATATCGACAGAAGTGAAGTTGTCGAATATATCGGGAAGCACATCGTCTGAAATATGTGAAAAATACAATCCGACTTTAAGCCACACGCTGTACCTTTCAGAAAGAATACTATGGAGCAAACCATAATGTATTTTTATGATACGAGCCTATGTGCTCACAAATGAAAAACTCGGGCATTACCCGAGTTTTTGCTTTTAATTGCTATTATTCCTCGATTTTGCCAAGCTGTTTCAACTCAATGCTGACCTTTTACTGTTGACCGTTGCTCCGCAGAAGTGATAGCCGTATTCGCTGCCCTCATCAGGGATAAGACGTTCTTTTACGTCCTTGAAATAATCGTTAAGATCGCCGATATGCTGCGGATCGAAAAGTCTGCTGTAAATCAAGTACACATCTGCCGACTAATTTATTGTAAATATATAAAAATTTACAATTTATATGTTGACTATTTATCCGCTGCATGATACAATGAATTAAATATAATACAAAAGCGAATCAATCTCTCCCTTTTCAGAAAGGAGGATTCTATGGCTAATATTTTCTGCTCGAAATGCGGCGTTAAACTTGTTGAAAACGCAACATTCTGCTCGAAATGCGGTGCAGAAGTCAAACGTATCGGTGTACCTTCAAAAGGGACTGAACCGGCTGCGGACTCTGTATCCGCGCAAGCTGCCTCTGCTGCTCAGAAGGCACGATCCACTGCAAGGATCATCGGAAATATGACTGCTGCTCCGGCTCAGAACGGTGAGTTCGTCCTCTGCGACCGCAGTCAGCTTTCGCTTGTCCAGCTTGCGATACCCACTCCTTTCAAGGCTGCATTCGGCGGTATAAGGCGTCTCGCCTTCTCAATGAAGCAGCTTGCCAAAAAGCCCTCTGCGGCTATCCCTGCTCTGCTGATGACTATTATCTGGATCGTTCTGATGATATGGAATCAGTCCGGAAAAGCAAACAGTTTCTCCGGGATAATGTCGTTCCTCACATTCGCTGAGGGCGGTTCGATCGGAAGCTTCTCAAATAAGATCGGCGGCATCTTCGGAAAAGGTCTTATTATTTCGGCGGTCATGAACCTTTTCGGCGGAAGCCTTAAAAGACTTCCCACAAGCTTCAGAAAGCTTTCATCCAAAAACATGAACTACGGACTTGTCCTCGCAGGTGCAGGATCTGCGATAATGACCTATCACCTGCTTGCAGGCTATGCCGGTCTCTACGGCGCTATGGTCGCAGTCAGCGGCGCTGCTCTCAGTCTGAATGCGCTCGGCGGAGGCACCGGCTATCTCCACACTCTCATCTCGTCGCTTACCGCACGTAAAGTCAATGGAAAACGCATAGCAAACGATACCGGCTTCAACAGCGCACTTTCCGGTATGACTATCGGATTCCTCATAGCCGCTGCGCTTTCACCATTCTATTATCCGATATGGCTGCCGCTCATTGCAGCTGTTGCAGGACTGGTGATCTCCGCAGTCATCCCGTCTAAAGGAGGTGCGGCTGTATGAGAAAATATATATCACGCATTTCCGCATTTATTTCGGCTATGGCAATTGCAGTCCTGAGCGTTATGTCTATGACTGCTTTCGCTGACGATGAAGAGCCGACAGCTGAGCAGCCGACTGTTGCTGAGCAGTCGGATCATAATATAACCAATATCCCGTTCTGCGAGTTCAAGGTAACAGGCGGAAAGAATCTGGCATTATATAGTTCCAGCTTCAATATCTATGACCACGATCTTACGGCTGCCCCGAAGGAGATAATCACAGTCAGCTATACTCTGAAAATACCTTCGATAGAGTCTGTTCTTATGAACGTTGAGGGTGAGGCAAAGGAATGGTTCAAATACCACACTGCTGAAAATTTTGATACAGATGAATTTGAAAAGTATGGCGGCTCGAATTATTCTCTTGATGCATATGCAAGGATCAGTAAATCCTACACAAAGGACGATGAAGACATCGAGGAAGAGGAGATCATTGATCTTGGCTCATATGACAGCGAGAATCACGGCAGCTTCCGTGTACAGTTGCCCTATGAGGACCTTGACGATTATTCGGGCTATTTCAGATACAGTATAGTAATGCATTGGAATGTTCACAATCAGGCTGACGATACGGATTTCCACAACTGCGTAGGTCTGTCGCTGAGAGTGACCCTCGATAAGGACGCTCCTATCTGCGATGTTGTTGATATCTATGCTTCCGATCAGGAGGGCGAGGACACCGGTATCGTTATAGACGATAGTATAGTAAACGGCAAGAGGAACACAAGCAAAACCGAAAAAGCTGCTGCCGCTGCCGGAGGTGCATTAGCCGCCGGTGCTGCCGCCGGTGCATCGTCTACAAAGAAAAAGAAAAGATCAGTATTCAAAATGCATATATATAAGGAATTCGGAGATGTTATCGAACCGGAAAAGGTATATTCAGTTTACGCAAGGATCACTGAAACGCTTCCTTCCGGCGAAGTGCGTCAGCGCCCTGACCTTACCGCTCAGATCTCGCCGTTCTCAGCAAATGGAACTCTCATTGTCAAAGACGGCGGAGTTAATGGTGATTACAGAGCGGCTTTCGTATCCATACCGAAGGATTCAACAGCCGAAGAGGGCATGGTGAGCTTCCAGTTCAAAGGCGAGGGCGGATACTTTACTGAAAATGTCATATTCAAGCTTACTCCTCCGCAGATAGTATTTGGTCAGTCCAACCTCGGTCTGCCGTCACACTACGAAAAGAGCGTTCAGATATGGTTCGGCGTCAAGGGAGTGGCAGGCAAACCGGTAGTGACTGCACAATTCAAGGACAAGAAATGTCCATATAAGGTCGATGAGCCTGTTCCAGATAAAGAGGTCAAAGGACTGTGGTCTGTCAACATCATTGATACCGACATGAAGGACGAGCAAGAACCGGGTACTACTACCGCTTACCGCCTGCATATCAAGGCTGTCACAGATACCTCAAAAGCAGAGGGGAATTTCGATGTTCTGCGCGTATTCATGGGACTTTCGCTCCAGCTTGAGGGCAATGCTGTCGGATGCTATCTGAAATACAAGAACGGCGCTGTGAAAGATCCGCGTCCTGAGGATCTCGAACCGTGTATGACACGCGGAAAATTCGTGCTTCTATGCTGGAACGACGAAGAACAGACGATCGAGCGCGTTTCAGTCGTTCCCGACAAGGAAACTGCCGTTAAAGCTGTAAGAGTTGACAACGATAAGAATTCAATGATCGGCGATGCTCAGGAGTGTCACCAGCAAATGGTCGAAAAGGTAGGGCTCAGGCTCTTCCCGACAAATGAGATAGACAAAGACGGCTCAAGAACAGTTCAGCTGACGGCTACTACCGGCGGTCTCGATCCGCCTGTGCGTATACGCGCCGAAGCTACATTCACTGCTGAATTTGAAAACAAAAAGTACAAGGTTACAAAGAAGCTTCTCCTTCACTCAATGCCTTACAGAAGTGCTGAAACTAATGAAGCTTATTCGCAGATGCTCAAAGAAGATGAGCACATCTTAGAACGCCTGATGCACATCAGGTCTGAGATATTCTCGAAATATCTCAACAGACTTTTCTCGCTCTATTACTTTATCGACCGCATGATCGACGGCTATGATGTCCACTTCGGTTACGATCCGGGACAGGTCGCAAGAGTCATGGATATATGGACTGGTTTCCTGCGCGGCGACAAGGAGGGCGCTAACGGCGATCCTGTCAAACTCACCCTCGCAGACGAACTCAGCGCCTGCTACGCTTTCATGCAGGGTATGCGCGATAACGGCGGATTCCTCGGACGTATGGCTCTTGGAATATGTACCGCCGGCTATTCCGAAATGCTGTTCTTCGGCATGGATCTTGCTGAAAAAATGGAGAACACCATTATGGTCGAGGGCAAGGATATGACCTTCTGGGACGGCGTTATAATGGGCGTTAAGGAATACGAAAAGCAGGTCGCTATGGAGCTGCTCATAGGCGGCACTCTTAAAGCCGGCAATACTATCATCGGCAAGGCAACAGGTATAGACCTCGCTAAGACTGCTACTCAGAATTACCGTAAATTCATGGACGCTGCTGACAGCTCTTTGAAGAAAAGCAGCAAGCTTTACAGCGGTGCTTCAGATGCTCTCGAAAATATCAAGCTGTTCTCAAACGGCGGTGCTGCTTCTTCCGCAAAGAATTCGATCGAAAACAGCGCCAATGCCGATGCTGCTGCAAAGACTAAAGCAAAAACTACTATCGCTCAGCGCAGAAAAGGCGATCTCGGTTTGTCTCCTGAAGAGCTGAAGGGTATCGAGATAAGTGATCTTGCTATGGAAAAGGGTATGGAAAAAGTACGCAGACTCTATGAGGTTCAGAAGAAGCTCGGAACAGCCCGCAAAGCCGGCAATCTTGCAGAGGTCCGCGCCGAATACGATAAGCTGTGGCTCGAGGTCAAGACCGATAAGAACGCTTTCAAGGCACTCAAGCGCATGAATGACCCATACGCTCAGACAGTACGTGCTGAATTCACAAGAGTACGTAAGCTTCACCGCCAGAACATCATGGAAAAGGTGCTCGATGACGTTGCAGAGGCTACCGGCAAACGCAGAGCCGATCTCTACTTTGAGAGCGTTACCTCAAACAATGCGTGGAAAGAAGATGCCGGTCTGACATTGGGAGAGGATCTCGATCTCACTATCCGCGAGAAATGCTATTCTGATTCTTCAAAGGGTATGGACGTTGTTATCGACCAGACGATCGGTGAAAATGCTGTAAGAAACCGGCTCTATAAGGAGTTCCACAACGGTGCTGAACCTCCGACCAGCCAGATCGCCGAGGAATTTGCAAATGAGGTTGATGTCACCTACGTTTCACCGTGGATGGATCAGAGCAGCAAATATGTTATCGAATTTAATCCGGAAGCTTACTACGACGTTAAACAGCTTCTCAACAAGAACAATCACGGCGATCCGCTCAAAGGCAAAGCACTCGACCGCCAGACTATCGCTCATAAGGGCAAAGAGTGGTACAGCCGCGGCAAAAAGTACGAAGCTAAGGCTGCGCAGATCGAAGCCAATGCTGCTGCTCTTCCGGCAGCAGAACGCAGTGCTGCTTTCAAGCAGGCTGCCGAACTGCGCTATAAAGCAAATGGCTGCTACGTTGAAGGTTCAAGACAGATAGTCAAAACCGCCAACAACATTATTTCACCGCGCGCAGCTATACATGAAGCACTAACCGGCACTAACCCCTATACTTCTAAAATGCGCGAAATGGTCGCTGCTGCGGAAATGACGCAATCCAACCTATCTCCAACCGAATTCTTCTCTTACCTGAAAAAGGAATGCGGTATGGACTTCAACCAGTTCGCAGATGCAGTTTCCAAATGTCTTGAATGACATCATGATCGTTTTACGAATACTGCCTTACCTAAAAATGGCGCTGAAGACCGATCGTCTTCAGCGCCATTATAAGCTTTACTAAAAATATATTTCCAAACCAAGTGAACTGACTGCAGGATCAGCCGCAGCACCGTCACTTTCCGGACTGGATGTCAGCTATAACAAGCTGCTTCGCTTCTTCCGGCGGAAGAGGCTTTCCCCAGATATATCCCTGAATATAGTCGCATCCGATACTGCTGAGCGTATCAAGCTGTTCCTGATCTTCAACGCCCTCGGAAATAACTCCGAAATTCATGATATGTCCGATAGAAATGATCGCTGCAACGTACTTCTTTGAAGACTCACTGCTGTTCATCTTATCAATGAAGGATTTATCGACCTTCAGCAGATCTGCCGGGAATTTATTGAGATAGCTGAGTGATGAATAGCCTGTACCGAAATCGTCGATAGCTATTTTAATGCCCATACTCTTTATGTCATTTATACACATCAGTGCTTTATCAGCTGAGTCTATCATTATAGACTCTGTTATCTCGATCTCGATCTGTTCAGCCGGAACTCCGCTGGCCTTGATTATTTCGCTTACTTCTTCAAGGAAATCGTTTTTCATAAGATGCCTTACCGAAACATTTACACTGAGCATAACGTCTGTTCCGGTATTCTTTATAAGCTCACCGAAGAACATTGCAGCTTTCCGGAACACATTGCTGTCTACCTTGTCTATGAGTCCGACCTTTTCGGCAACAGGTATGAATTCAGACGGCGGCAGATTGTTTCCGGATACGCTTTTCATACGTGCAAGCACCTCAAATCCGCGCAGCTTGTGTGAAATGTCAAACTGAGGCTGTAAGCAGAAAAACATTGTATCAGTATCAAGTGCATTTCTTATGTCGCGTTCTATTTCAATGGTATGCTCCATTGAGAGAAACTCGGGTTTAAAACGCATTATATGCTCGCTGCTGTTCGCCCTCTTGACCTCATACATCGCAGCATCCGAACAAGAGAAAAGTGCATCACTGTCCTTGGCATCGGTAGGAAATTCAGCATATCCAAAGCTTGCATTGATGAAGAAATCGCATTCATCAACAGTTACCTTGTTCACAAGAGCAGATTCGTAGCTGCGGATAGTGCTCATCACATCCTCGTTTGACTTATACCTGCGGATGATGAGCGAAAATTCGTCTCCGCCCTGACGGGTGATAAAATCAATAGTACCGGTAATATCGTTATCAGCGATATTCTTCCATCGCTCCGAGACCTCGATGAGAACCTTATTTCCGGCATCGCGTCCCATAGTGTCATTAATGCTCTTGAAATTATTGATGTCGATAGATACGAAGGTGAATCTCTCGCCTCTCTTAATAAGGTCGTTAACGAATTCTGTACACGCAAATCTGTTCGGCAGACCGGTAAGCCCGTCCGTTATCGCCTGATCGCGGAGTTTTTCCTGTATCTTGTCCATATTGACGTTATTGATATAGATTATCGTGATAGCGATTATCGTGAGGAAGGTTGTAAATATACCGGGAAGGCTTGCAATATTATGCCGCTTTATAATACCGAGCAGCCAGATCGGTGTCTGGACAAGCATAAGCACAAGCGATGTGATATAGCCTTTTTTTCCATAATACACCACCATGAATATTATCATGATGTTAGAAAGAGAAGCAAAAACACCTGCAAATGAGGTCTTCGGTATCTCTCCGCCGAACAATTCAATAGTTCCGCGCGAGGATGCAACTGCATTAACTATCACATTTGTAGCGATATATATAAGTACCAGGGCAATATAAACGCCTGACGGAGCATATTTGCTCCTTAGAATTTCCTGCAAAGTTCGTTCAATGTTCCTTTTGCCCGAACTCTTTCCTTTCTTTACCATAGTATTCTCCTTTAGTAAGTAGCACAACGATGTCCTGCTGTATGGCACCTTGACACATAATATCCCACATATCCGGAAGCAGTCAACTAAAACGACTAAAACTCATACATATCAAATCTCGCACCAATACTGAGTGAAGCCGCTGCCCGGTAAAAAAACCAACATTCAATTCCAATCTGTACATTCTTATTTATATTATAACAGGTATTACGACAAAAGTCAATCAAAAAACGTATATTGGAAAAAAGTTAGACTTTCATATCAATTCACAGATCCAAAGGATCAAGCATTTAATCTATTCGTTTTTTCTGATAAATTTCTGAAAGCTATTGACAGGGCGGGATATATGTTGTATAATTGTATACAATAATACAAATACACAAGAACACAACACAAGGAGAGTTGCATTATGGAACACGTCATGACTAATATCAATCTTAGCAAAAGCACTAACCTTCTGGAGTTTGATCCCTATGAATACGAGCTCCACGATGTAAAAGAGCCGGAACTTTTCCGCGAAATGTTCCCCTATTCCGAAATACCTAAAACCGCTTTCAACTACCGTCATGTACCAATGAATATGCAGGAGAATATCTACATCACAGATACTACCTTCCGCGATGGACAGCAGTCGAGAGCACCTTACACTCCGCAGCAGATGACCGATATTTTTAAAATGCTCCATAGGCTCGGCGGCAGAAACGGTATGATAAGGCAGACCGAATTCTTCGTATACTCTGAAAACGACCGCAAGGCTATCGACAACTGTATGGAGCTTGGCTATGAATTTCCCGAGATCACCACTTGGATCAGAGCAAGCAAAAAAGACTTTGAACTCGTAAAAAATATCGGCATAAAAGAGACAGGTATCCTTGTTTCATGCTCGGATCACCATATATTCAATAAAATGGGGCTTGACCGTAAAAAAGCTATGGATAAATACCTCGGTATCGTAAGCGACTGCATCGAAGCCGGTCTCAGACCGCGCTGCCACTTCGAGGACATTACAAGAGCCGATTTCTACGGCTTCGTTGTGCCGTTTGCAATTGCTCTGAGAAAGCTTTCGGACGAAAGCGGAGTTCCGGTAAAAATACGTGCCTGCGATACTATGGGCTACGGCATCTCATATCCCGGTGTCGCTTTGCCGAGAAGTGTTCCCGGTATCATATACGGCTTGCAGCACTATGCCGGCATCAGCGGCGATATGCTCGAATGGCACGGTCACAATGACTTCTACAAGGGCGTTGTCAACGCTGCTACTGCATGGCTTTACGGTGCAGGTGCAGTAAACTGCTCGCTGCTCGGTATCGGAGAGCGTACAGGAAACGTTCCTCTTGAGGCTATGGTATTTGAGTACGCTTCGCTGAAAGGCACTCTCAACGGCATGGATACTACCGTCATTACCGAGCTTGCTGAATACATCTCAAAGGAGACTAATTACGATCTCCCGCCGATGACTCCGTTCGTAGGCAAGAATTTCAACACCACAAGGGCTGGCATACACGCCGACGGTCTCATGAAGGACGAGGAAATATACAACATATTCGATACGGAAAAGCTTCTCGGCAGACCGCCTCTTGTTGCGGTCAGTCAGACATCCGGTCTCGCAGGTATCGCCTGCTGGATAAATAATTATTACCGCCTTACCGGTGAAAAGGCGATCGACAAAAAGCATCCGACGGTCCGGAAGATAAAGGAATGGACCGACAACGAATACAACAACGGCAGAATAACCGTTATAAGCGATGACGAGCTTGTATCACTGGTCGAAAAATACGGTATCTGACCTGCCGAAAGGAGTTTACTATGCTGCTTGAAACTGATGACCGCTCATTGAGAATAAGAGTTTTCAATGCGATAGAAAATGCTATACTCAACGGCGAATATAAGGATGGCGACAGTCTTAACGAACTGAAGATCTCAAAGGAACTCGGTGTAAGTCGTACTCCGGTACGCGAAGCCCTCATGCAGCTCGAACTTGAGGGACTTGTCAATAATATTCCCAACAAAGGTGCCGTTGTTGTAGGAGTTTCCGAACAGGATACAAGGGATATTTATGAGATCAGAATAAGGATAGAAGGTCTTGCGGCAAAGCTCTGCACGGAAAAAATAACCGATGAAGAGCTCCATGCACTTGAAAATGCACTTGAAAAAATCGTCGATCTTCAGGAATTCTTTCTGCTCAAAAACGATACCGAACAAATATGGAAACTCGACGGCGATTTTCATAAGATAATCTACGATGCTTCACGCAGCCGTCCGCTGAGATTCATGCTTTCAAATTTCCATAACTATATCAAAAAAGCCCGCGATAATTCGCTGCATACCGAAGGCAGAGCCGAAAAAACCGTCGCCGAACACAGGGCTATCCTCAGTGCTATCAAAAACAACGACGGCGATCTCGCAGAAAAGCTTACAGCAGAGCATATCACTAACGCTGAAGTTAATTTATTTTCTAAAAAGTGACTTTATTTACATCATTCTGCTTGACTATTTACTAATTTCGTGATATAATTATGTTAATATCAAACACAGGAGGGGGTCGCTCTATGGTATTTCAGACTATCGTTGACAGCATCGACGCAGCAACATGTGTAGTTTCTGTTGAAAAAAAGGAAAATGGTGATTACGGAAAAGTCCGTATCGTCACAGGCAACCGTGCATATTTAGATACTATCGAAAAACCTATGGGCGGTCTCGAAATGCTCGCCAGAAAATTCATCCCGAACAGCGAGTATACCTGCTATCTGACACGAGATCTTAATTTTGAAGATTCATGTTACCGCGCAGCAGTTCTTAAAAAGTGTCTCCACGCTTATGCCCACCCGGCACGTTATAACGTCTGGTTCAATATGTCGTTCATCCCGCTGCATATGGATAATGACAATCTCTGCTACTGTCTTTATATCATGGAAGTCAATTTCAAGCCGGATGCAAAGAGAATGTCAAATATCTCAGCGGACATCGCTTCAGCTGTTCTTGAAACCTGTATCAAGCTGCGAAGCCCTGACGATTTCAGAGACAATATGGCTACTGTGTGCGAGGACATCCGCACTCTCTGTGATTCTGAGCATTGCTGCGTTCTCATGTTAGACACCGAAAAACGTAAATGTTCCGTTCTCTGTGAGGCTTTCTCAAAGGACAGCGACCTTCTGCCTATGGAAAAATACCTTGATGATTCCTTCTATGACATTGCTGATTCGTGGATGGATACTATCGCCGGAAGCAACTGTCTTATCGTAAGAAATGAACACGATATGGAAGTTGTCAAGGAACGAAACCCGATATGGCACCATTCTTTAACAAGTGCCGGCGGAAAGAATATCGTACTTTTCCCGCTTGAATTCAAAAATGAACTCCTCGGATATATATGGGCTATAAATTTCAGTTCAGAAGCTGCTGATACTATCAAAGAAACTCTCGAACTCACAACTTTTATCCTCGCTTCTGAAATTTACAGCTACCGTATGCTCGATAGACTGCATATTCTCAGTTCAAGAGATATGCTTACCGGAGTTATGAACCGCAACGAAATGAATCATTTTGTTGATAGTCTCGCAAAAGATGATAATAACGGTTCTGTTGCCGTACTTTTTGCCGATCTTAACGGTCTGAAAGCCGTCAACGACAAATCAGGTCACGGTGCCGGTGATGAACTGCTGAAAAAAGCCTCTTCCGCACTCAGGGAGATATTCCCGGTACACTCCATTTTCCGTGCGGGCGGAGACGAATTCGTCGTTATACTCACAAAAATTGATGAGAACGAGATAGTCTACAAGGCAAATATGCTCAGGGAAGCCTCTGAAAAATATGAGGATCTTGTTTTCGCTATCGGTACTGCCTATGAAGAATCCTCAGCAAATGTAAGAGCAGCCCTGCATATCGCAGATGAACTGATGTATAAAGACAAAAAGCATTACTACGAGCTTCATCCCGAGAAAAAACGCAGTTCTTCCGAAACAATAAAAGCCTAAGCATCACAAACACCGTCCTGCTGCAATGCCCGGGACGGTGTTGCTGTAATCACAAACTCTTTCAGCCTTTTCCATTGAATTGCAATTATTCTTTCTTCGCAAGGAGTGATAATATGAGATCCTTATTAAAACCTGCTTCCGCATTAGTTTCAGCTGCTTTACTGCTTTCAGCTTTCCCGTTTCAGACCTTTGCCGCCGTAAACGAGGATCTCCCCGAAAACTGGGACGGCAGGACGGGTACCTTTACCTACTCTCTGCTCGGTGAAACTCCGGTCGAAAGGTATTATTACAGCGATGATTATTTTTCCGGCTCAGGTAAGATACTTGATCCGCATCTGAGAACGATGTCGCTCGATCTCGCTATGGCTTCCTTCGGTGACGAAAAAACACATACCGATAAGCAGCTTGCCGATCTCCTCAATGACTTGGGCTTCGATAAGGAGAAGTACGTAAGCTTTGATTACGACGGTCTGATACCGACTGCCGATACGATCGCCTGCGGTATATCCTCAAAGGCAACCGATGACGGTGATCTTGTTGTCGTCGGCATAAGAGGTGCTAATTACGGCAGAGAATGGGGAAGCAATTTCTCATCCGGTAAAAGCGGAAACGCAAAAGGTCTCTCGGAATCCGCTGACAAAGTTATAAAGCGCCTGAAGGACTACGAAAAGGATAACGACCTCAACGGCGCTAAAATATGGATCTCAGGTTACAGCCGCGGCGGCGGAGTTTCCGACCTTACCGGCAAATATATCAACGAACATCTCGATGAAT
The DNA here is from genome assembly GCA_900315755.1 of uncultured Ruminococcus sp. GTDB lineage: Bacteria > Bacillota > Clostridia > Oscillospirales > Ruminococcaceae > Ruminococcus. The sequence goes on from ONAI01000006.1 coordinate 21,632, forward strand.
TCGGCATCACTGCCGATGACCTCTATGTGTATACCTTTGAAGCCCCGCGCGCAACTGTTGAGGATACAAACTACGAAAATATCCATAATGTCCTCAATCCATACGACTTAGTTCCGGCTGTTTATCCTGAACAGTGGGAACTCTATAATTCAGGCGTTGATGATGTCATATCCCCTGCCGAAACGGTAACACTGACACCTAAAACTGTGAACATCAACATATTAAAAAAGAAAAAGGAAAAGGAAGCTGATCCTGCAATTTCTGCCGCAGATTTTGAAGCTGACTTTCTCAGCTTCGTTACCGATAATTTATCACGCGAAGAATTCAGCGGGATGTCCGGATACATCTCTGATATACTTGTGATACTGATGAGTAAAAATCAGGATGACCTTGTTGAACTCCTGCAAGTGCTGAAAGATAAGATACGCGGCTCGATCAACATAAAAAAAGCCGGTAAGCTGTTGATACATCCAACGGATTCAGAAGAATTCTCAAGCGCTGCCACATCATTAGTCAGCGGCATAACTGACGACCTCGATTTCAACAGCTTCAGCAAATACCTGAGCGAAGAGGAATTCGCATCGCTTAAAGACGCTATCGTTCCGCTATTCACTGCCGTTCTCCCTCTTATCGCTGCGGACTTAAAAAGCAGCAGCGGAGCATTCTACCACTTTGCAACTTTATTTGAAAATGCCGTTTCCATATTCAGTCAGCACGATCCCGAACTCATACTGGAAATGGTTAAAAATGAAGACAGCTATCACACTCAGAATCTCGCACAGAAACTCGCTTCATCAGACAACAGCAATAATTCCGGAAGCAGTAAAGCGATAATCATTTTTGCCATACTCGGTACAGGACTGCTTATTGCCGGCATATGTCTGCTGCTGATCTCAGCGAAGCTGAAAAAACGTCTCAGAAGCAATAAATGATATAAAAAGAGGCACTTCCGGTCATCGGAAGTGCCTTTAAATTTGATAATCATGTATATTATTGCCGCCGCGAATCACGCTTTTTTCTCCTCAGGCTTATTCCCTGCTGTCGTCTTTACGGAATAACAGCACAGCTTGACATCATGCGAAGGCATCGTGAAGTGCAGTACAAAGCCTTTTTTAGGCTTATAGCCATACATAAGTCCTTTGCCGTCGAGGTAAAAGGAATACTCAGTATCATCGACTATCATGCCGTAATACAGCTCGACCTCAGAACCTTCCTTATAGCTGCTTTTTACGTTTTCATAACAAATATCCATACCGCACAAATCAACTCGGTATCTTTTTTTCTTCTTTTCCATTCAATAAATCTTACACGGACTATGCCGGACTAATGGCTTCTGATGCGGAAATATTTCAAGCTGCTGCTCCGCATACTGCCTTATTTTAACTATTGTATCATGCCGATGCTATAACATCATAAATATATTATATCACATTTATCCGCACAAATCAATACATATCGCAAATAGTATTACTATAATCGCAATAAATGGGAAAACCATCTTCCGATCAGGACTATTTTTCGTGAATGATATTTCCCACTGAAAAAAACACTTGACAAAATCAAGAAAGTATGATAAAGTAATATATGAACAAATGAATACTCGTTCATATATTACGAAGGAGAGATACTATGTTTATAGATATAAGCAATATCAAAAAAACTTTCGGCGGTGATGAGAACCGCGTGGAGGTACTGAAAGGCATTTCCTTCACTCTTGAAAAAGGTGAGTTCTGCGTTCTGCTCGGTCCTTCCGGCTCAGGAAAATCAACTCTGCTGAATATCATAGGCGGCATCGACAGACCTGACAGCGGCTATATCTCAATAAACGGCGAGAAAACTGCCGATATGAACGAAAAGGCACTTACTCTTTACCGCCGCAAGCACCTCGGATATATATTTCAGATGTACAACCTCATACCGAACCTCAACATAAAAGAGAATATTGAGGTAGGAGCTTACCTCAGCGATTCGCCTCTCGATGTGGACGACATTCTTAAAACGCTCGGGCTCTACGAACACCGCCATAAACTCCCGAATCAGCTATCGGGCGGTCAGCAGCAGAGAACGGCTATCGGCAGAGCGATAGTCAAGAATCCGGACATCCTCCTCTGCGATGAACCTACCGGCGCACTCGACTATAATACCTCAAAAGAGATACTGAAACTCATCGAAACAGTCAATCAGAAGTACGGCAGCACTGTTATCATGGTAACCCACAACGATGCTATAAAAAATATGGCGGACAGAGTTGTGAAACTCCGCGATGGCGTTATCAGAAAGAATAACATGAACGAATCAAAAATCAGTGCGGAAGAACTTGACTGGTAAGGGAGGCGGTAAAGATGAAGAGTCCGCTCAGAAAACGTGTAGGACGCGAAATAAAGGGCGAAACAGGAAAGTATATTGTTATTTTTCTGTTTATGACAGCTCTTATCGCCATAGCTTCGGGCTTCTTTGTTGCTGATGCAAGCCTGAAAAAATCCTATGACGAAAGCTTTGAAAAATACAATATTGAGGACGGCAACTTTGAATTCGCTCTGAAGCCCGATGAACAGCTAATAGGCTCTATCGAAAACGAAGGCGGTCTGAAGCTGTTTGAAAACTATTACTCAATGCAGGAAAGCGTCGGAGACAGCCGCATACGCCTGTTCACCGACAGGAAGGACGTAAACAAGGTGTGTGTCCTTGAAGGCAGACTGCCTGATAATAATAAAGAAATATCCCTTGACAGACTTTACATTAAAAGCAACAAGCTGAAAAAAGGCGACACCTTAAAGGTGGCAGATGAGGAACTCGAAATAGTAGGTATCGTTGCACTCCCCGACTATTCCGCTCTGTATGAGAATAATACCGACTTTATGTTCGATACTGAAAAATTCGGCGTAGGTATCGTTACTCAGAACCTCTTTGATGAATTCAGCAATACCAATATCCACTACTCATATTCGTGGAAATATAACGAACCGCCCAAAGACAGAACAGGCTCAGAAGCTATCGGAAGAGCAAGCGAACTTTCAAGTATGATCTCGCAGAAAGCACAGCTTCTTGACTTCATTCCCGGATGCACTAACAATGCCATAAACTTCTCGGGCAACGATATTGGTCACGACAGCATAATGATGATGGTCATGCTTTATATGCTCATCGTCATCATAGCTTTTGTATTTGCCGTTACGACCAGCAATACGATAGTCAAGGAGGCAAATGTCATCGGCACACTCCGCGCATCAGGCTATACAAAACGGGAACTGATAATACATTATATGTCCGCACCGCTGATAGTCCTTCTTATTGCAAGCATTATCGGAAACATCCTCGGATATACCCTGTTCAAGGACTACATGGCAAAGGCATATCTCGATTCATACAGTCTCGTTTCCTACGAAACGATATGGAGTCCTGATGCATTCATTGATACTACTATCGTACCGCTTATTATTCTCGCTTTGATAAACTTCATAATGCTTGCGAGAATACTCAGCCTTTCACCGCTGAATTTCCTGCGCCGAGACCTAAAACGTCATCAGCGCAAAAAGGCTTTCAAGCTCAACACAAAGATCGGTATAATGAAGCGCTACCGCCTGAGAGTGGTATTCCAGAACATCCCCGGCTATGTGACCATATTTGCAGGCATATTATTTTCAAGCGTCATTTTCCTGTTCGGTATGCTCTTCAATCCGCTGCTCGACCAGCTTGAAGAAGATACTGTGAACAATATGATAGCACAGCACCAGTATATTCTGAAAGCTGATGCTCCGACAGAAAATGTCAATGCCGAAAAATTTGCGGTGAGCACTCTCGAAACCACCGGAAGAAGCTTCGTTGAGGACATCACCGTTTACGGATTCATTCCCGACAGCAGATATTTCCGCGGAAAATTCGATGATGAAAAAATAATGGTGTCTGACGCTTACGCCGACAAGTACAGTCTCAAAAAGGGTGACAGCCTTACTCTTAAAGACAAATATACCGATACTGAATATGAATTCACCATTGGCGGCGTGTATACTTATCCGAGCACTCTCGCAGTGTTCACAAGTCTTGAAGACTTCAATACACGCTTCGGAAACCCCGCCGAAAGCTTTTCCGGCTATCTTTGCAGCGAGGAAATAAACGATATTGACAAGAAAATGATAGCTACCCATGTGACTAAGGATGACCTCACAAAAACCTCACGCCAGCTGAAACGCTCAATGGGAAGTCTTATGACAGTGTTCCTTGCACTCGGTGTCGGAGTGGTTATCCTTGTAGTGTTCATGCTTTCAAAAGTCATCATCGAAAAGAACGTACAGTCCATTTCAATGGCAAAGATACTCGGCTACAAAAACGGCGAGATAAGCAGCATCTACATCCATACCACTACCATAGTCACACTCGTTTCGATCGTTGCTTGCCTTCCGCTGGCACATCTTGCACTTGATAAGATATGGCGTACAATGATGATGGAGTATTCGGGCTGGATCTCTCCGAATGTGCCTGTATCGGCATATTTCGCCTCAATAGCTCTTGCATCGGCTTCATACATTGTAACTGTTTTCTTCCTTAAACGCAGGATAAACAGGATCCCTCTTGACGAGGCTCTGAAAAACGTTGAATAACATATACCGCAAACTGTCTCAGATGATCTCTGAGGCAGTTTTTTTATTTCTCAACATCTTCGGTATAGGCAATGTCTATATATAACAATAGTTCATTCGTATTGGACAAATGCCTATGGGTATGGTATGATTAGTGCATAAAGAAAACCAAAGGAGTTATGAACATGAATAATTACAGACATATCACCAATTCGGAACGAATGCGATGTTACAAATAGAATATTCGTCCTCAAATCAAGTTTTTAATATGAAAGGTGATAAATATGAATAACAAATTAAAGATCGCATCCGTACTTACAGTCCTCTCCCTTTTCACAGGCTGTGCAGGACTTAACAATTCAAGCTCATCAAATTCAAAGACTTCATCCACCACATCTGCCAGCACATCCGCTGCATCAACTGCTTCCACCACAAAGGACTGCTGCGAGGGAGGCACCGGTGACTGTTGCAAGACCTCAGGTCCTGCTGACTGCTGCGGAGACAGCGCCGAGACAGTTCTCGGTTCACCGGAAAAGTCGAGCATTTCGATCGGCTACCTCAACTCAACTGCTCATCTTCTCGCGTTCGTTGCCGAGGAAGAGGGCTACTTCGAGGAGGAAGGTCTTGATGTAAATCTCGTTCAGTTTTCAAGTGCTTCCGAACTCGTGAACGGTCTTGAATCCGACAAGCTCGACGTTGCTTTCATCGGTTCAGTACCTACACTGACATTCCAGAGTCAGGGACACGATATTTCCATTTTCGGCGGCGCGATGACTAACGGTCACGGCTACGTTATCAAGTCCGAATACGCTGACAAGGATGAACAGGGCGTGGAAGTCCTCAAGGGCAGAAACGTTGCATCCGTAAAGAACAGCGTTCAGGACGCTGAGCTCCAGATACTTCTCAAGAACGCCGGTATCAAGATCGGTGAGGGCGATGATGAGGTCAACATCGTTTACTTCGACAGCCAGAAGGACGCTTACGCTGCACTTCTCAACAGCACTATCGACGCTGCTTCCGTTTACTCTCCTTACGCTTCGCTTGCAAAGTCGCAGGGCTACAAGGTAGTTTACTACTGCGCTCACGAAAAGGCTCTCGAAAACCAGCCTTGCTGCCGACAGGTCGCTAAGACTTCCGCACTCAAGGATAATCCTAATACATACACAGCAGTAGAAAGAGCGTTTATCAAGGCTTACCACTTCACTCAGACCGACCACAAGGGTACTGTAAAGGACGTTAAAAAGTACATCGACATCGACGAGGACTTCATCGACACTGAGGTCTACGGCGGATACAGTGTATCAAGTCCTGATCCCGACAAGAAGGGTACTCTCACACTCAAAGATACTATCGTAGAACTTGGCTACACAAACGATTACGACATCGAACCGCATTACAACACCGCTATTTACAAGAAAGCTCTCGACAGTATATTAGCTGAAGGCTCAGATGATATATATAAATCTTTAGAGGTGCATTTCAATGACTACGAATAAAATAGAGATAAAAGATCTTTCGGTTAATTACATAGAAAACAAGCGCAGCTTCAATGCACTCCACGATGTTTCATTCGGCGTTGCTGACGGCGAATTCGTAAGTGTTATCGGTGCGAGCGGCTGCGGAAAATCTACTCTGCTCAGTGTCCTGGAGGGGCTTTATGCCCCTGCCGGCGGCACAGTACAGATAGACGGAAAAGAACTCCACGGCACAGGTACAGAACGCGGAGTTGTATTCCAGCATTATTCACTCTTCCCGTGGATGACTACAAAGAAGAATATCGAATTCGGTATCAAACAGGCACGCAAGGACGTAAAGCGCAGCGACCGTGCACGAATTGCTGAAGAGTACCTTACAAAGGTCGGACTTTCCGGCTTCGGCAGCAAGTATCCCTCACAGCTTTCCGGCGGTATGCAGCAGCGCGCAGCTATCGCAAGAGCTCTTGCAATGGATACCGAGATACTCCTTATGGATGAGCCTTTTAGCGCGATCGATCCGAAAAACCGCGTTATTTTGCAGGAGCTTCTCCTTAAGCTCTGGGAGGGCGACGGCTCTGAACCGCGCAAGACCGTCGTATTCGTTACCCACGACATCGACGAGGCTATTCTCCTTTCCGACAAAATTGTAGTTCTTACCGCTCACCCCGGAACAGTCAATGAAGTGGTCAACGTGCCATTTGAACGTCCGCGCAGACGTGATGATCTCGTAAGAACCAGTGAATACGGAAAGTTCCGCAACAAGCTTCTTTCTCTGCTTTACAATGATATTGCCGAGCGTATCGGCGGAGATGAGGTTGTATTATGACGATCAAAAAACGCTATCTCCGCATTGCACATTTACTCTTCATCGCACTGCTGCTGATACAACTGATACCGGATCAGGCAACCTATCCGGTATATACATCACTGCTTGTAAGATTCGCAGTCGGAACCGAAGTAGTTGTTCTCATTGCATCGGCACTTATTAAAAAGGAAGAATCACTTGCACTTCTTGTTGACATTGCAGGCTTCCTGTTCGTACTCTTAGGAGTATGGTCACTTGTTACGGCAAAGTATAACTACCTCAATCCACAGCTTTTCCCTGCCCCCGGAAAGATAATCCATCAGTTCGTGGTGGACAGAGACAAGATATGGGTAAACGTCAAGAGCTCACTTCTTACAATAATCAAAGGCTTCGTAATTGCAACAGCGGTTGCTGTACCGCTTGGACTTTTCATTGGCTGGAGTGCACGAGTTGGCAGCGCAGCTACCTACATCACAAAGTTTTTCAGCTCGATACCGCCGATCGTTTACATCCCCTATGGTATCGCACTTCTCCCGACATTCAAGTCCGTATCAGTATTCGTTATCTTCCTCGCAACCTTCTGGCCGGTATTCGCAGGCACTATGAGCGGCGTCCTCGGCGTTGACAAGAAGATAATCGACTCCGCAAAGGTGCTTAATGTCGGCAAATTCGAGACTCTTTTCAAGGTAATACTTCCGGCATCCTTGCAGCAGATATTCCTCGGCTGCAATCAGGGACTCAGCGTTTCATTCATACTCCTCACATCAGCAGAGATGATAGCTGCTAAGGACGGTATGGGCTACTACGTTAAATACTACTCCGATTTCGGAGACTACACACGTACTATAACCGGACTTCTCGTTATCGGTTTCGTGGTTATCGGAGTAACATTCCTGTTCAACAAACTCCAGAACCGCTTGCTCCGTTGGAAGCACTAAGCGCTGAATCCGCACTGCTGCTCGTAAACTCGCTTACAGCACAGTGACAAATGAATATAACTAAAAAGCCAGAGAGCGATGATCGTTCTTTGGCTTTTTTATCAAAAACGCAAAGTGTATAATTCCTATGTGGATTATAGGATATTTCTATAACTATTGCCGAATATAGTCTGAACCTATTGACAAAGTGAGTAATAGATGGTATAATACATACAGTTCCGATAGGAATACAAAGAATTATGAAAGGATCGCTGATTATGAGAACATTTATAATGTGCTGTTGTATGAATAACATTGAAACTGTCCGTATTCTGCATACTTATGCTCAGCGATGTTGCGCCTGATCTTACATTGATGAGTATGTGACAGCTTCGGCTGTTATGCGCGGAATGCGGTATGCATTCCGCTTTTTTTATATTTTGGAGGTTTTTATGGTCAATGAAAGAGAAAGCGTGACCGCTAAAATGTGTGCGTTTGTCAGAGCATGGCACTCCAACCGCTCACGCAGCAAGATTTACGATGACTACCTTGCCTACGACTTTATGGGCAAAGACGAATACGAAGCGATTTACGATATGATAAGCGGCGGCTTCGACGGTACTCAGGATTTCAGCCGCGAGGACACTGAGCAGCTCATCATCGAATACATCGCTCCCATACCGCTCTCACGCATACACTTCAATGAGAGCAGACTCGAAAATTTCGCAGCCAGAAACGGCAGTATCCAGTACGTCATATGCGGTGCAGGCTCGGACACATTTTCGTTCCGCAACAACAATGAGAATATCGAGATATTCGAGATAGATCACCCCGATACTCAACGCTATAAGCTTGAAAAGATCAGGGAGCTCGAATGGAATCTCCGTCCGAATGTACACTATGTACCGGTTGATTTCGAGAAGGAGCGAATGTGCGATAAGCTCCTCGAAGCCGGCTTTGATCCGGCAAAAAAGACGTTTTTCAGTATACTCGGCGTGTCATACTACCTTACACTTGATGTGTTCACGGATACGTTAAGGCAAATGGCTGAACTCGCAGCACTCGGAAGTGCAATCGTATTCGATTACCCGATAAAAACCGGCACTTTTCCCGGCAGAGTTGCACGTCTCGAACAGATAACCCATTCTCTTGGAGAGGTAATGCGCGGCGGTTTTGATTACAATGAAGTATCCCGTGCGCTCTACTCGCTGGGATTCCAGATAGACACCTATATGCCGCCCGAAAAGGTGCAGTCGGAATACTTCGACGGACGCACCGACGGCTTGAAAGCTTTTGAAAACGTGAGCCTGATCTCGGCAACCTACACCGCAGGCTATGACTATGAATAATCCTGAATGCGGAATCAGGAATTATGGTGTCCGCTGACGCATACGAATCAAAAACAATTGTAACGGTGCTTTACGAGCGCCGCACATAAACGGGAAATTCACGGGCGAGCAGAACTCGTCCCCACATAGACAAAGGAGAATTATTATGAGCATTTTTAAGAATACAGAAACAGCACTTATCCACGGAGGTATCTCCATTGACGAGCGTACAGGCGCAGTAAATGTGCCGATATACCAGACATCCACCTACAAGCAGGACGGTCTCGGAAAAATGCGCGGCTATGAGTATTCGCGCACAGGAAACCCTACCCGTGAGGCTCTTGAAGCCCTCATCAGAGACCTCGAAGGCGGCTATGCAGGCTTTGCTTTCGGTTCAGGAATGGCAGCCCTCACAGCGGTACTCAGTCTGCTGCACAGCGGCGACAGAGTGCTCATTTCCAGCAACGTCTACGGCGGAACTTTCCGTCTGCTGAGCAAGGTATTCGACCACTTCGATTTCACATACACAATTGCCGATACCGCTGACCCGGATGTGTATGAGACTCAGATAACCGATGACGTTAAGGCAGTCATCATCGAAAGCCCTGCAAATCCCCTCATGACAGTTACCGATATTGCAGCAATTGCTGAGGTATCACATAGACACGGACTTCTCGTCATCGTGGACAACACCTTCATGACACCTTATCTCCAGAAGCCGCTTGCACTCGGGGCAGATATAGTAGTCCACAGCGCAACTAAGTACCTCGGCGGTCACAGCGACGTTGTCTCAGGACTTGCAGTTGTCAGCACTCCAGAGCTTGCCGAGAAGATCGCTTTCATACAGAATTCAACCGGCGGAGTTCTCGGACCTTTCGATTCGTTCCTGCTTATCCGCGGCATAAAAACTCTTGCTGTCCGCATGGACAGACACGTTGAGAACGCTGAAAAGGCTGCGGAGTTTTTAACAAATCACAAGGCTGTTAAGAACGTCTATTATCCGGGACTGAAGTCCTCTCAGGGCTATGAGGTCAACAAAAAACAGGCTAAGAACGGCGGTGCAATGATCTCATTCGAGCTGCACGAAAACTACGATATACACACATTCTTCGAGAGCCTTGAGCTTGTTTCCCTCGCAGAAAGTCTCGGCGGCGTGGAGTCCCTTGTATGCCACCCGGCAACTATGACACACGCTTCTATTCCGGCTGATATACGCAAGAAAGTCGGTATCACTGACGGCCTTATCCGCCTGTCGGTCGGCATCGAGAACATTGAGGATATTCTCGAAGACATTGATCAGGCTATTGCAAAATCAGAAAGAAAGTGAGATAATAGATATGAGATACTATGATTCTATGCAGGCACTGATCGGCAACACTCCCCTTGTGAGACTTGGAAATATCGTAAAGGCGGAGGGCGTGAACGTTTTCGCAAAGCTGGAACTCTGGAACCCCTCCGGAAGCGTCAAAGACCGCACCGGTCTTTACATGATAAACGATGCTGAAAGCCGCGGACTTCTTAAACCGGGCGGCACTATCGTTGAAGCTACTGCCGGAAATACCGGTCTCGGTATCGCCTTCGCAGCGCTGAACCGCGGCTACAAGATAATCTTTGTAGTACCAACAAAATTCTCGGCTGAAAAGCAGTCTCTCCTGAGAGCACTCGGCGCTGAGGTAGTGAACACTCCCCGCGAAAAGGGTATGCTCGGTGCTGTCGCAAAGGCTGAGGAAATAAAGGCTCAGATCCCCGGTTCTATCTCGCTGGAGCAGTTCAAGAACCAGAGCAATCCGCTCGCTCACTACGAAACTACCGGACGCGAGATATACGAAGCCCTTGACGGTAATATCGACTACGTTGTGGCAGGTGCAGGCAGCGGCGGTACTTACACCGGTATACTCCGCTATATCAAGGAAAAGAATCCACAGACAAAAGGTATTCTCGCTGATCCTGTCGGCTCGACTATGGGCGGCGGCGATCATGCCGACTATAACATCGAAGGCATCGGCAACGATTTCATCGCTGATACTATGGATATGTCCCTCGTGGACGATGTTATAAAGATGAACGATAACGAAGCATTTGAATCTGCAAGACTGCTCGCAAAAACTGAGGGCATTATCGCAGGCTCATCCTCAGGAGCAGCAATGGCAGCGGTATTAAAACTTATAAAAAGCGGCGCAAAGGGCAACATCGTAACAGTGTTCCCCGACCGCGGCGACCGCTATTTCAGTACCGGACTTTACGACTGAACGAAACTGTAATTCGGAATTTTGCAGGCGCTTTCCGAGTCCCAACAGACAATCAGAGTATTCACGGGCGAGCGGAACCCGCCCCTACACGATAACGTTCAATCAGCCAAATGCAGAAGCCCACACCCAAAACGGAGGTATACAATGACTTTACAGCAGCTTAAATATGTGATAGCAATTTCTTCTACCGGCTCTATGAACAAAGCAGCAGAACAGCTCTATGTTTCGCAGCCTTCTCTCACCTCATCGGTGCAGGAACTCGAAAAAGAAGCAGGTATCAAGATATTCAACCGCAGCGGACGCGGTGTTACTCTTACCAACGATGGCGCTGAATTCGTACAGTATGCCCGTCAGGTAGTGGGACAGTTCGATGTGCTTTCCGAGAAATACATCGGCAAGGGAAATGTAAAGAAGAAGTTCGGAGTTTCCGCACAGCACTACTCATTTGCCGTAAAAGCCTTTGTGGAAATGGTAAAGGAATTCGATACAGCAGAGTATGAATTTGCTGTCCGCGAAACAAAAACTGCCGAGGTCATAAACGATGTATCAACTCTCAGAAGCGAAATCGGAATCATCTACCTCAACGACTTCAACCGCAAGTCCATAACAAAACTCCTTCACTCAAACGGTCTGGAGTTCCACACTCTGACAATGTGCAGCCCCTATGTTTACCTCTGGAAAGGACATCCGCTTGCAAACGAAAAAAAGATAACCTTTGAGCAGCTTGCTGACTACCCTTGCCTTTCATTCGAGCAAGGCGATAACAGTACATTTTACCTCGCTGAGGAACTCCTCAGCACTGCCGACTATCAGCGTACTATCAAGGCAAACGACCGCGCCACCATGCTCAATCTGATGATAGGTCTGAACGGCTACACACTGTGTTCAGGAATCATCTGCGAAGAACTCAACGGCTCTGACTACATCGCTGTGCCGTTCGAGGACGAATCGAACGAGGCAATGGAGATCGGATATATCACACTCAAAAACGTTATTCTCAGCAAAATGGGTGAAATATATATCCGCGAGATAAAAAAATATCTTGGTATAGACTGAGCCTATAACTCCGCATAAAAGACCTGTATTGGACAAAATATGCGGATAGGTGTATAATCAAAGCATACCAAAATGATAGGAGAACTTGTTATGATAGAAGTATTATGGCTCGGACGCGGCGGACAGGGTGCATTCACCGCTGCTAAGCTCCTCGGAGCAGCCTATACAATAGATGATGATAAAAAGTACGGTCTCGCTTTTCCCTCGTTCGGTCCTGAAAGACGCGGCGCACCTGTAAGAGCCTTCACAAAGCTCGATACAAAGCCTGTTGTGGACAGAAGCCAGACCGAAAAGGCTGACTACATCGTTATAATCGACGACACGCTGTATTCCCCTCAGCTTCGCGGACTTCTCAAAGATAACGGTCAGGTCATCGTGAACTCAAAAAACAGCATCGACGGTGCTCTCACCTTCGATGCCGATAAGATCGCAGCTGAATTCAGACTTCCCACTGCAAACACCATAATGCTCGGTCTGCTCGCAGGACTTTCGGGAATCATTACATCAGATGAAGCGATCAAAGCTATAAAGGGCTATATGCCTGCTAAAATTCAAGAGCGCAACATCAGTGCGCTTCTAAGAGCTGTGCAGGAGGTGACAGAATGAGACCTTATATCAGAGAAAAGAAGGACTTCACATTCAGCGAAGTTCCCGAGAATACGTCCTTTGAGGCAGGCTATCTCACAACTGTCAACAGCGGATGGAGAAGCATCAGACCTGTTATCAACAGCGAAAAATGTAAAGGCTGCGAGCAGTGTTATCTCTACTGTCCCGATGGCGTTATTTCCATAAAGGACGGCAAAGCTGTCATCGACTACGACTTCTGCAAGGGCTGTGGGATATGCGCGAAAATATGCAAAATTGGTGCAATAGAAATGGAGGCGGAACGCAAATGAACCAAAAATTCTTATCAGGCAACGAGGCTTTCGCTGAGGGCATACGTCTTGCACGTCCGCAGGTCATTTCCGCCTACCCTATCACTCCACAGACTATCGTAGTTGAACGTCTTTCGGAAATGGTCGAGGACGGCAGTCTCAATGCTGAGTACGTTCACGTTGAGTCCGAGCATTCCGCACTTTCATGCGCTATCGGTGCAAGTGCAGCAGGCGCAAGAGCGTTCACGGCTACATCATCGCAAGGACTTCTCTACATGGCAGAATGTCTCTACTACGCGGCAGGCGGACGCTTCCCCATTGTTATGATGAACGCCGACCGTTCAACTGCTCTCCCGTGGAACATCTACGGCGATCAGCGCGACAGCCTTTCTCAGCTCGACAGCGGCTGGATACAGTCCTATGCCGAGAATGCTCAGGAGGCTCTCGACCTCGCGCTCATGAGCTACAAAATTGCCGAGGATAAGCGTGTGCAGACACCTTATATGGCGAATCTCGACGGCTTCGTACTCACGCATACATACGAGACTGTGGACATTCCCACACACGAACAGGCTGATAAGTTCCTGCCGTCTTATGAGACAGATAACCGCATTGATTTCGATAACCCGAAAAATATGGCGTTCTCGGCAGGTCCTGATACCAACTACATCTTCAAATACAAGGAGCACAAGGGACTTCTTGCAGCAGCTGGGGTCATCAAAGAGACCGAAAAGGAATTCGCAGAAATATTCGGACGCACATATACAGGTCTGACTGAAAATTACCGCACTGACGATGCCGACTACATCATCGTAACACTCGGAAGCATCGCTGGTCTCTGCCGCGAAACTGCCGATAAGCTGCGCGAAAATGGCATAAAGGCAGGCGTTGTCCGCATTCGCTACATGAGACCTTTCCCGAACGAGGAAATTGCCGATGTTCTGAAGAACGTCAAGGCTTATGCGGTACTCGAAAAGGACATCAGCTTCGGCAACGAGGGAACTGTTTTCACCAACGTCAACTCCGCACTGAAAAAGGCTGGCGCGGACGTTAAGGGCTATAACTTCATAGGCGGTCTCGGCGGACGCAATATCTCCGCTTCAGACATCGAAAAAATCTACTCTGACATCGCAAACGGTACAGATGCCGTGAACTTCATAGGAATAGGAGGCGAGGACAATGGCAAATAAAGTTGCAGACAGCATCTCACGCGAGGAATACTTCTACGGTCACAAGGCGTGTGCAGGCTGCGGCGGAAGTCTTGCAGTAAGAGCTGCACTGAAAGTCCTCGGACCAAATGCGGTATCAGTCCTGCCGGCAGGCTGTATGTCTGCGGTAGGCTTCAATTTTCCGCAGCTTTGCTTCTCCAATAATTCCATAATCTCCACATTTGCAGGCACGGCTTCCATGCTCACAGGAGTTGAGGCTGGTCTGCGTGCAAGAGGTTACAAGGACTTCACAGCAGTTGGATTTGCAGGCGACGGAGGTACTGCTGACATCGGTATACAGGCACTTTCCGGCGCTATCGACCGCAACGATAACATCATATACATCTGCTACGACAATGAAGCCTACATGAACACGGGCATACAGAAAAGCGGTCTCACGCCGTTCGGAGCAAAGACTACAACTACTCCCGCAGGCGCTAATATCCACGGAAATATCCGTCCTAAAAAGAATATGTTTGAGATCGCAGCAGCGCACGATATTCCCTACGCTGCAACCGCAAGCGTGGGCTACATCGCTGACTTCATACAGAAGGTGCAGAAGGCTTCGCAGATACAGGGTACAAAGTACATCCACGTTATCGCGCCATGCCCTACCGGCTGGGGAGTTGCTCCCGATGCAACGATCGACATTGCAAAAGAGGTCGTTGACTGCGGACTGTGGTATCTTGCCGAGTACGAAAACGGTACGTTCAAACTCAACCATAAGCCAAAGAAATTCACTGACGTTTCGGCTTACCTCAAAAAGCAGGGACGCTTCAAGCACCTTACAGATGACGATATACAGATAATTACAGCTTCCCGCAATAAAAAGTGGGACTTTATTGATAAGAACTTCGAGCTATAAGTTCAGCTTATAACTCATCATAAAACTATGGTATTGGACAAATGCAGAAATGCGGTGTATAATAAAATCATACCAAACAAATATGAAAAATAAGCAATGGAGGATAAATACAATGAGCAGAGATATTAACAACAAATTCTGGGACGAGGAACTTGAAACTCTCCCGCGTGAGGAACTGGAAAAGAGACAGCTTGAAGACTTAAAGGAGATCGTTAAGTTCGCATACGACAACGCTCCATACTACAAGCGTTCATTCGATGAAGCCGGCGTTAAGCCAGAGGACATCAAAACTCTCAAGGACATTGAAAAGTTCCCGTTCATAAACAAGAAGACACAGCGCGATACTCAGGGCGTAGGTTCATTCCTCGGCGAGCTCGCAGCAGTTCCCGAAGATGATGTAGTCTTCATATCAACATCATCCGGTTCAACAGGTGTTCCTACAATGAGCCCTTTCACAAAGAAGGACTTCGATGAGTTCCAGGACACTGAGAGCCGCTGGTTCTGGCAGATAGGAATGAGACCAAATGACCGTTATGTTCACGCTCTCAACTTCTCACTCTACCTTGGCGGCCCTGACGTGATCGGTGCACAGAACCTCGGAGCTTTATGTATCTGGGGCGGTACTCTCCCGAGCGAGAGACTTCTCTTCATACTCAAAACATACAAGCCAACCGTTATCTGGACTTCTCCTTCCTACGCTTGGCAGCTTGGTGAAAAGGCTGTTAAAGCCGGCTATGATCCGAAGAAGGACTTCAATATCAAGAAGATCATCGTTGCAGGCGAGCTCGGCGGTTCTATCGACGCTACAAGAAAAGCTATCGAAGACCTCTGGGGTGCTGAGGTTTATGACTTCTACGGCCTCTCAGATATATTCGGTGCCTGCGCTGCACAGTGCGAATACCACGACGGACTTCACATCGCTGAGAACCATATTCTCGTCGAGACTATCGACATCCACACAGGCGAGATCCTTGAACCCGGTCAGACTGGTGAACTCGTATTCACTACTCTCCGCAAACACGCAAGACCTCTTATCCGCTTCAAGACAGGCGACATCGGACGCATCGACATCACTCCCTGCAAATGCGGACGTACTCACGGAAGAATACATATCCTCGGCAGAAAGGACGATATGTTCATTGTTTCCGCTGTTAATGTATTTCCAAGCGATATTGAAGCTGTTATCCGTGAACAGAGCGGAATCACAGGCGAATACCTCATCCGTATCTTCGAGAAGGATTTCACAAGCAAGTATGCGGTTGAAATTGAGAAGTCTGCCGACAATACCAAGAGCGATGACGAAGTTGCAGAGCAGGTAAGTGCAGCACTCAAGGCTCGTACAGGCGTTAAGCCGGCAAGAGTTGTCGTTCATAAAGACGGCGGTCTGAATACACGTTCAGAGCACAAGTCCAGACGTGTCATCGACGAAAGAAATATTGACTATAACATCTAAACATGATATAATATCATCAATACATGATTCATAATTAAATATCATCGCCGCAGGCGATACCGCAATTATGAATCATAAGATCTTAATTACGAATTTGAATAGGCGGTTATCCGCCTATTTCATTTAAGGAGAAATAATATGCCGCAGCTTTCTAATCGCACAGCGACTTTTACTGATTCTGTCATCAGACGTATGACACGAATTTCAAATAAATACGATGCAGTAAACCTCTCACAGGGCTTTCCGGATTTCGAGCCGCCCCGTGAGATACTCGACCGCCTTGCTGAAGTAACACGCGAGGACTTTCACCAGTATTCGATAACATGGGGCGCTCAGAACTTCCGCGAGGCTCTTGCTGAGAAGCAGTCCCGTCTTATGGGCAGAAGCATTGATCCTAACGGCGAGATCGTTGTCACCTGCGGAAGCACCGAGGCTATGATGGCAGCAATGATGTCTGTTACCAATCCCGGCGATAAGGTGATAGTCTTCTCCCCTTTCTATGAAAACTACGGCGCAGATACCATTCTTTCCGGTGCTGAGCCTATATATGTACCTCTCATCCCGCCGGAGTTCTCGTTCGATGCAGACGTTCTCGAAGCAGCTTTCAAGCAGCACCCGAAAGCACTCATTCTCTGCAATCCTTCCAATCCCTGCGGAAAGGTATTCACACTTGACGAACTGAAAATAATTGCCGACCTTGCAAAGAAATACGATACCTTCGTCATCACCGACGAGGTTTACGAGCATATCGTCTATGCACCGCACAAGCACGTTTATTTAGCAAGCCTGCCGGATATGTGGGAGAGAACTATCTCATGCTCTTCCCTTTCAAAGACCTACTCTATCACAGGCTGGCGACTGGGCTATGTTATCGCTCCGCCTCACATCATCGACACTGTGAAAAAGGTACACGATTTCCTCACAGTCGGAGCCGCTGCACCGCTTCAGGAAGCAGCTGTCACCGGACTTCGCTTCGGTGACGATTACTATCAGTGGCTTCAGGACAAATACACCGAAAAACGTGACCTCTTCCTCAACGGTCTCGACCGCATCGGCTTACAGCATACCGTACCGCAGGGAGCTTACTATATACTCCTTGACATATCCGAATTCGGCTACAAGAGCGACCTTGTATTCTGCGAAAAGCTGGCTGAGTATGTAGGCGTGGGAGCAGTTCCGGGTTCAAGCTTCTTCAAGGAGCCTGAAAACCGCTATATCCGTTTCCACTACGCAAAGAAAAACGAGACGCTTGAAAATGCGCTCGAACGTCTTAACGACATCAGAAAGAAAATGCCGAAGGAGTGAGGATATGAAGACTATCGCAAGCTTTACCGTCGACCATGACAAGCTGGAAAAAGGTATGTACATTTCCCGTATCGACGGCGATGCAATTACCTATGACATACGAATGAAAAAACCAAACGGCGGCGACTATCTCACAAACGGCGCACTTCATACCTTCGAGCATCTATTCGCTACTTATGCAAGAAACAGCGAGATTTCCGACAGCGTTATATACGTCGGTCCAATGGGCTGCCTGACCGGATTCTATCTGATACTGCGCAATAAAGTCTCGTCTGAACAGGCTATAAAGCTTGTAAATGACAGCTTCCGTTTTGTGGCTGATTTCAACGGTAAGATACCCGGTTCAGAGCGTAGGGAGTGCGGAAATTATCAGCTCCACGACTTAGAAGGCGCTAAAGCAGTCGCTGCTGATATGATAGCAGTGCTTGACGGATATACTCCGGAAAAACTGAATTACTGAATAAACAGAGCGTGAAGATATACGGGGGATATATAAGCCGTAATTGCCAATATACTGGCAATTACGGCTTTTCTAATTCTATTCCTCAGAACCAGAGCCAAACTCCTCTGCGGTAATGATATTACATATAAAGTCTTTCCTTATTGAATGCAAGCTGCTTTCAGTTTTATCTTGACGATTTTAGAATTTTGTAATATAATAACAAATATAGTGCTCGTTATTCTGCACTTTGATATTATAGTAAAACTCCCGGCTTATTTTAAGCCGATAACCGATCGTTCATATATATTGATCCTCGGAACGAAGGATGAGCAAAACTTGAACATAAATAATATGTTAAAAACAGCATCTATATAACGATCGAATACTATATAACAATACATCATAAGCAAGTTTACCATTTAAGAGGCTAATATGGAAAAGAAACAAAAAAGGAATAAACCGATGTTTATTATCGGTATCATAATGGTAGTTCTCGGTGTTGGCATACTTTCACTGTATGGCTACCGCAAGATAAGCAGAGAGCTGTATCTTCGCAGGCTGCTGAAAGACAACATCAATTTCGAGATACCGCGGCTTGATATAAAGGTCCCTGTGCTTGAGGGCACAGATCAGAAATCGCTTCAGGTCTCAGCAGGTCACTTTGAAGGAACAGGCGCTCTCGGTCACGGAAATTACTGCATCTGCGGTCATAACAGCACTATCTACGCCGAAATTTTCAACGATCTCGATCAGATAAAAATAGGCGATGAAATGTATCTTATCGACACAGATGAAAACCGAACACGCTACACTTATATCGTCACAGATTACAGAACAGTCGAGCCAAGTGATACATGGGTACTGAACGACTTCGGCGATGACAGGATCACGGTCATTTCCTGTACCGATGACGGTAAGCTGCGGCAGGTCGTGGTCGGTATGCTCAAAACTGAAACGCAAACAGAAACTATCTCAGAACAGTGATTTATAAAGTATGCTATAATATCCCCGTATAAAGGAAGGAATGAAACAATGTCTATCGTTTATGCTGAGTTATGTGTTCCAGTTCTATAATCTTGTTGCAAACCTCACGGTCGAGGAAAACATCCTCCTGCCGATAGAGCTTTCCGGCAGAAAAACAAGAGACTACAAACACAAGCTCGTAGAATGATATAAAAAGCCTTATCGGATCATCGTATCTGATAAGGCTTTCCTGTTTATGTAGTTTTGAACATCGAACCAGCCCGATTTGTAGCTAATCCACAAAATATTTGTTGACTTACAAGTAATAATATGATATAATAATACAAACTTAAAAGAATTCTGTAATCCAAAAATACTTCATAATTGAAAGAAGGTGCAGCAAATGTATGTACAAGGTAAATGCTATAAGTGCGGCGGTATACTTGCTGTTGATGATTCAAAGGACGCTTATGTATGCCCCTTTTGCAATGAAGCATTCATAGTTGAAAAGGCAATACAATGCTTTAACGAAATAATAACACACGATGTCAGAGTTAACCTCCATTCTTACAGTTATGACAGCGATTTTATTGTAGAGAGAAGCGTTCTGATCCGCTATAACGGTTTCACAAATAAAGACGTAAAGATCCCGGACGGTATATCTGTTATCGGAGAAATGGCTTTTCAGGGAATGAATAATATAGAAACTGTTTATCTGCCGGACGGCATTGAAATCATAGGAGAAGGAGCTTTTTCAGGCTGTAAGAATCTTCAGTCTATAAGGATTCCGGACGGCGTTGAAACAATTGACCGCGATGCTTTCAATGGCTGTGTAAAGCTAAGATCCATAGAGTTGCCGGATAGTATAAAGAATCTTGAAGCCAGTGCATTTACAGGCTGTACAAGTCTTGAAAATGTTAACATCCCCAAGAATACCGAGCTGCTTCCGTGGAGGTTGTTTGAAGGATGTACAAGCCTGAAATACATAATTATCCCGAAAAAGATCAAAACAATTGAAGACTTCGCTTTTGCTGAGTGTACAAATCTGGAAAGCATTAAATTTGAATGTATGCACCCGGAAAATGATCCTTCGATAGGTATAAGCAGAATAGGCATGGATGCTTTCAAAAACTGTAAAAGTCTAAACAGTATTAGCATACCTGAAACTGTTAAGTACATAGGCAATCAGGCTTTCAGAGAATGCTCAAAGCTAAAAAGACTTTTCATCCCTAAGGGTGTCAAGGCTGTTTATCCCCTTGCATTTGCAGACTGCACAGGTCTTGAACAGGTCCGCTTTGAAGGAGATACAGCTTTATACAGAGGAAGCAACCCTTACAAATACAATAAGAATTCCGCTACATTCTTTAACTGTCCTAAGCTGCTGGATGTTTCTTACAGTAAGCTGCAAATAAACTACTGGGCATTTCCTGCATACCACAAAGCTCAAGAACCGGTCTATATCGAAAACGGAAAATGCAGATACTGCGGCGGAGAATTCAAGGGCATTTTCGATAAAGTCTGCTCAGTTTGCAAAGCCCCGAAAGATTATTAACTGCTATTATCATTGCAATACCGCGCTGAGACCGTCTGTCGGCTTTGTGCGGTATTGTCGTGAAATGAGGTAATTCATACATCAAGGAGAACTATATGAAAAAAACTCGAATAACAGCTGCTGTGATCGCAATGCTTATCGCAGGCAATACTGCCGCTTCAAATATATTTCCGGATAAAAAGCATCTCACCTCGGCAAATGCCGTCAGCACAGCAGGCTCGGGAATCGTTTCCGGCGATGTCAACGCCGACGGTGATTTCAATATTGCCGACATACTGCTCCTGCAAAAATGGCTGCTTGCTGTTCCGGATACTGTCATTGCCGACTGGAAGTCCGCTGACTTCTGCGCCGATGACCGCCTGAACGCTTACGACCTCTGTCTCATGAAGCGCCGATACTTCGGAACATCACCGGACACACACCTAATATGGTCGGATGAGTTCAGCGGAAATACCCTCGATACTTCAAAATGGGCATACGAACTCGGCAACTGGAAGTTAGATGCAAACGGGAATTACATCACTAACGGCTGGGGCAACAACGAGCAGGAATTCTACACGGATTCAAATGCCTCTGTACATGACGGTATCCTCACGATCGCCGCCCGCAAAGAAAAATACAGCGATCCCGTACAAGGCGAATACGAATACACCTCAGCGCGTCTCAGCACTCAGCACCTGTTTTCGACCTGCGGCGGACGTATCGAGGTACGTGCCCGCTGCGATTCCGGAAAATCGCTCTGGCCGGCTATATGGATGCTGCCCGAGGACAGTGTTTACGGCGGCTGGGCTGCTTCCGGCGAAATTGACATCATGGAAGGCTGGGGCAGTACGCCAGATAAGGTCTGCGGTACTATCCATTTCGGGGATGTTTGGCCAAACAATACCTATCTCACCGGAAACTATAATTTCACCGAGGGAGATTCCTCCGAAAGCTGGCATACCTACGCTGTTGAATGGGAATCCGGCGAGATACGCTGGTATGTTGACGATAAGCTTTACAGCAAGCAGTCCGAATGGTATTCTGCAAACCGCAAATACCCTGCCCCGTTCGATCAGAACTTCTACCTGATACTGAACCTTGCGGTTGGCGGTCATTTTGACGGCATAGACGGTGTTTACGCCGATCCTTCGGTATTCGCGGACGGTGAGAAGCATTTCGATATAGATTATGTGCGCGTATACGACCTTGATAAGCCATTCGCACCAACTCCTGTGACTTCTCTGCCGCTTGAAGCCTACATCGAAGGTGCAGACGCTTCGCTTGTAAACAAGGACGGTCAGACCGAGATCACCATAAATAATACGGGTTCGCTTGAATACGGAGTTATTGGACTTATCCGCGCAAACAAAGTAAGCGCAGGCGAAAAGCATACCCTTTCATTTGATGTGTCGTCAACTGCCGCGAGGGATATGATAGTTACCGCCGAGGATGCCGTATACAACCGCTACCTCAATGAAAAACTAACAATAACGCCAGAAAAAACGCACTACTCTTTTGATGTCACATTTGACGAGGATATGTCCATAGACCTCAAATTCCAGCTTGGCAGCATCGGAGATTCATCATCTGCCGGAAGCCATACCGTCACCCTGAGCAATATCACATGGGAATAAACTAATCAATACGTATTGACAGCAAAACAGCCACAAAGAAGCATCACCTTCCATATATTACTTCCGGAGCTTTTATACCGCTGCGAAATAAAAGTCTTTTTAAAGGTGACGGAATCAATCAGGGGCAAACCTTTCCTTCAGAAAGGTTTGCCCCTTGTTAGTTACTGATATAGCTGCAATAAGAGTAGAGCACATATGGCTTTTTTAATTGCTTATTTCTGATAATTTGCAGCGTGTACGAGCGCACGTCTCATAAGTATGAGGTCGAAACCGTTAAGCTTCTTGTCATCTGTAAAGTCTCCGGCTTTCCATTTTTCGAGAGAAGCCGTATTGCTTCCCACAAGCCATTTCTGAAGCTTTACCACATCCGCAGCACCGAATTCGCCGTCGTCGTTCACATCCCCGTAAAGAGGCTTGAAGCTGAAGCTGTCGACGTTGAAGAGGTAACCGTCATCGCCCCTGCACACGATATAAACGTCCTGTAAGTCCATACATCTGCTGAGGTTACAGCTGAATGTTTTGTAGTCCGACCATGCATCTGTCGGTGAAATATCACATTTGCCTATCAGCGGACCTGTCTCACTTCCGAGGTGTATCTCAGCTGTACCGCCCTCGCCTGCACTTGAAGCCCTGATACTGAACTCAGAAGCTCCGAGGAAGAAATCGAGATCATATACTGCGAAAACGCTTCCGTCCCTGATATAGCCTATATCGCTGTAAGTGTCGTTATGCTCAATTTTTATGCCGCCTGCCAGTACATCACTGTTTTCGGCTTCGATAGCAGTTTTGTAAGGCGATATTCCGATTGCCGGAGCCTCTGTACCGCTGTAAAGTCCGAACTCGCAGACCTTAACGCCGCCCTCATTATCCTGCGTCGGAGTAATCAGCTGAAGCCTGAAATATCTTGCGCTTATCTCCGGAAGTCTGCGGCTGAACGATGTCTTAGTGTTGCCGAAGAGCGAATCGGCTTCCTGCCAGTTTTCACCGTCACTGCTGTATTGCAGCTTCATGTCTCTTGCATTGAAATTGCCGCCGCCGAAGCATACCGACCACTTGCTCACATCAGTCTTTTTGCCAAGATCAACAGAAAGCCAATAGCTCTTTGCACCGCTTACTGCTTCCCATGGAGTTGAATCAGAGCCGTCGATAGCTGCCGATGCGTTTCCGTTCGAAGCGGAAGCCTTGCCTGATAACGCAACATTTCCAACATACTGAACATTTTCAGTGAGACGAAGCTTGCCGTCAAGGTGATAAACGCCGCCTTTTTCTGTATCAAAGCATATTCTTCTGCTGCCGTTTCTTACGGTGCATATCCCGCCGGACTTTGAAAGTATCGCTGCGCCGGTAAGTGCGCCGTTTTCCCAGCTGAGTTCCTGTATCTCGAAGTTTCCTCTTGCACAGAGACCGTTCACATGACCTGTCTTCCATGCACCCGGAAGTGCCGGAAGAAGCGAGATCTCATCGTTCTGGCTCTGGAGAAGCATCTCGGTCACGCCGGATGTAAAGCCGAAATTTCCGTCTATCTGGAAAGGCGGATGAGCGTCCCAGAGGTTAGCGTAAAGTCTGCCGCTCTCTGTTCCGTTTACAGGTGATATGAGCAGCTTTACGAGGTTGTAGGCGTGTTCACCGTCCTCAAGTCTTGCCCAGCAATTGAGCTTCCACGCCTCCGACCAGCCTGTACCGGCATCGCCGCGGTGTTCAAGAGCCGTAGCAGCAGCGGCTGAGATAGTATCATTAGTAGACGGGCTGTACTCATTTCCGGGAAACAGACCGTAAATGTGCGAGATATGACGGTGAGTCTCATTGGGGTTATCCCAGTCGTAAGCCCACTCGGTCAGCTGACCGTATTTACCGGTCTGAGGCGGACGTATCATTGAGAGATTCTTCTCAACGTCCGAACTGAAATCAGCGTCCACGCCAAGCTTTGCAGCAGCCTCAGCCGTATCCTGAAACAGCTCACGGCAGATAGCGTTATCCATAGTGACACTGTAAGAACAGTAAACGTTGTCGTTCCATTTATAGCCCGGAAGCGGAAGCTCCGGAGATGCGCTCGGACTAATGACCATATATGTCTGACCATCTATCTCCTGCGGAATCAAAAGCTTGTTCAGGAAAGCCGTGCTTCCCTTGATAACGGGGTAGACCTCTTCAAGATAGGAATCATCCTGATTGAAGCGGTAAGCATCATAGAGCATATTGCTTATCCATGCGCCGCCTGTCGGCCACAAGCCCCACTGACCGTCGATAGGACCTGTTCTGTTCCATATATCGGTATTGTGATGCAGTACCCAGCCCTCGTCAATGCCGTACTGAGTCTGTGCGGTTTTATGTCCGGACACAGTAAGTGCCTTTGCCTTTTCCACGAATGGTATAAAGCACTCTGAAAGATTGGTAGTCAGTGCCGGCCAATAATTCATTTCATAATTGATATTAGTAGTGGATTTGCTTCCCCATGCAGGGCTTGAATACTTATTCCATATTCCCTGAAGATTCATCGCCTGAGCACCGCGTGAACCGCTTATCATGAGATAACGTCCGTATTGATACAGAGTTTCGACCATTTTCGGATCGTTGGTCTTGGCGAATTCTGAGATACGTGTCTCAACTGTTTTTGTATCAGCAGCAGTGCTGTCTCCGCCGAGATCAAGGTCAACACGGTGCATGAGTGAACTGAAATCCTCAGCGTGACGCTTATACAGCTCTTCATAGCTCATACCGTCAACATTTCTCAGGTCTCTTGCAGAATCGCCCTTTTCATCGCCGTTACAGGTCTGAGCGTCAACAAAATTGGTACGTATAGAAGTTACGAGCATTACAGAATCAGCACCGTCTACACTTATCCTGCCGTCGCCGCTGCCAAGTCTTCCGCCGTCGGGAATGACCTTCGTCCTTGCACAGTAATACACCGCGCCTTTTGTCCAGCAGTCGTCATCGCCGTGTCCGCAAGCCACAAGGGTATCTCCGTCAACAGAGACAGTTCCGTTGAGAAGTCCGTCGTAACCGGCTGAGAATGATACCGATCCGGAATCGTTACAGGTTATGCGGGTAACCATTACCTGATCCGGATAGCTCACAAAGCTTTCACGGAGATAATGCTTGCCATTAAAAGTATATTCAGTGGAAGTGACGCCGGTATTCATATCGAGCCGGCGTGAATAATCGCCTACCTTATCGTGTCCGGTCGCAATCTTTATCATGCCTACCTTCTGATATTTCGCCTGACCGCCGCCTATCATCTTTGAACCGATAATGTCGTTTGCCTCTTTATACTTACCGGCTGAAAGCAGCTGCTGCACCTCTTTAAGGTAGTTTGCTGCGCCCTCTCTGTCGTTTGAACCCGGTCCGGCACTCCACACGGTACACTCATTCAGGTCTATCCACTCCGTCGGACAGTTGCCGTAGACCATAGCTCCGATACGTCCGTTTCCGAGCGGAAGCGCCCTGTAAAACGATTCTGCGTTATCGAAAGCATTGTCCTTACTGTAAGTTCCCGCCTGAGAATCATATCGCATAATGAGATCCGGATCGCTTATGATCTCAGAAGCAATACCTGTCTCTCCTGTACTGCAAGTCCCCCTGCAAGGCATGAGATTTGCCGAACCTACGACCATTGCCGAAGCACAGACTACGGCTATGGCTCTTTTTAGTTTTTGCATAAGAATCCCTCCAGACATTTTTGTGTATCAGCACCGCTTATTGTCTGTATAGCGGCAAATGCTGAAAAAACGTTCCCCATTTTCAGCTATAATTATACCACGGCGAATAGTATATGTCAACTAAAATATTCAAGAATCAGCAAAAAAACAGTTAAAATCCAACAACCAGCAGCTGAACGATCATTTGTTATGAAAATGATCCGTTTAAGCGCCTTAACTCTTGACTTTTCAGCCGAAATAAGGTAAAATATATTTGTTGTTTTTTCTGACAAGAAGTTTCAATAACATATTTATAAAGGAGATAATCACATGAGTTCAAAAAAAACACGTCATCGTGCAGGTGCAGCAGCTGCTGAAACTGCCGCACCTGCTGTCGCAGCAGCACCCCAAGCAAGTTCACGTAACTATGGAATAGACCTCCTGCGTCTTGTTGCGATGTTCTATATCGTTATACAACACATTTTCCTTCAGGGCGGTGCAATGTATACGACGACCGCTGATTCAACACAGTATCACATATCCCACTTCCTCGAAGTTTTCACCTACTGCGGCGCTAATATCTTCGCACTCATCAGCGGATATGTCTGCGTTACCGAAAAGGAAAAGCCTGTTAAGTTTGCATCTTACCTCAACCTCTGGCTTGAGATACTCTTCTATGGTCTCGCCGCATTAGTATTCTACTGCTGCATGGGACACGCCGGCGATCTTACAAGAATGGATTTCTATGGAATATTCCTCCCTGTTATCAGCAGCTCTTACTGGTACTTCTCCGCATATACCGGCCTGTTCGTATTAATGCCGATACTCAATGCAGGTATTCGCAACTCATCAAAGGAAACCCTGCGATATGTCTTTATCGCTATGATCCTCGCCTTTGCAACCATCAGTATGATGCTCAAATACGTAGGTGTCGGAAGCGGCTATACTACCTTCTGGCTCGTTCTTCTCTACATCTTCGGTGCGATAATCAAGAAATGTGAGATAGGCAAGCGTATCCCTTCGATCGTAAGCATAATACTCATATTGCTCCTGACCTATGTCAGCAACAAGTGGAAAATGAAGGCAACTGAACACACTGTTGGTCCTCTTACTGTTGATAAAGCACTGCTCTCAAAATACACATCTATCACTATCGTGGTCATCGCAATGCTTCATGTTATCATGTTCGCAAAAATGAGGATGCCGGGATGGCTCATAAAATTCGTAAAGTTTGCCGGTCCATGCTCGTTTGCGATATACGTCATAAACTGTCAGTCGCTCATATGGGATCATTATTTCAAAAACGGCTTCCGTTCCTTCGGACAAAAGGATACTTTACCATTATTACTGAGCGTATTCGGAAGCGCTCTCCTGTTCGTAGCAGGTGCGATCATAGTGGACCGTATACGTATCGCATTGTTCAAGGCAATGCACGTTTCTCAGTTCACCGCATGGGTGGAAAAGAAATTCCGTGCATTTTTCGGTAAGATCTGCGAGATCATCTGACCGGCAGCAGTTATGCTGAAACTTAATATAACATCAGGAGCGGACATTTTAGTCCGCTCATTTCTCTTGACTCCCCGCCCGAAATGATGTATAATAAGACGTATCAAAACAAAATAAGAAAGAATGATAATTATGAATATGAATTTCAAATGCAAGCTCCCGATACCTAAAGAGGTCAAGCAGGAATACCCTGTATCCGATGAGCTCCAGAAGGTCATCGAAGCCAGAAACGCTGAAATAGCCGACATAATCACCGGTAAGGACAACAGACTTCTCCTCATCATCGGACCTTGTTCCGCTGATAACGAAGACAGCGTTATCGACTATATTAACCGCCTGAGAGGTCTTCAGGAAAAGGTAAGCGACACAATACTCATAGTTCCGCGTATCTATACCAACAAGCCAAGAACTACCGGCAAGGGTTATAAGGGTATGCTCCACCAGCCTGATCCGAGCCAGAAGCCGGATATGTATAAAGGCATCGTAGCGATTCGCAAAATGCACCTTCGTGCAATACAGGAAACAGGCTTCACCTGTGCCGATGAAATGCTCTACCCTGAGAATCACCGCTACCTCAACGATCTTCTCGGATATGTCGCAGTCGGTGCACGTTCTGTCGAGAACCAGCAGCACAGACTCACTGCAAGCGGACTTAATGTTCCTGTCGGTATGAAGAATCCGGTCAGCGGAAGTATGAACGTACTCATGAACTCAATTGAGGCAGCGCAGTCCGGACACACCTTCCTTTACAGAGGCTGGGAAGTCAGCACAGAAGGCAATCCTCTCGCCCATGCTATTCTCAGAGGCTATGAGAACCACCACAGTCAGAGTATGCCGAACTATCACTACGAGCACCTCCAGCTGTTATCTGAGCTTTATCACGCTAAGGGCTTCAGCAATCCTGCTGCTGTCATTGACGCTAACCACTGCAATTCCGGCAAGCACCACCTCGAACAGCCAAGAATAGTCAAGGAGGTCCTTTACAGCCGCCGCTATAACGATGATATACGCAAGCTTGTAAAAGGCTTCATGGTCGAAAGCTACATCGAGGACGGCTCTCAGAAAATTGATGAGCACATCTACGGAAAGTCTATCACCGATCCGTGTCTTGGCTGGGAAAAAACTGAAAAAATGGTACTTGAGATCGCAGACAGAGTATAATACCGCAAGCCATAAAGAAGCCGCGCTTCTTTATGGCTTTTTTTGTTGAGCATACATTAAGCACAACCTAACAAAATTAGCGTTTACCGCATTCAAAACACTCACAAAATCATTGAAACGAGCATATAAATGTGCTATAATAAATGAAAACGGGGTGATGAATTGGAACGTGAAAAAGTTATTATACGTACCAGCATGATAGGGATCATTACAAACATCATGCTGGCTTTATTCAAAGCGATAATAGGCATCATTGCAGGCTCAATAGTGGTCGTTCTCGATGCTCTTAACAACCTGAGCGATGTTATTTCGTCAGTAGTTACTATAATCGGTACTAAACTTGCAGGCAAAAAGCCCGACAAAGAACATCCGCTCGGACACGGCAGGGCGGAATATATCGGAACTATGCTCGTTGCCGGTATCATACTCTATGCCGGTATCATAGCCGGAAAGGAATCTGCCGAAAGGATATTCAATAAGGGCAAGCCTGATTATTCGGTATTGTCGCTTGTAATAATCGCAGCGGCAGTAGTTGTAAAAATAGTGCTTGGAAAATACGTATCTGCAAAAGGACGCGAGGTAAACTCCGGTTCTCTTATCGCATCCGGCTCAGATGCCCTGTTTGACGCGGTATTGTCCTCGTCCGTGCTTGCAAGTGCGCTCATATTCAAATTCAGCGGAATTAACCTTGAAGCTTATGTCGGACTGCTCATCTCCGCCTTTATCATTCGTGCAGGTATCGAAATGCTCCGCGAAACTATCGACGATATTCTCGGAAAACGTATGGACAGGGATGTCATTAATTCGATAAGTGATACTATTTGCAGCGATGAAAAAGTCCTCGGTGCATATGACCTTATACTTCACAGCTATGGTCAGGATAAGCTTATCGGCTCGGTACACGTTGAAGTTCCTGCTGATATGACCGCTGCCGAGATCGACCGCATGGAGCGCCGCATCACTGAAAAAGTTTACAGCAGCCACGGCATAATCCTTGCAGGTATAGGTATCTATGCTATCGACCAGAATTGCAGCGACATAAGAGAAAATATACTCAATATAGTCCGCAGACATGACGGCGTTATCCAGATACACGGAATTTTCGTCGATACAGATGCCAAGAACCTTGTATTTGATGTCATCATCGACTACGAAAGAAAAGATAAATCAGAAATATTCAGCGCGGTCTGCGAGGACGTACAGAAAGCCTATCCTGACTGGAACGTCAGCGTAAATCTGGATATTGATATATAATTGCCGCTAATACAAGTCAGGATACCGGTAAATAACATGAATAAAGAATGGTCTGAACTGAATAAGACAATGCAGTCCCAAATAAAAAACAGGGACACTTACCGCAATGGCATAAACACTTTGTTTGAACTGCGCGATCAGCTGATGAAAACTGTCATATCATTCAGAGACGAACTTTCCAGATATGATTTTAATGCGATACCGTTTATAAATGCAGAAGGCTATCACAGCAAGACTATCGCATATTCATTATGGCATATTTTCAGAATTGAGGATATAGTTGCACACACTCTGATTAACTGTGATGAACAGATATTCTTTTCAGGCGATTACCAGAAGCGCATCAACTCGCCGATAATCACAACAGGAAACGAGCTTGTAAGGAATGATATTTCTGATTTTTCAAAGGAATTGGATATTAATGAGCTGTATTCATATATTTCCGAGGTCAAAGAAAGTACCGAAGCTATTCTGCGCGAACTGCCCTACGAAATGCTGAAGCAAAAAGTTCCGGCAGAGCGCAGAGAAATACTGCAAAGCATGAATGTTGTAAGCAGCGACGAAAATGCTGTATGGCTTATTGACTACTGGTGCGGCAAAGACATCCGCGGATTGATACAAATGCCATTTTCACGTCATTGGATAATGCACATAGAAGCAAGTTTGCGTATCAGGAATAAGATCCACAAACAGCAGTAACCTCCAGCGTTACTGATAACAAAATATGCCCCGAAGTGATCCAAAACCACTCCGGGGCAAAATTTATTTATATAGTTATCCGATACCAAGCGCAGCTGATTATTCCTGTTCTCCGAAAATGCGTATCGCTTTCATCATGATAGCACATTCAAGACGCTTCTTTTCAAGCTGACATGACAGCTTGTGAGCAGTGCGGATGTCACCCATATACTGATAATTATTAGCATTGCATCCGCCGCTGCAATAGAACTTAGCCCAGCACTTGCGGCATTCCGGCTTAGAGTATACGTGAGCCTTTGCGAAGTCCGCTTTCATTTCGTAATTGAAAGTCCCCTCGTCGATATTACCCATTTTATATTCATCAATGCCAACGAACTGATGACATGGGAAAATATCACCGTCCGGAGTTATAGCAACATAATCATTGCCGCAGCCGCAGCCGCGCAGTCTCTTTATAGCGCATGGTCCCTGATCGAGGTCAAGCATGAAATGGAAGAAATTGAACTTCTTACCATTTTTCTCATTGTCAATGATCTTTCTTGCAAGAACTTCATACTCCTTGAATACTGCCGGAAGATCCTTCTCTGTGAGTGCATACTCATCAGAATCGCCTACGACCGGCTCAACAGAGATCTGGTCAAAGCCTGCATCGTAAAGTGCGAAAACATCATTCGAGAAATCGAGATTCTTGTTAGTAAAAGTTCCGCGGACGTAGTATTCCTTATCGCCTCTGCCGGCAACAAGCTTCTTATACTTTGGAAGTATCATATCGTAACAGCCCTGTCCGTTAGGAAGGACGCGGAATTTATCGTTTGTTTCCTTTCTTCCGTCGATAGAAAGAACAACATTAGACATTTCGCGGTTGATGAAATCTATTTTATCGTCATCAAGGAGCAGACCGTTAGTAGTAATAGTGAAGCGGAAGTGCTTTCCATACTCCTTTTCGCGTGAACGAGCATATTCAACGACCTGTTTTACCACATTGAAGTTCATAAGAGGTTCGCCGCCGAAGAAATCAAGTTCAAGATTTTCACGGTCGCCGGACTTTTCAAGCAGAAAGTCGATAGCGTGTTTACCTGTCTCGAATGACATAAGCTTTCTGCCCTTACCGAAATCGCCTGTTGAAGCGAAGCAGTATTTACAGCGAAGCTGGCAGTCATGTGCAATATTAAGACACATTGCCTTTATAGGTGATGCAACCGAAACGTTTGCATACTTTTCATAGTCATCCTCAGAGAAGAGTATCTTATCGTTATAGAGTTCAACTATCTCCTGATAGCACGACTCAATATCCTCCGGCTGATATACCTTAGAAAGCTTGTCCATAGCCTTCTGCGGACATTTTTCATCGAACGGCGGCTCAACGTTATCGAGCAGATCATAGGTAAGTTCATCAACAATATGAACTCCGCCGCTGTTTACATCAAGAACAATATTAAAGCCATTTAGCTTATATTTATGTATCATAGCTTATTACCTTTCTCAACTGA
This sequence comes from uncultured Ruminococcus sp., assembly GCA_900315755.1. Taxonomy (GTDB): domain Bacteria; phylum Bacillota; class Clostridia; order Oscillospirales; family Ruminococcaceae; genus Ruminococcus. Next base: position 54,063 of record ONAI01000006.1, read on the forward strand.
AAAAATATGAGGCAGCATTAAAAAACACCGCCTCAACATACCATTAGATACGTTACAGTAAAACTTATCTCTCGCACTTCTGGTTAGCAACAGTACAAGAAGTCTTGCAAGCAGACTGACATGAAGCCTGACACTTGCCGCATCCGCCCTTCTGAGCAGATTCCTTAAGATTAGCCTTGTTAATAGTCTGGATGTGCTTCATAAATAATACCCTCCCTGAAAAAAGTGGCGGACCGAACCGCTAACTATTAAACATATTATAGCATGAAAAGCATACATTTTCAAGTTTTTTTTGGATATTTTGAAAGTTTGTTGAATATTTACAATATTGATAGCCATATTTAGGAATTGATTATCGCCGCTTAAATTTTAATCAATTAAAAATTTTCTGTGAATTTTTTGTAAATCCGGATAAACAAATATCAAATTACTGCTGCATCCGCTTACTTTGCAGCCTTTGAAAAATCCCTCAAGACAAAAATTACCGAGCCCATACTTTCACAGGCTCGGTAACTCACTTTTTACGTTATAGAGAGCACTTGAACGGTCATGCTTTAGCAACAGCATCTTTCATGCTCTTGACAAATTCTCCGACATACGGTGCAGCATCTTTACCGTATTTCTCGATGATCTTGATTATCGCAGAACCTACGATAGCTCCGTCCGAAAGCTCAGCCATATGCTTAGCCTGCTCCGGATTAGATATGCCGAATCCAACTGCACAAGGTACGCTTGTATTCTCACGGATGACCTTGACAATATCGCCGATATTGGTAGTTATCTCGCTTCTTGTACCTGTTACGCCAAGACTTGAAACAACGTATATGAAGCCGTCTGCTTCCTTTGCGATCATTGAGATCCTGTCAGCGGAAGTTGGTGCTATCAGTGATATGAGGTCGATACCATACTGCTTTGCAACTCCGAGGAACTCTTCCTTTTCCTCGAAAGGAAGATCCGGAAGTATTATTCCGCCAACGCCTGTCTCACAGCAGCGAGCCATGAATCTCTCAGAGCCGTATGAGAACACAACATTTGCATATGTCATGAATACAAAAGGCACCTTGACATCTTTACGCAGTTCCTTTACGAATTCAAATATCTTATCAGTAGTAACTCCGCCGGAAAGTGCGCGTATATTAGCTGCCTGTATAACAGGACCTTCCGCAGTCGGATCTGAGAAAGGGATTCCCAGCTCAATGAGGTCTGCTCCGTTTTCAGCAGCTGCTCGTACTACCTTTGCAGTTGTTTCGAGGTCGGGATCTCCGCAGGTTATAAACGGTATAAAAGCCTTTCCGTTTTCAAAAGCTGTTCTTATATCACTCATAGATATCCTCCCCTCTGTAACGTGCAATAGCTGCACAGTCCTTATCGCCTCTGCCGGATACTGTAACTATCATTATCTTATCCTTGTCCATAGTCGGGGCAAGCTTCATAGCGTAAGCAATGGCATGAGCGGATTCGATAGCCGGGATTATACCTTCTGTACGTGAAAGGAATTCAAATGCGTTTACAGCCTCTTCATCTGTTACCGGAACATACTCAGCACGTCCGATGTCGTGAAGATGTGCGTGTTCAGGTCCTACGCCCGGGTAATCAAGACCTGCCGAGATAGAATAAACAGGTGCGATCTGACCATATTCATCCTGACAGAAATAAGACTTCATACCGTGGAATATGCCTATTCTTCCGGTATTTACAGTAGCTGCTGTCTCAAAGGTATCAATACCTCTTCCGGCAGCCTCACAGCCAATAAGGCGAACGCCCTCATCGGGGATATAATGATAGAAGCTTCCGATAGCGTTTGAACCGCCGCCTACGCAGGCAAGAACAGCGTCCGGAAGTCTGCCCTCAGCTTCGAGTATCTGAGCGCGTGATTCGCGTGATATAACAGCCTGAAAATCGCGGACGATAGTCGGGAAAGGGTGTGGTCCCATGACAGAACCAAGACAGTAATGGGTATCAGAAATACGTGAAGTCCACTCTCTCATGGTTTCCGAAACAGCGTCTTTAAGAGTTGCTGTGCCTGATTTTACAGGAACAACGTCTGCTCCGAGCAGCTTCATGCGGTAAACATTCAGTGCCTGACGCTTTGTGTCCTCTTCTCCCATGAATACAACGCACTCCATATCAAGGAGAGCAGCAGCAGTAGCTGTCGCAACGCCGTGCTGACCTGCTCCTGTTTCAGCTATAAGACGTTTCTTGCCCATTTTCTTTGCAAGAAGCGCCTGACCAAGAACGTTGTTTATCTTATGTGAACCTGTATGATTGAGGTCCTCGCGCTTGAGGTATATCTTTGCGCCGCCGAGTTCTCTTGTAAGCTTATCGGCACGATAAAGCAGAGAAGGTCTGCCGGCGTAGTTGTTAAGAAGGTCTGTGAGTTCGCGGTTGAACTCCGGATCATTTTTGTAGTGTTCATATGCTTCTTCAAGTTCGATGATAGCGTTCATCAATGTTTCCGGGATGTACTGACCGCCGTGTATACCGAACCTGCCTTTGGATAATGACATGATTATTTTCCTTTCATATATGTTTATCCCTCATTCGCTGCTGCGGACCGCCTCGGCAAAGGCTTTCATCTTTTCATAGTCCTTTGAGCCGCCGCTTTCAAGCGCGGAGCTGACATCCACTGCATAAGGTGAATAATTATGCACAGCGTCGCCGACATTCTCCGGAGTAAGACCTCCGGCGAGGAAAAACGGGCGATGAATGTATTTTATAAGAGAATGATCAAATTCTGTGCCAGTACCGCCGCCCGAATCAAGCATAACAAAATCAGCATCAGATTCATTAGCCGCAACTACATCCTCCGGCTTTTCGATTTTGAATGCCTTGATGATCGGCGCACTGGTAAGTCCGCGGAGATCGGCTATATAACCGTTATTCTCCCTGCCATGCAGCTGAATGATGTCGATAATGCCATACTGAACGAGATCAGCAGCAAAATCAGGTGCATCATCAGCGAATACTCCAACTGATAATATCCCGTGTCTGAGTTTCTGGTGGAGCATGGCTGCTGTCTTTGCTGTTACAGCTCGTTTGCTCTCCTTTACGAATACGAAGCCAACAAATTCCGGATTTACTTTATTTGCGTATTCAACGTCGCTTTCCGAACGGATACCGCACATTTTGATCTTTGTCATTTTAACCTCTCAGTTCTGCAAGCTTTGCTTGTCTATTGCCGGCTCTCATGAGCGCTTCGCCGATAAGAACGGCGTTAACGCCTGCCTGCCTCAGGAGACCGATGTCGTTAGCGTCCCGAACTCCGCTTTCAGAGACAAAAATGATATTTTCAGGAACAAGCTCGCGCATCCGGCGGCTGTTCCCGGTATCAACAGAAAAGTCAGCCAAATTGCGGTTATTGACTCCGATTATACGTGCACCGGAATCGACCGCAGTTCTGATCTCTCTTTCATCATGAGCCTCAACAAGTGCTGAGATACCAAGCTTATCGCAGATACTGATGTATTTCATTATCTGTTCCTGAGAGAGAATGGAACAGATCAGCAGAACCGCTTTTGCACCAAGCAGTTTTGCCTCATAGATCATATACTCATCAACGGTAAAATCCTTCCGCAGACAAGGTATAGATACGCTTCCGGCGATCTCACGGAGATATTCATCTTTTCCGAGAAACCACTTCGGCTCTGTGAGGACTGAAATACAGTCTGCTTTTGCTCTTTCGTAATCCTTAGCAATATCGAGGTAAGGAAAATCGGATGAAATAACACCCTTTGAGGGAGAGGCTTTCTTGCATTCGCATATGAAGGAAATGTCGTCCTTTTTCAGAGCTTTTTCAAACTCAAAGCTGCCGACCGGCATTGAAAGTGCTTCAGACATAACCTCATCGAGCGATGCTTTTTCTTTTGCGGCTGCAACACGCTCAAAAGCGTGTGCAGCTATCGTATCAAGAATGCTCATGTTTCACCTCAGCTGTTTGAAAGTGAGATGACCTTATCGAGCACCTCAATTGCTTTACCTGAATCTATCAGTTCTCCGGCAAGCTTAATGCCTTCTGCCATTGAATCTGCCTTGCCGCCGATGTATAATGCTGCGCCGGCGTTAAGAAGAACGGTATTGCGCTTGTGACCTCTGATCTCTCCGCTGAGGATACCGCGTGTTATAGCAGCATTTTCCTCAGGTGTTCCGCCTTCGAGATCCTGCTTTGTGCAGCGCTCGAATCCGAACTGTTCAGGAGTGATCTGGTAATTTTTCATCCAGCCTTCTTTATACTCGCAGACATCCGTCGGAGCGGAGAGGGATATCTCATCGAGTTTGTCTGTGCCGTAAACGACCATTCCGCGCTTTGAACCGAGTTTCATAAGAACTTCAGCAACAGGTTCGAGGAGAACTCTGTCATAAACTCCAAGCAGGTGGAATTTTGGTGAAGAGGGGTTTGTGAGCGGTCCGAGAATATTGAATACTGTACGGAATCCGAGTTCCTTTCTGATAGGACCAACATACTTCATCGAGGTGTGGTACTTCTGTGCGAAGAAGAAGCAGAATCCTGCTTCGTCAAGAAGCTGACGGCATTTTTCCGGTTCGAGAGAGATATTCATGCCGAGTGCTTCAAGACAATCCGCTGTACCTGAGGAAGATGAAGCTGCACGGTTTCCGTGCTTAGCAACGAGTATTCCCGATGCGGCAATGACCATTGCGGCTGTTGTGGATATATTGAATGAGTGGGCGTTGTCGCCGCCTGTGCCGACTATTTCGAGAAGATCGAGATCATTTTCAAACTTTGTTGCAGCATCGCGCATTGCAGCTGCGCAGCCTGTGATCTCGTCAATAGTTTCGGCTTTTGTGCTTTTAGTTGAGAGAGCTGCAAGAAAAGCAGCGTTCTGAGTCGGAGTAGTCTGTCCTGACATTATCTCCGAGATTACTGTATATGCCTCATCATAAGTGAGGTCCTGTTTATCTACTATCTTGACAATTGCTTCTTTTATCATAATTATCTCCAGTTTCCGGAAGTATCTTCCTTATCAAAATTTTACGCATTAAAGGTTAATGAAATTTTCGAGCATTATTTTTCCGTCGGGAGTCATGATTGATTCCGGATGGAACTGAACGCCGAATATCGGGTATTCTCTGTGCTGAACCGCCATTATCTCGCCGTCATCAGCAGTAGCCGTTATTTCGAGACATTCCGGCATAGTATCAGCTTTTGCTGCAAGAGAATGGTATCTTGCAACAGGTGAACCCTTGTTGATCCCTTTGAAAAGAGGCGAATCGCCCTGAAAGCTTATCACGGACTGCTTGCCGTGCATAAGCTCTTTCGCATAGGTTATCTCAGCACCATAAGCGGCACATATTGCCTGATGTCCGAGACAAACGCCGAGCGTAGGGATCTTGCGGCAGATCGTCTTTGCAGCCTCAACTATGATACCCGCGTCCTCAGGTCTTCCGGGGCCGGGAGAAAGTATCATCTTGTCGGGAGCGAGCTGTTCGATCTGCTCAATGGTCATTTCATCATTGCGTATGACCTTGATATCTGGTGTGATCTCTCCTATAAGCTGGAAAAGATTATATGAAAAGCTGTCGTAATTATCAATGAGGAGGATCATGCTTCCACCTCCTCTGCGGTCTTGAGTGCATTCACAACTGCTGCCGCTTTATTTATACATTCCTGATATTCTTTCTCAGGAACAGAATCAGCAACTATACCAGCGCCGCTTCTTACGAACACCTTGCCGTTTTTCTTATAGGCAATGCGTATAGCGATGCAGGTATCGAGATTGCCGGTAAAATCTATATAACCGATAGCACCGCCGTAGATACCGCGCTTGTTGTTTTCAAGTTCAGCTATAAGCTGGCAGGCACGTATTTTCGGAGCGCCTGAAAGAGTTCCTGCCGGAAGCACTGCGCTTACAGCATCGAGACTGTCGAAGCCCTCTCTGATCTCTCCGCGAACTGTTGAGCCTATATGCATAACGTGGGAATAGCGCTCTATGCTGTGGAGCTTTTCCACCTTTACGCTGCCGAATCTGCTTATCTTACCGAGGTCGTTTCGACCGAGGTCAACAAGCATATTGTGTTCTGCAAGCTCCTTCTCATCGGCAAGAAGTCCGGCTTCGAGGGCTTTGTCCTCAGCTTCGGTCTTTCCGCGCGGACGTGTTCCTGCAAGCGGGAAGGTATGGAGAACACCGTTTTCGAGTTTCACGAGCGTCTCCGGAGAAGCGCCTGCGATCTCAACATCAGTTCCTGCGAAATAGAACATATACGGTGAAGGGTTGATTGTTCTCAGAACGCGGTAGGTATTGAAAAGACTTCCCTCAAAACCTGCACTGAGACGGTTTGAAAGCACGATCTGGAAAATATCGCCCTCGAAGATATGGCGCTTGGCTTTTTCGACCATATCACAATACTGTTCTTTGCTGAACATCGGCTCGACTTCTGTTGTGAGCCTTCCAGCCGGTTCTTTTTTGCGTTCGCCGTTTCTGAGGAGATCAGCGAGCTGTTTAAGTTCAAGCTTAGCTTTATTGTAACCTGTCTCAGGATCTTCGAGCGACATATTCACGATAAGGATTATCTTCTGTCTGAAATTATCAAATGCGATGACCTTATCAAAGAGCATGAGATCCACGTCCTTGAAATGCTCGGAATCATCAGTATCTATCCTCAGGGTCTTTTCGGAATATGCAAGGAAATCATAAGAGAAATACCCTGTAAGACCGCCTGTAAAAGGAGGAAGATAATCAAATCTCGGGCTTTTGTAGCGTGAAAGTATCTGTCTTATCTGGACACTCGGATCATCCGATTTCATTTTCACATCGCCGATAACAAGATCGTTTCCTGAAGCAGTTATCTGCATTTTCGGATCAAAACCGAGGAAAGTATAGCGTCCCCATTTTTCGTTTTCCGCAACAGATTCCAGCATAAAGCAGTGTGTGGAAACGTTTTTGAGAATGGATACAGCCTCAATTGGAGTGCAGATGTCTGACAGGATCTCGCAGCTTACCGGAACAATATCGTATTTTCCGCTTGCTGCCAGTTCTTTAACTTTGCTGTACTCAGGTAAAAAATCCATAGTAAGCACCTCCGTGTAATATCTGTCAGGCAACAAAAAAGTCCCCGACAGAAAATTCTGTCAAGGACGAATAAACTTATCCGCGGTACCACCTTGATTCGCAGTTTAGCTGCGCACTTACAGGATACTATCATATCCCTGATGATTAACGCACATCATAACGTCGCAGAATACTCCGGCACACGGAACACCAGAGAACTGCACGATACAAGCGTTGCTCATATCCGGTATCCGATTTTTATCCGTCCCCGTTTGACTGCACCCTCAGCGGTCCATTTGATGATCTGTGTTTCACCTGACTCTCAGCAACGCAGGCTCTCTGTGGAGGCATAATCACCTTTATCTCCGCTTCATCGGTTTGATTACACACATTATAACACCAATTAACGAATTTGTCAATGTCTTTTGAACATTTCACTAAATATTTTTTATTTTTAACCTTACTTCCCAGTAGAATCTCCTTGCAGAAGTCGGGAAATCGTCCATAACTCCGTGTTCCGGATCGTAAAAGACTCCGTCACAGTAAAGTGACCAATGCCAGCATCGCGGTGTTTCAAGGCTGAGAATACAAACCTCCGGAAGCTGTTCCTTTTTCTGCACCTGCACTCTCGTATCCGAGACCTCAAAGCCATGACCGCGCAGGAATTCTTTCATTTCGCGCAGGTCAGTCTCCCTGTCGTTGTCAAGCAGCCTTGCAACCTCTCCGACCGGTATTTCTGTAAGCATGGCAAGAACCGCCTGCCCGCATTGAAGGTCAGTCGGTTCGTGCACGTATATTATTTTCCTCATTTTATTGCCGCAAACGCTCCTTCGAGAGCATCAATGAGATCATCAATGTACTCTGTTCCGATAGAAAGACGTATCGTATTCGGCTTGATGCCCTGCTCTGCAAGCTCAGCCTCTGTAAGCTGTGAATGTGTTGTCGAAGCCGGATGTATAACAAGAGATTTAACGTCCGCAACGTTTGCAAGGAGCGAGAATATCTCAAGATTATCTATGAACTTCTTTGCGTCGTCCTCTGTACCTTTAATGTCAAATGTAAAGATACTGCCGCCGCCGTTCGGGAAGTATTTCTTATAGACCTCATGGCTCGGCTCGCTGCTTACGGACGGATGATGTACCGCCTCGACCTGCGGATGATTTGCGAGATATTCAACTATCTTCTTAGCATTTGAGGTGTGACGCTCAACGCGGAGAGAAAGTGTTTCAAGTCCCTGAAGGAAGATAAAAGCATGGAACGGTGAAAGAGTTGCACCTGTATCTCTGAGAAGGATAGCACGGATATATGTTACAAAAGCTGCCGGGCCTACCGCTGCCGTAAAGCTTACGCCGTGGTAGCTTGGATTAGGCTCTGATACCCACGGATAGCGTCCGGACTTCGCCCAGTCGAAATTGCCGCTGTCAATGATAACGCCGCCGATAGCAGTTCCGTGACCGCCAATGAATTTAGTTGCCGAATGTACAACAATATCAGCACCGTATTCGATAGGACGTACAAGGCAAGCGGGATATTGTGCTTGTGAGCGATATTCGCTATCTTTTCAATATCAATAGCATTCGAGTTGGGATTACCAAGTGTTTCGATGTAGAGTGCCTTTGTATTTTCATCAATAGCAGCTTCAAATGATGATTCATCCTCAGGATCTGCGAACTTAGTAGTAATGCCGTAAAGTGGAAGAGTATGCGCGAGAAGGTTGTAAGTACCGCCGTAGATAGTCTTTGATGCTACGATGTTCTCCCCTGCCTTTGCAAGCGCCTGTATAGTGTATGTTATAGCAGCTGCTCCGGAAGCTGTTGCAAGTGCAGCAACTCCGCCTTCAAGTGCTGCGATACGCTTCTCGAAAACATCCTGAGTAGAATTGGTAAGTCTTCCGTAGATATTGCCTGCATCCCTGAGTCCGAAGCGGTCAGCAGCGTGTTGTGAATCACGGAACACATATGAAGTAGTCGCATATATCGGTACTGCTCTTGCATCTGTTGCAGGATCAGCCTGTTCCTGTCCTACGTGAAGCTGTAAAGTCTCGAAATGTAATTTATTATTAGCCATTGTAATTTCCTCCTGAAAAATAAAAATTTGTATTCATAATGATTCTTAATGATTTATTCGCACTGAAAAATGTCAGATACATCGCCGACCGCACATTCGGTCTTTTGCGATCAATACCGAACGAAGCCGGCACAGATTGTTCATTTTTTTCAAGTTTACCGCCCCTTTCGTTTGGTATGTCTATATTATACATCGGTTTTATATATAAGTCAACTACATAAAATCAATATTCAGTTATAGTCTCAGCATATAACAAAAAACTTCGCAGAAACATTCTCTGCGAAGCCTTTATCAGCTTGTTTTCAATCGCCTTATGCGTCCTTTTCTCACTATGTATACTTTCTCGGAAATGTCCATGATAGCCTTGTCGTTATAGGAATCCGTAAACAGACAGTCTATCTTCCTGTCGCCGTATAACTTCTTATAGCGTCTTAGCTTATTCTCTCCGAAATTGAAATAAGTCATCTCCTTTTTATCGGGATCGACCTCTGTGCATATTATGTTTCTGGTATTGAGCCTTTCCTGTATGCCATGCACAAGAAAGCTCGGACTTGCTGTCATTATGACATCATCGCGCTTTATCAAGCCAAGTATCCTCTTATTGAGCTTATGTTCATTCTTTGCCCAGAATTCCACTATCATTCTGAATGTCTCGCGCTTATCCTTTATCATTACCTTTAGGAAATCATTGATCGTTTTTTCAAGCTTCACCTTATCCACAAGGCAAAGCTTATACTTCACAAGACATATGAATATCGTCGGAAGATAAAGTATTATCCGCCGGTTCTTCCTTATCATGAAAATCGAAAAATCTATCGAACTCTCACCGTGGTAGATCGTATTATCGAAGTCAAAAACCTTCATTTATTACCATCCTTATAAATCATTATTCAGCTGAGACTGCTGTAATATGCTTCAAGCGCAGGACGTGCGCTCACATAGTATTTTTCAAGTCTCTTATCAAAATGCTTTCCCATGCCTTCCATAATTATCCTGTCCGCGTCTTCAAAGGACATCTTTTCCTTATAAACGCGCTTGCTCACAAGTGCATCATAGACATCCGCTATCGCCATTATACGTGCTTCAAGCGGGATATTTTCGCCCGTCAGCTTTTCGGGATAACCAGAGCCGTCCCAGCGCTCATGATGATAATGTGCGACATTTTCCGCGATAATATGGAATTCCATATCATCAGTCCCCTCAAGGACATTGTGTACGATACGTGCTCCCTCAGCCGCATGAGCCTTCATCTTCTCATACTCTTCATCCGTAAAGCGCCCCGGTTTACGCAGTATCGCATCATCTACCGCGATCTTTCCGAGATCGTGCATAGGTGCAGCCTTGATTATATTCCGGCAGAACGACTCGGTCAGTCCGAGTTCGTTTTCCTTCATCATCTCTTTTATAAGTATCCGCACGACCTCACTTGTACGCCTGATGTGTCCGCCTGTCGAATTATCTCGGCTTTCGATCATTACCGCCATGCTCAGTATGAGCTTATTGTGCATTTCAAGTATATCCTCGGTCTTTTTGGCGACCTCGGTGCGAAGATCGGCATTATACCTGTCAAGCAGCGAAATATACTCCTGATTCCTTGTATCGTCGGTAAGATAGAACTGATAGCCGTATTTACGATTGACTATACAGAGATAAGCGACCTCGACTATGTAAGTCCTGCCATTAGTCTCATAGAGCATCTTTTCATTGTCTGCTCCTGTCTCAAAGCGCTTTATCCACGCTTCGACCGCCGAACTCAGCTCCGGATCAGCATCAACAGGCTCATCCACTTTCATATCATTGAGTATCGGAAATATTCTTTTTGCAGTCTCATTGCTTGCAAGGTAGTTCCTCTTGAAATCAAACGACATAAACCCGGTAGTACCGTTCTGCACAAGAGAATCAGCAACTGTATCGTCAATATCATAAAGGCAGATACGATGAATTATAATAAGGTAAGTGACCTGAGCGATGAGGTATGATATCGGCACTAATTCTACTGTTCCTTCATAAAGTCTTCCTCCGAAGAAGGCTGCAAAAGTCAGCAAAACAGGCAGGAACATCAGATAGATAGTCTTGTTGGAGATGTCTTTTTTCTGCAGACTGTATACCAATGCAGCAAAACACATCATGACATACAATATAACCATTGCATAGAACAGGTGATGAAGCACGCCATAATCCTTTTCAAGTACAGTTATGCCATTTTTAGTAGTGTATGTAACATTTTTATAAAACAGCTCGTTCTTACCCATAGTAAGAGCGCCCATATAAACAAACAGATCAATCGTTATCAGCAGCGCTCTCAGCCATTTGTTCAATCTTATCCTGCATACAGAGAATATACACAGCATTATCAGCAATATAGGGAAACACGCCCCCAAGTATATAAGCTTCTGAGCGGTCAGCGCCGAATCAAGGCTCTCAGCCTCAGCGAGGAAAATATATCCGAGATCGGTAAATGTAGTAATAATGAAAATGAGTGTGAAATGCACTCCGAAACGCTTATTCCAGAAAAACGAGTAAAGGATAGTAAGTCCGAGTGACAAAAGAAAAACTATCTCATAGTACAGTAATACCATAGAGTCCCCTCCTCTCAGCGGTCATAAATCCAATATAATTATAGCAAGATACCCTGTAAAAGTCAATAATAAAGGCACTCTTTGCACAAATATCAACACAGTATGTTACACGCTTATGTAAGTATCAACAAAGCAGCAATATCAAATTTGTACCTTATTCCGAATTTGATTTTTCAGGCAAATATTCATTGACTTCGCAACTGCTAAATGATATAATTATATAAAATGTCGAAGTGTAACAAATTAAGCATTTTTATCATCAACAACAAATTGCACAAATTATGCAGTATTATTTTTTGTTGGTATTTGACTGTTTTTGTTGCATTATGTATAATGATATGTTATAATTATAGTAGAGGTAGAATGTGCTATGTTAATGTGGTTAATAATTTTAGCGCTTGTTATAGCCGTATCAGTTTCAGCTGTCGTTTACCTTATCAAGAAATTCCGACGCTTCAGCTTTCTGGACAACCTGAAGGACAAGCACCCAAAACTCAGCTGGGCAGCTGCCGCTGCTCCTGTCGTACTGATAAACCTGCTCGCAGCTATATTTCTGAATGTATGGGCAGCTGTCATCATTATGATACACTTGTTTGTGTTCTGGCTGGTATGTGACAGCTTCGGCAAGCTGATACGCAAACTGACTAAAAAAACGTCCGTGCGCTACTATGAAGGCTGTGCAGCGATAGTCCTCACAGCGGTCTATCTTTCCATAGGCTGGTATCTTGCTCATCATGTTTACCGGACCTCTTACAGCTTCACGACCGATAAGAAGCTCGGACAGGATACGCTGCGTATCGTAGAGATAGCAGACCTCCATGTCGGCATAACCCTTGACGGCTCTGAATTCGCTGAACAATGCGAACGTATGAGAGATGACAAGCCTGATGTTGTGATCGTTGCCGGAGATTTCGTGGACGACAGTTCAACAAGATCGGATATGGAAGAAGCCTGCCGCGCTCTTAAAAGCATCGCTCCGAAATATGGTGTGTATTTTGCTACCGGCAATCACGACAAGGGGTATTCCAGCGGACGCGGCTATACTATCGACGATCTGCGCTCCGAACTAAAAAAGAACGGCGTTATCATCCTTGAGGACGAAAGCGTACTCGTAAACAACAGCTTCTATATAATAGGAAGGCTTGACAAATCCTATGATGATCGCCTGCCTGTCAAGGAGCTTATCAAAGATCTTGATACCTCAAAGTACATGATAGTTGCAGATCATCAGCCGAACGATTATGACAACGAAGCTGACGCAGGCGTTGACCTCGTTTTGTCCGGTCACACCCACGGCGGACACATCTTCCCGGCAGGTATCATAGGCGTTCTGATAAAAGCAAACGACCGCGCTTACGGTACAGAATCCCGCGGAAGCACCGATTTTGTCGTGACCTCCGGTATATCAGGCTGGGCTATCCCATTCAAGACAGGTACTATTTCAGAGTATGTTGTCATTGATGTTAAAGAGCAATAAACAATCAGTATTAAAATTGTTTATGATAGTTAACATCTCATTCATTTTATCCACCTAATCTTCACATTGTGGGTTGTGAACAAATAATGAATAGTGTATAATTAAACTCAACAAATACTGTGAGTCATTTTTTGCCAATAATCTATTAAGGAGATGATTATTATGAACAGGAAAAAAATATGTGCGGCTATGACAGCAGCAATATGCTTCTCCAGCGTTCTCGCTGCTATGCCAAACATGATCACACCTACTTACACTTCCGCAGTTGTTACCGATAGCTTCGATGTCAATTACGATGGATGGTATACAAACTTTGATACCGACATCCAGGCTGTAAACGGTAAAGGCTTCGGCGGTTCAAGAGGAATGGTCGTAACAGGAAGAACTGCCCCAGGGGATGGCGCAGAGTCTTCAAAGAAATTTTATCTTTCAGGCGGTGTTGATTACACCTATAACGTTTCTGTTTTCAGTGAAACAGGTGATACATTCCATGTGAACCTTACCTGCATAGACGCTGAAACACAGGAGGAATCAGTCGTTGAGCTCATCTCAGAAGAGGTCGGAGCTAATGAGTGGGTGGACCTCTCCACTTCTTATACCGCTCCTGATAACGCTACTGAGTTCCTCGTAAGCATTACTACTGACTCGACAAATGATTTCGCGTTCGATAACTTCACAGTTACTGAAGAAAAGGTCGTTGGCGCTCAAGCTGCAACATCTGAAAAAGGTCTTAAGGACGAGTTCGCAGGATACTTCCGCGTTGGTAACATCTTTAACGGCGGAACTATCAATGATAATGCTATCAAGAACATCATCCTGAAGGACTGCAACGCTATCGAGTGCGAGAATGAGACAAAGCCTCAGTCTACTATCGATCGGAACGGTTCTACTGATACCAACGTTAAGGTATCTCTTAAAAGTGCATCAGCTATCATCGACTTCTGTGTTAAGAATCACCTTGGTTTCCGTGGTCATACCCTTGTATGGCACAGCCAGACTCCTGAGTGGTTCTTCAAGCAGAACTTCAGCGACAGCGGCGCTTATGTAAGCGCTTCCGTTATGGATCAGCGTATGGAGAGCTACATAAAGAATATGTTCAACGCATACTCTTCTCAGTATCCTTCGCTTGATCTCTATTCATACGACGTTTGTAACGAAGTAATCGAAGGCGATAACGAAGTAAGAAATACAAACGGTACTAACGGTCAGAACGGTTCATCTGCATGGGTAAGAATTTACGGCAACAACTCATTCGTTGAGAAAGCTTTCACTTATGCAAGAAAATATGCTCCTAAGACCTGTAAGCTTTACTACAACGATTACAATGAATTTGCTGATAAGAAGAAAGCTCACATTATAAATACTATCCTTAAGCCTCTTCAGGCAAAGGGTCTTATCGACGGTATGGGTATGCAGTCACACCTCGACTGCTGCACAGGTCAGTGGGACTGGGGTAATACAACATCTTACCTTAAAGCTATGGATGAATACCTCAGCCTCGGTCTTGACGTTCAGGTAACTGAGCTCGATATCTCACGTAACGGCGGTCAGTATACAGATCAGCAGCAGGCTGATAAGTATAAGGCTATCTTCCAGCACGCTTACGATGTCAATAAGAGCGGAAAGTACAAGGGCAAGGTTACTCTTGTTCAGGTTTGGGGCCCTAACGACAATAACTCATGGGTAGGTTATAAGGATAACGACCGCAACAAGCCAAACTATCCTCTTCTCTACAACGGAAACAACCAGCCTAAGACAGCTTATTCAGCTATCACAAGCATCGTTCCACAGCCGTGGGGCGACGGAAGCACATACACACAGGAACCTGCTAAGCCGATCGAGCCGGATGCTAACGGATATTACTTCCACCACACCTTTGAAGGCGACGTAAACGGCTGGGAGACAAGATTCTGTGAAAAGGTAAGCACAAGCGGACGTACAAACTATGAGCAGGGCGGTAAGGAAGCTCTCCTCGTTGAAGGCAGAACCGATTACTGGAACGGCGCTAAGTTCAATATCTACTCAAATCCGTTCGAGCCGGGTAAGGAATTCAGCTTCTCAGCTAACGTTTCATACCTCGATGGTGATGAGACAGAGACATTTGCTCTCAAGCTCCAGTATACAGGATCAGATAACGAAACTCACTATGATACCATTGATGAAGGAACAGTTTCTAAGGGCGATTGGCTCCAGCTTTCTAACACAAGCTACAAGATCCCTGCGGATGCCTCAGATATGGCTCTCTACATCGAGTCTGCTGAAAAGGAAGATGGCGCTGAATACAACAACTTCTACATTGATGATGTAGTAGGCGCAGTTAAGGGTACAGTCGTTCCCGGCGCTGGCAAGCCTGTTGTTCGTAAACTCACTATCGGCGACATCAACTTCGATGGCAAGATCAATGGTTATGATGCTATCATCGCTCGCCGTACATTATTAAAGAAATTCTCACCAGACGCTCTTCAGGCAATTGCTCTCGACGTTGACCAGAGCGGTACATTTGAACTTGCTGACGTTATCCTTATCAATAACTACATCCTCGGCAAGATCACTAAGTTCCCTGTTGCTGAAAAGCCAGTGGACGTTCAGAGAATGGAAAAACTCTTTGAAAGTGTCAATGTTAACACAAGCTGGAAGTATGACGGTGAAAATAACCCGATGACAACTCAGCGTTTCGGCGCTGATCCGGGCTGGCTCGTTTACAACGGCAGACTCTACATCTACACAACAAATGATGCTTATGAGTACATGGCAAACGGAAAAATGAACGAGAACACCTACAATTCAGGTACTATCAACTGTGTATCCACAGCTGATATGGTTAACTGGACTGACCACGGCGCTATGCCGATCGCTGACAGAAACGGAAGAACATCAAACGGTGCTGCTAAGTGGGCAAGTGCTGCATGGGCTCCTGATGCTTGCTGCAAGACATTCAGTGACGGTACAACTAAGTTCTACCTCTTCTTCGCTAACAGCGGCGGCGGTATCGGCGTTGTAATGGGCGACAGCCCGACAGGTCCTTGGACAGATCCTATCAACGGCGCTCTCCTCTCACACAGTAGCCCTAACTGCAGCAATGTTGAGTGGATGTTCGACCCCGGCGTATACTACGACGAAAAGACTAACGAATGCTACCTCTTCTTCGGCGGCGGCAGAAAGCAGGGCGTTGCAGCAGATTCTCCAGGAACCGGAAGAGTTGTACAGGTTGATCTTAAAGAGAACGGCGTTTCACTCATCGGCACTCCTCAGACTATGGATATACCTTACCTCTTCGAGGATTCAAGCGTTATCAAGGTCGGCGACACATGGTACTATTCTTACTGCTCTAACTGGGATGTTGGAAACAAAACTATCAACGGAGTAAACTTCGGAAACGCAGATATTCTTTACATGAAGTCTACTGATCCGCTCAAGTGGGATAAATCAAAACTCGCAGGCAATGTATTCAAGAACACAGGTTCTCAGAATATAGACAAGGGCGGTAACAACCACCACTCGATCATTTACTTCAAGAATAAGTATTATGTTGCTTATCACAGCCGTCAGCAGTCTCTCCGTATGACAGCAGCAAACGGCTACCAGTTCTACAATAAGAACACAGGCGAACTCTTAGCTAATAACAAGGACGGTAACTATCGTTCAACTCAGATCAACGAGGCTACATTCAGCAACGGACAGTTCTCATGCTCAGGTAACATGAAGGGCTGCGCACAGATCGAGTCTCTTGATCCGTATACAAAGGTTCAGGCTGAAACAATGTCTAACCAATCAAAGGGAATCAGCGTAAACGGTCTCCGCGACACAACAGTTACAGGTAACTCCGGTGACTGGATCAAGGTTAGCGGTGCTGACCTCAACGGTGTTAAGAACATCACTATCAAGGGATGTGCTAAGAACGGCGGTGCTGTAAAGATCTGTACAGGTTCACCTACAAAGGGAACAGTTCTCGGATACGTTGAACTCCCAACCGGTACAACCTCTAAGGAAGTTACAGCTTCTGCTATCAAGTCCGCAGCAGGAAGCAATGATATCTATCTTGTTTTCAGCAGCAATGATACAACACTGGATTATTGGTTCCTCTCATAACTGATTGAAATCGGTGCGGTTACCTGCACTGTAACCGCACTGTATTTTAATAAATCTGAACTTCATATGTAAGGGTATGGACAAATCAGACGATCAGCCGTGTATTATACACGGCTGAATTTCTTTTATAGACATCCTGTTGTCAGCAAATCTGAAATGAGGTCAGATTAATTGCAAAAATGTGATAAAAATGTCATGAAAGTGATATAATCTTGCTAAGCATAGTGATATAATAAAAATGTAATCAATAACTGTACAGTGCCTGTTATTGATTCGATACCCGTTTTAACGTGCTTATCCGTTTTGTGATAAAACACGTAAAATCAATTATTGTAGCGCTTTTCCGTCCTTTCGGACGGAACAAATTGCAGAAATATTGCCCGTTTAGTGTTTTCTGCAATTTGCCAACTTGGAATAGGCTTATCACATACTAAAGCCTATTCCAAGTTGAAAAGTGTGCCCCCCTCTCTTAATTTTACCATAATCGTAATTAACTTGATACGTATTTCTCACTCTCTATCTGCAAGGAGGAACTATCATGCTTAAAAGCAAAGGTTTCTATAAAGGTGTAAATTTCGGCGGCTGGCTCTCCCAGTGCGATTACAGCAAGGACAGACTTGATAACTTTATTACCGAAAATGACATTGCCATTGTATCAGAGTGGGGTGCAGATCATGTACGTATCCCTTTCGATTATAACATTCTTCAGAATCCTGACGGTTCTTTCATCGAAGAAGGCTTTGAACGTCTCAGAAAAGCTATCGTAATCTGCCGCAAATACGGTATGAATACGATCCTCGATCTTCACAAAACTGCCGGTTTTTCTTTTGATTACTACGGAGAAATATCAGGAAAAATTCTATCAGCTTTGGGAAGAGCTCGCAAAACGTTTCGGCAGAGATCCTGAGCACATCGCTTTTGAGCTTCTCAACGAGGTCACCGACAAAAGCTTCATCGACAACTGGAACAGGATCGCGGATACCTGCGTTGAACGTATTCGCCAGTACGCTCCTGAAACTCTGATCTTCATCGGAAGCTATAACAATAACGCGGCTGACGCTGTTTACGCTCTCAACCCACCGCACGATGAGAATATCGTCTACAATATGCACTGCTATGATCCTCTTAAATTCACACATCAGGGCGCTTACTGGACTGATGCGATAAATAAGGAAGACCGCTTCACTTTTGAAGAGTCCGGCTGTAATGAGGAATACTTTGAAAACCTCTTCGCATCAGCAATAAATAAAGCTAAAGAAAACAACGTTCCTCTCTATTGCGGAGAATACGGCGTCATTGACGTCGTTTCTCCGGAAGATACAGTAAAATGGCTGAAATGTATCCATTCAGTCTTTGAAAAACACGGTATCGGAAGAGCTATCTGGTCATATAAAGAAATGGACTTCGGCATATCCGACGGCCGTCTCGACAATGTGAGAAACGATATTCTTCAATTACTGTGATATCCTCCAAAAAATCCTGTATAATGAATATCGCTCTAAAAGGCAGACTTAACTGCATCCCCCCGCAGTCTGCCTGATTTCTTTGTCCGGATATATTGCTGCTTGCAATTATATGCTTTACATGGGAGTCCCCACTTGATTTTTCACGGCATAAGTTTTAAAAACCGCCGCTTTTTCTCCGCGCATCTTGCTATTTCTTTTATAATATGCTATACGCGGGGAGCCCCCGCTGGCTTCTTCGCGGCATAAATTAGAATAAACGCGACTTTTTCTCCGCGCATCTTGCTATTTTCACAATTATATGCTATACTTGTTATGTATAATGGCAATTGCAAGGGGGGATCTCTCTGAAAAACGATGATCTTATTAATTTCGCTCAGCATATCTCTTCTCAGCGTGAAGAGGAATTTGAACACGCTCCTTTTGACCGTGAAGTTGCTTTCTATGAGAGTATCTGCTCCGGCAATATGGAACTGGTAAAGGTGTTCATGAAGCCGCTTTTCTGCGAAGGCTGCGGCGTTCTGAGCGAAAACAGCTTACAGAACCTCAAATTCCACATGGTCATTCTCGCCGCACTCATTGCGCGTTACTGTATCAAAGGCGGCATGACTCCGGAAAGCTCTTACAGTCTCAGCGATTTCTACATCCAGAAAACCGATAAGTGTACAACTGAGGATCAGATCCGCGCAGTACACATCGAAATGATCGAAAAATATACCAGCAAAATGCGCCAGATAAAACTCAGCGGAGTTCATTCCAAGCAGATAGTAAAAACTATCGACCACGTTATGCGTCACCTGCACAGCCGCGTTACACTCGAGGACGCTGCCGACAAACTGAAGATAAGTTCCGCCTATCTATCGCGCCTTTTTAAAACTGAAACAGGCATGGCATTCGGCGATTACGTAAACAAACTAAAGATCGAAGAAGCTGCTGCTCTTCTGCTTTTTACCGAATATTCGGATACTGAGATCAGCAATATGCTCAGCTTCAGTTCACAAAGCTACTTCATAAAAGTGTTCAAAAAATTTATGGGCACAACCCCTAAAAAGTACAAAAAACAGTACACAATACAGCCTTTCCCGGACCGCTGAGATCAGCGGTCCATTATATTCCGTGTCATAATTTTACCATTTTTTATAGAAATTTTGTATACTTTTAGTTGTGGATGCACTATAATGTTCCTATAATGTATGAATGGCAGATCAGCACTTCTGCCGCATCATTCTGAGAGGGGAAAATTATATATGATTTCAAAGAAGTTCAAAAGAATGGCAGCTGCTCTTGCTGCCTGTTCTGTCATGGCATCTGCTATGCCTCAGATCCCAAGCGTTTCTTACGCCGCTGAGAATCTCATAAGCAACTCGACCTTCGAGGACGGCACTGACGATTGGGGCACATACTTAGAAACCGGCGGCGAATGTGAGCTTTCCACAAGTGAAGGCAGACTCGCCCTTACTATTTCTAATGTTGGTAAAAAGAATTACTCGGTTCAGGTGTTCTACGACATCGTTCCGCTGTTCAAAAACGGAAGATACCACCTGAAATTCGACATCTCGTCTACTATCGACAGACGTATCGAAGCCATTCTTCAGCAGAACGGCGGAAAATACACCTCCTACAAATGGCTCGGTCTCGATCTCGAAGAAGAGCCGCAGACAGTTGACTGCGAATTCACTATGGAATATGATACAGACATTATGTCCAAATTCGTTTTCAACTGCGGTATCCAGACAGAATATGAGGGCAGACTCCCTGAGCACACTATCTATATTGATAATGTTTCTCTCGAACTGCTCAATCCCGATGAAGTGGACACAACTTCCTTCCTTCCAAAAGAAAATGATATAAACATCAATCAGGTAGGATACAGGACTAACGTCCCAAAAACTGCTGTTTTTCGTCATGTTACAGATCAGAAGGAATTCTCTGTTATAAACGCTGATACAAATGAAGCAGTTTATACCGGCAAACTTGTAAGCCAAGGCAATAACAAATCCGCCGGCGAAGATAACTGGACAGGAGATTTTTCATCTGTAAATAAGGTGGGTAAATACTACATTTCCTGCGAAGGTCTTGAGGATTCATATCCTTTCGAGATCAGCGACAGTGTTTATTCAAATCTTCTTGATGATTCCATAAGGATGCTTTATCTCCAGCGCTGCGGCACTAAAGTTGAAGATAAAGACTTTGGTCATGTGGCTTGTCACACATCAAAGGCTACTATCCTCGGAACAAGCGAAAAAATCGACGTTTCAGGCGGTTGGCACGATGCCGGCGACTATGGCAGATATACCGTTGCTGCTTCAAAGGCTGTTGCCGATCTCCTCTATTCATACCTATCCGCACCGGATTTTCATTCGGACAGCATCGGTATCCCCGAAAGCGGAAATAATGTCCCCGATATTCTCGATGAAACACGCTATGAGCTTGAATGGATGCTCAAAATGCAGAGGGATGACGGCGGAGTTTACCACAAAGTCACCTGCGAGAAGTTCCCGGCCTACATAATGCCGGAAAAAGAAACTGAACCGCTTATCGTAACTCCGGTATCATCGACCGCTACGGCTGATTTCTGCGCTTCAATGGCTCTCGCTGCTGAAGCTTACCGGAAATATGACAAAGACTTCGCTGATACT
Organism: uncultured Ruminococcus sp.; assembly: GCA_900315755.1. Taxonomy (GTDB): domain Bacteria; phylum Bacillota; class Clostridia; order Oscillospirales; family Ruminococcaceae; genus Ruminococcus. The sequence continues at coordinate 75,381 of ONAI01000006.1, forward strand.
TGTCTTGCAGCCGCTAAAAAATCATGGGATTACCTTCAGAAGCACCCTGAGTTTGATTTTGAAAATCCTTCATCTGTAAAAACAGGTGACTACGGCGACAAAACTGATAAGGATGAACGCTACTGGGCTGCTGCACAGATGTATCGTGCTACAAAGAATGATACTTACCTCGATGCTCTCAGCGAAATGGCTACCAAAACAGGTCTTGACTGGTCTACGGTAGGCGATTACGGAAATATCGCCATACTTACTATGGAGAATATCGACACCGGATCAAGCATTTACAATAAATGCCAGAATGCCGTTCTCGAACAGGCTGAGGAAATGCTGATGAATACATATGAGTGTCCCTACGGCACTTCTATCACTGAATACAACTGGGGCAGCAATATGACTATCGCTAATTCCGGCAACATCCTCATGCTCGCTTATAATCTCACAGGTGAGACCAAATACCGCGATGCCGCTAATAAACAGCTCGATTATCTCCTCGGAGTAAACCCGCTCGGAACTTCTTTCGTTTCCGGCTATGGTACAGTTTCTCCGGAGCATCCGCACCACCGTCCTTCAATGTGCGTATATAAGGCAATGAAAGGTATGCTCGCAGGCGGCGTAAATCAGAATCTTGATGACAGCGCTGCCAAAGCTTACTGTAAAACTCAGCCACCGGCAAAATGCTTTATTGATAACGCCGAGAGCTATTCTACTAACGAGATCACTATTTACTGGAACTCACCGCTCACCTACCTGCTCACTAATACAGATCCTTCTGTATACGGCGGCGAACTGGTAATTGATCCGACTGAGCCTTCTACAAGCAATGACGGCATAGTATGGGGCGATGCAAACTGCGATGGCGAGATAGATATGTCTGATGTTGTTATCGTAATGCAGTCTTCACTCAATCCTAAGAAATACGGTGTTGACGGTACAAGTGAAGATCACATCACTCCTGACGGTATCATAAACGGCAACGTTGATAATATTGAGGGTACAAACGCTAATGATGCCCTTTTGATCCAGAAGTATGTTCTCAAGATCATTTCAAAGCTTCCGGTCGATAAGACAACTGCCGAAACCAAATGATCCGTTGTTATATGTGTGATACTTATATTGCAACTTTATAGGCAGCTTACAGGGGGCAAACCTTTCTGAGGAAAGGTTTGCCCCCTGATTAGTTTCGTCCCCTTTCCAAAGGCTTTTATTTCGCAATGATATAATAAAACCGGAAGTAATAAGCGCGGTGCTTATATAGCAGTTTTATGAGAATTATTGAGGTAAACCATTTTGAAGAAGTATCTACTCAAACGCTGTTCATAGCCTTACTTTAGTT
>ONAI01000088.1 GCA_900315755.1 uncultured Ruminococcus sp.
ACAAGTATCGGCTGCGGATCTGTATCGCTGATACAGCCGATACAGAGCTTTCCGCGCATATTTACTACATCGTTCTCGAATTTTGTTCTGAAAGGAGAATTCTCAATGCTGTGGATGTTTCTCTGGAATCCGTTCTCCTCAGACCATGATGTCATACCGCCTCTTCTTGTTCCGAGGTGTGAATGATAGTCTGTACCGAAGAATACGTCAGTTACGCAGTCATTATTTGAAGCTGCACCAAAAAAACCGCCCATAGATCATTCTCCCATAAGTCTCTTCATGATTTCCTGATAAGCCTCTTCAACGCCGCCCATATCACGACGGAATCTGTCCTTATCAAGCTTTTCGTGAGTAGTGCTGTCCCAGAAACGGCAGGTATCAGGTGAGATCTCATCGGCGAGGATGATAGTTCCGTCTGAAGTCTTACCGAATTCGATCTTGAAGTCGATGAGATCAATGTTAAGTCCCTTGAAGAACTTCACCATGAATTCGTTTATTTTGAAAGCGTATTTTGCAATAGTGTCGATCTCTTCCTTAGTTGCAAGACCGAGTGCAAGTGCATAGTAATCATTGATGAAAGGATCGCCGAGATCATCGTTCTTATAGCTGAATTCGAGGATCGGGCAGAGAAGCTTCTTGCCTTCTTCAACACCCATTCTCTTTGAGAAGCTGCCGGCAGCAACATTTCTTACAATAACCTCAAGGGGAACGATGGAAACCTTCTTAACGATAGTTTCGCGGTCGCTTATCTCCTCTACGAGATGAGTAGGAACGCCTTCCTTTTCGAGCATTTTGAACATGAAGTTGGTCATACGGTTGTTGATAACGCCCTTGCCTGAAATAGTGCCCTTCTTCTCGCCGTTGAAAGCTGTTGCATCATCCTTGTAATCTACGATTACGAGATCCGGATCGTTTGTAGCATAAACCTTCTTAGCCTTGCCCTCATAGAGCTGTTCCTTCTTTTCAATGTTTGCCATTTTGAAATTCCTCCTTGAGAATTATATAAAATGAATGTGTATATGCAATCCCGCGTCTTCGCGGAAATTGTAAGCTTTTAGTATAAATTTACGCTGCTCAGATATTTTCAAGCAGCATATCTGCTGCGTGGGCAGGTGTCCGCGCGATGCAGACCGCACCTGTTTCCGCAAGTTCCTTTCCGCTGCCGTAGCCCCAGAGAACGCCCATGCACTTTATTCCTGCACATTGTGCGCCTATGACATCAGTATCCCTGTCGCCTATCATAAGCACACGGCTTTTGTCGGAGCTGCCTATATTTTCAAGAACGTACTCTATCACCTCAGTTTTTGTGGTGCGGCTGCCGTCAGTTCCGGCACCGCCGATAAAGGTGAAGTACTGCGCCAGATCAAACCTTTCAAGTATCCTTACAGCGAATACATCCGCCTTGCAGGTGGCAACAGCAAGCTGAAAGCCTGCATCTCTGAGCCTTCTGAGCATATCAGGGATACCGTCGTAAACACGGTTCTCGAAAAGACCTTCTCTGCCGTATCGCTCACGGTATATTCTCACAGCCTCAGCAGACTGTTCCTTGTTCATACCGAAATACTTCTCAAAGGATTCCCCCAGAGGAGGTCCGAAAAGTACGCTGGTCTTCTCCGGCATAGGTACGCCCATGACATCTGAGGTATACCTGAAGCAGTTGATGATACCCTCCTGCGAATCGGTAAGAGTACCGTCAAGGTCGAATAAAAGGTATTTAAGATCTCCCATCAAAGTGCAGCTACCTGCTCCTGAAGTGCCTTGTCCTTAGCGATAACGCCGTCAGCCATAGCCTTCTTCTCGGCAGCAAGCTTCTCAGCGAGTGTCTCATCGGAAATTGCCAGCATCTGTACAGCGAGTACAGCAGCATTCTTAGCACCGTCGATACCGACAGTTGCTACCGGTACTCCGGGCGGCATCATAACTGTTGCAAGGAGAGCATCCATGCCCTCAAGAGCCTTTGACTTCATCGGGATACCGATTACAGGAAGCGTTGTATGACCTGCAACTACGCCTGCAAGGTGAGCAGCCATACCGGCAGCACAAATGATGACACCAAAGCCGTTTTTCCTTGCGTTTGAAGCAAATTCACAAGCCTCAGCAGGTGTTCTGTGCGCACTCATTACGCGGCATTCAAACTCAACGCCGTACTTTTTAAGTTCAGCAGCAGCGGACTTGACTATTGGAAAATCGCTGTCGCTTCCCATGATTATTGCAACCTTTTTTGACATATTCTTATAACTCCTTATTTAGTGCAGAATATAGTCTTCTGCGTAATTATTATTGTAAATATCCTCCTGATAGCCATTATCATCGTCCTGTACGAAGTAATCGGGCTCGGCAGGAGCAGTCGGCTTCGGGTAATCCGGCTCAGAAAGCACAAAGCTTCCCGAAACTACTGTAAGATCATTTTCAGAACTTCCGCTGAATTCAATGATCGCCATATAATTCTCCCGCATACTGTCTGATTCTTCCGGGTTTTCCTTTTTATAAGCAAGTTCCGTATCTGCCGAAACGGCGATAGAATAATGCGGTGTTTTATCATCATCAGGAGCAGCTATCGCAAGCGAGATCTCCTTTATCCCGCAAAGCTTTTTGGAAATGATCCTCGACTCATCAGGAAACAGTTTTGTAAGGACCGGTCTGCCGCCGGTACGTATATCCGAGATGTAATTTCCATCGCCTGTGTAAGCGAATTCGATATAATGGCTGACTGCACTTACCATATACTCCAGCATTGCCGGATCGAGGTTTTCGAGCAGAGTCTTATTATTGACATTGAGTTCAAAACTGCATCCGAGAGCCTCACCGCTGATAACAGCTCTTGAAAAAACAAAGCCTGTATTATCAGTGTTATAGGTATAGTTGCCGGCATCGCTCACAAGCTTCAGTGAAGTATCAGAAATATAGCAGCTTTTCCAGACCTTCCTGAACAGCGGCGAAAACTTTTCGTCATACACAACTACTGATTCATCAGAAAGAGACTGTGCGATATATACTTTCGTGCTGCCGCTCTCGCATAACTCTATATTGCGATAAATAAACGGTACCACGATGTTGCCTTCATAATCGACCGCCCCCTTCATCAGAGAGCCGCTGATACGTTTGGCTGCAATACATCTTCCCTCTCCTGCAAAGCTGAGATCAGCCCATTCAGCCGGAACGATCACTCTGTCGCTGTCATCGACAACGCCGTAAAGACCGTTGCTGTCCTCAAATATCTGATTGCCTGAGAGATCTGTTGCAACTATGCGTTCGATGTCAGTCTGTGCAGAACCTCCGGATGCACTTTTGCTCGTATCCGAATAGAATCTTGTGATAGCAACCGCAAGAAGAATTATCACTATAAACAGCAGGGATACTATCAGCCTCATGTGTTTGCTCAAGGCAGAAGCACCTCCGGTAGATTATTTTTCGGAAGAAGCATTTTCACCGGAGCTTTCCGAAGAGCGTTCCTTCTGCTTTTCGCGGTAGCTTTCAGCCGTTTCCTTTGAGATGTAGATAGGACGGTTCTTTGTTTCAAGGTAAGTTTTCGAGAGATACTGTCCGAGAATACCGGTGCAGAAAAGCTGAAGACCGCTCAGAAGGAAGATAACGCATATAGTTGTAGGATAGCCTGCAACATCCTCGCCAAAAGCTATGGTCTTGATGACCGTGATTATCATGAGTATAAAAGCCGTTATACAGCTTATAATACCAAGCAGCGAAGAAATTGCGAGCGGAGCTGTTGAGAACGCCATGATACCTTCAAGCGAATACTTGAAAAGTCCCCAGAAAGACCATGAAGATGTTCCGGCAGGACGCTCAACGTTCTCATACTCGATATACTTCGTATTGAAGCCTACCCAGCTGAAGATTCCCTTTGAGAAACGGTTATACTCAGACATATCAAGTATCGCATCGACCATCTGACGGCTCATGAATCTGAAATCCTGAGCGCCGTCGACGATCTCTGTCTGAGAGATCTTGTTCATGATCTTGTAGAATTTCCTTGCAAACCATGAACGCACCTTTGATTCGCCCTTGCGGCTCACACGGCGCGTTGTAGCGCAGTCATATTCACCGTTTCTGACATAGCTGTACATTTCCGGAAGAAATGCCGGCGGATGCTGGAGATCAGCGTCCATTACAACTACATAGTCGCCCTTTGCATTCTCAAGACCGGCATACATACCGGATTCCTTGCCGAAGTTTCTTGAAAACGAAATATATCTTACTCTTTCGTCCTTCAAAGCGAGAGAACGAAGTATCTCAAGTGTAGTATCCTTTGAACCGTCGTTTATGAAAAGGTACTCAAAAGTGAGTTCCGGAAAATCACGCATCATCTGTCCTGTAACTTTGGTGATCTCCTCATAGAACATCGGGAGAACCTCCTGCTCATTATAGCACGGCACAACCACTGAAACGAGTTTCACACTATTCCTCCAATACATTGTTAGTTTAGACGAACAGAAATACTTCTCCCCATCTACCAATACACTATTAATAATACTACAATTCTTCGTATAATGCAAGAGAAATTTACCTCTTTTCATAATTTTTTACGCTTACGTAAAATATTGCGCTCCAAGAGTGAACAAACTGAAGATAATCAACAGAAATCCCCTGAAAATATCCGGCACAGCGGAATTTTTCGTAAAAAGGCTTGCAGTCAGGCAAAAAATGTGGTAAAATATATGTGTATGTATCTACGAAAGGATCTGAAAATATGATTATACTCGATGAACTGAAAGTCGAAATGATCGGCTACCGCAAGGAAATGACCGAACTCGCAGACGTTCTGAATATAAAAGCCGCTAAGGAAAGAGTTGAAGAACTCGGCGCGGAAACTGCTAAAGACGGCTTCTGGGATGACCTCGAAAACTCTCAGGCTGTTCTCAAGGAGCAGAAATCTCTTGAGAGAAAGATAGAGAAATACAACGCTCTCAACGATTCACTCGAAGACCTCATCACCCTTATCGAACTCTCTATCGAAGAGGATGATGACAGCTCCGTTGATGAGATCAAGGAAGAGGCTGAAAACTTCAAGCAGAAACTTGAAGACGAAAAACTCGCTACTCTCCTCAACGGCGAATATGACAGCTCTAATGCTATCCTTACCTTCCACGCCGGCGCAGGCGGTACTGAGGCTCAGGACTGGGCTGAAATGCTCTATCGTATGTACAACCGCTGGGCAGAGCGCCACGAATTCAAGGTTGAACTACTTGATTACCTCGATGGCGATGAAGCAGGTATGAAGTCTGCCTCTATCCTTATCGAGGGCGAGAACGCTTACGGCTATATGAAGTCCGAATCCGGCGTTCACAGACTTGTCCGCGTATCTCCTTTCGATGCACAGGGACGCCGTCACACTTCATTTGCTGCTATCGAGGTTATGCCTGAACTTGATGACTCTATCGAGGTAGATATACGTCCTGAGGATATCGAAATGGAGGTTTACCGTTCAAGCGGTGCAGGCGGTCAGAAGGTCAACAAGACCAGCTCTGCTGTACGTCTTATACACAAACCGACAGGTATCGTTGTATCGTGTCAGACACAGCGAAGCCAGTACCAGAACAAGGACTACGCTATGAAAATGCTCCGCTCCAAGCTCATTGAGATCAAAGAGAGAGAGCATCTCGAAAAAATTGAGGACATCAAGGGCGTTCAGAACCAGATAGCATGGGGCTCACAGATACGCTCATATGTATTTATGCCCTACACTCTTGTAAAGGACACCCGTACAGGCTTTGAAAACGGCAACATTCAGGCGGTTATGGACGGCGACATTGACGGCTTCATCAACGCTTACCTGAAATCACTCTCCCACGGCACACTTGAAAAATAATAGTCCGGTATATGAAAAATGGCACACTAAGGGGAGCCCCCTCTGGCGGAATAGTGACAAAAATTACCGAGCCCGTACTTTCGAGCTCGGTAACCCGCTTCGCTAAGAGTGGCTGACTAAGTGTGCCATTTTGTTTTTTGAAAAGTTCTGCTTTATTATGGAACTCCATCTCTTGCGGAGCGCTTGGGGCTGCTTGCGGAGCTTTGCCAAAAACCAAAGGTACTACCTTTAGAGTGCTTCCCTTAGCGGAATTTGTGGGCTACCGAGCCGTAAATTTACGGTACATATTCGGTATCCTGCGAAACCGCCAAAGGGGGCTCCCCTT